>NZ_JACHMI010000001.1:12096693-12438387 GCF_014207985.1 Nonomuraea rubra | reverse complement strand
GGGACAAGTTCGGGACGAGGATGAGCCCATGACCGAACGGATGAATCTCGGCGCGCTGGCGGGACCCGCGTACCAGGCGATGGCCGGCCTGGACGCGTTCGCCGCGCGCAGCACGCTGCCCAAGCCGCTGCTGGAGCTGGTACGGCTGCGGGCCAGCCAGATCAACGGCTGCGTGTACTGCGTGGACCTGCACAGCTCGGACGCCAAGGCGGCGGGGGAGAGCGACACCCGGCTGCACGCCGTCGCCGTGTGGCGCGAGGCGCCCTTCTTCGACGAACGGGAGCGGGCCGCGCTGGCCTTCACCGAGGCGGCCACGCGGCTGTCCACCCACGACGTCACGGACGAGGTGTGGGCGGCGGCCGCCGGGTGCTTCACGGAGGAGGAACTGGCGGCGCTGGTGGTGGCCGTGGCCGCGATCAACGCCTGGAACCGGATGGGCGTCGCCACCCGGATGACGCCCTGAAATTCCGCCACATCAGGAAGGTGCATCATGAAATATCGGCGGATCCTGGCACATGCGCAGCTGGTCAGTTCCATCGGGGACGGCGTCTACCTCGTCACCTCCGCGTTCTACTTCTCCGGCATCGTCGGCCTCTCTGCCGCCGAGATCGGGCTCGGCCTCACGCTGGGCTGGGGCGTCGGCTCCGTCGCCGGCGTACCGCTCGGCCACCTCGCCGACCGGCGCGGCCCGCGCGGCGTCGCGGTGCTGCTCGCGATCGCGACCGCCGTCGCGGTCGCCGGCTTCCTGCTCGCCCGCTCGTTCGCCGCGTTCGCCCTGGTCGCCTGCCTGTACGGCACCGCGCAGACCGGCCTGTCCGCCGCCCGCCAGGCCCTGCTCGCCGCCCTGATCCCGCCCGCCGAGCGCACCCGCGTACGGGCGGCACTCCAGGCCACCCTGAACGGCGGGCTGGCCACCGGCGCGGCGCTGGGCGGGCTCGCCCTGTCCCTCGGCACCCGGGAGGGGTATCTGGCGGTGTTCGCGCTCGACGCGCTGACCTTCCTGACCGCCGCCGCCTGGTTGCTGCGCCTGCCTGCCGTACGGCCCGCGCCCGCGCCTGCCGGGCCCCGGCTGGCAGTCCTGCGGGACCGGCCCTACGCGCTCGTCACGCTGATCAACGCGGTGATGCTGTTCTACATGCCGCTGCTCAGCGTGGTCGTGCCGCTGTGGGTGGCCTCCCGTACCGGCGCGCCCACCTGGGTGGTCTCCGTCCTGCTGCTGATCAACACCGGTGGCGTGGTGCTCTTCCAGGTACGCGTGGCCAGGCGGGTGAAGGGACTGCGGGACGCCTCGGCGGCGATGCGGCGGGCCGGGCTGCTGATGTTGCTGGCCTGCGCGGTGTTCGCGCTCAGCCCGTACGGGTGGGTGTTCCTGCTGGTGGCGGCGGCCTTGCTGGTGGCGGGGGAGATGCTGCTGGCCTCGGGGGGCTGGGAGATCGGGTTCACGCTGGCGCCCGACGATCGGCAGGGGCAGTACCAGGCCTTCTTCGGCACCGGGGTGGCGGTGGCCAGGATGCTCGGACCGGTCGTGCTCACGGCGCTCGTCCTCGGCGGCGGGACGCTGGGCTGGCTGGTGGTGGGCGGGATGTTCGTGACGGCCGGCGCCGTGATGGCGCCGGCCGTCAGGTGGGCCAGGGTTTCACGTGAAGCGGCGCAGGCGGAGGCTGTTGGTGACCACGAACACGCTGGAGAACGCCATCGCCGCACCCGCGATCATCGGGTTCAGCAGGCCGAGTGCGGCCAGCGGCAGCGCGGCCACGTTGTAGGCGAACGCCCAGAACAGGTTGCCCTTGATCGTCGATAGCGTGCGCCGGGACAGCCGGATCGCGTCCGCCGCCACCCGCAGGTCCCCGCGGACCAGGGTCAGGTCGCCGGCCTCGATCGCGGCGTCGGTGCCGGTGCCCATGGCCAGGCCCAGGTCCGCCTGGGCCAGCGCGGCGGCGTCGTTCACGCCGTCGCCGACCATGGCGACCACCTTGCCTTCGCCCTGCAGCTTCTTGACCACGTCCACCTTGTCGGCGGGCAGCACCTCGGCGATCACCTCATCGATGCCCACCTCGGCGGCGACGCTCTTGGCCACGGCTTCGTTGTCGCCGGTCAGCAGCACCGGGGTCAGGCCCAGGGTCCGGAGCCGGGTGATGGCCTGGCGGCTGGTGGGCTTGACCACGTCCGCCACCACCAGCACCGCACGCGCCTGCCCGTCCCAGCCGACCGCGACCGCGGTGCGGCCGGCCTCCTGCTCGGCCTGGAGTGCCCGCTGCAGGTTCTCCGGCAGGTGCTGCGACCACTCCTGCAGCAGCCGGGGGCGGCCGACCAGCACCGCGTGCCCGTCCACGATGCCCTGCACCCCGAGCCCTTCGACGTTGGCGAAGTCTTCGACGGTGGCTGTCGAGCGGGCCTCGCGGGCGATGGCCTGGGCGATCGGGTGCTCCGAGGCGTGCTCCAGCGCCCCGGCCAGCCTGAGCACCTGCTCGCGGGTCTCCCCCTCGGCCAGGTGCACGCCGGTCAGCGTCATCTTGCCCTCGGTGACCGTGCCGGTCTTGTCCAGCACCACGGTGTCGATCCGGCGGGTGGACTCCAGTACCTCCGGCCCCTTGATCAGGATGCCCAGCTGGGCGCCGCGGCCGGTGCCGACCAGCAACGCGGTCGGCGTGGCCAATCCCAGCGCGCACGGGCAGGCGATGATCAGCACCGCCACCGCCGCGGTGAACGCCGCTCCAGCCCCGTCCCCGCTGCCCAGCCAGAACCCCAGCGTGCCCACCGCCAGGGCGATCACGATCGGCACGAAGATGCCGGAGATCCGGTCGGCCAGCCGCTGCACCTGCGCCTTGCCGGTCTGCGCCTCCTCCACCAGCCGGGCCATCTGCGCCAGCTGGGTGTCCGCGCCGACCCGGCTGGCCCGCACGATCAACCGGCCGCCCGCGTTCACCGTCGCCCCGGTGACCGGATCGCCCGGGCGTACTTCGACCGGTACCGATTCGCCGGTCAGCATCGAGGCGTCCACCGCCGAGGTGCCCTCCTCGATCACCCCGTCGGTGGCGATCTTCTCACCCGGCCGGACGACGAACCGATCGCCGCTCTTGAGCTGCTCGACCGGGATGCGCCGGCCGCCGGCCAGCTCCACGTCCTTGGCGCCCAGCTCCATCAACGCTCGCAGCGCCGCCCCGGCCCGCCGCTTGGAGCGCGCCTCGAAGTACCGCCCGGCCAGGATGAACGCGGTCACCCCCGCCGCCGCCTCCAGATAGATGTTGCCCGACCCGTCGCTGCGCTCGATGGTGAACACGAACGGGTGCGTCATGCCCGGCGTGCCCGCCGTGCCGAAGAACAACGCCCACAGCGACCAGCCCAGCGCGGCGATGGTGCCCAGCGAGATCAGCGTGTCCATGGTGGCCGTGCCGTGCCGCAGGTTCGTCCAGGCCGCCTGGTGGAACGGCCAGCCCGCGTACACCACCACCGGCGCGGCCAGCACCAGCGACAACCACTGCCAGTTCGTGAACTGCAGCGGCGGCACCATCGCCATCGCGATCACCGGCACGGCCAGCACCACCGAGGTGATGAGGCGGTTGCGCAGCGGCCTGAGTTCGTCCTCCGGCTCATCCAGCACCGGCGCCGTCGTCCGGGGCAGCTCGGCCGTGTACCCGGCCTTCTCCACCTCGGCGATCAACAGCTCCGGGGCCACGCCCTCGGGAAAGGTGACCTTCGCCTTCTCCGTCGCGTAGTTGACCGTCGCCGTCACACCGTCCAGCTTGTTCAGCTTGCGCTCGATCCGGTTCGCGCAGGACGCGCACGTCATGCCGCCGATCGTGAGTTCGACGGCTCTGTCCTCGGTGGCTCCGCTCAGGGAAGACATCACCTCTCCTTTCTTCAGCGGGTTCTCAGTGGCTGTGGTCGTGGGTCGCGGAGGGGGCGTGCCCGTCCGACAGGGTGGCCGTCGCGGTGAAGCTCGCCGTGCGGACCTTGCCCTCGTGCTTGAAGTCCAGGAACAGACGGTAGTCGCCGCGGCTGGGCGCCTCGGCGTAGAACGTGATCTCGGGCCCCGCCTGCTCGCTCTCCTCCGGGTGTACGTGCAGGTAGGCCAGGTCGCCTGCACGCAGGGCCACCAGGTGACCGTACGCCCCAAGGTAGGGCTCCAGGTCGGTGACCGGCTCTCCGTCCTTGCTGACCGTCAGCGTGAGCTTGCTGGACCTGCCGGGGACCAGGTCGCCGGCCAGGTTGACCGTGTAGTCGTCGACGGCCGCCGTACGGCTGACGTGGGGCAGCGGCTCAGGCCGGTAGTCGCCCGCGGCCTGCAGGTCCGCGCCGAGCGTGAGCTTCTTCCCGCCCGCGGGGACGAAGTCGGCGAACGCCCGGTACGCGCCCGCCTTCGGCAGCGTCAGCTTGACCGACCAGGTGCCGTCGGGGGTCAGGTCGGGGTGGAGGTGCTGGAAGCTCGTCAGGTCGCGGGAGGCGACGATGAAGTGCAGCTTCTTGTCGTGCTCGACCTGGTAGTCGGTGACCGGCTGGCCGTCGGGGCCGATCACGGTGAACTGGAAGTCGGTCGGAACCCCGGTCGTGAGCGAGGTGATCGGGTTGAGTGTGTAGCCGTCCTGCGACACTTGGAGCCCCCCGGGGGTATTGCTGGTCTGGCTTGGCTGAGTGGTGGTGGTGTGGTCGTCGCCCGTGTGGCCTTGGTCGTGTGGGGTGTCGGTCGCTGCGGGCGGGTCCACCACCTGGCCCACGCCCAGGGCGCCGCCGAAGATGACGGCCAGGCCCAGGGCGTACGAGCCGAGTTTGGCGGCGGTGTTCATGATCTGCCCGCCAGCTCGTAGCCGGCCTCTTCCACCGCGGAGGCGATCCTCGCGCGGTCGATCGGGCTCTCGCTGGCTACGGTCAGCAGGCCGGTGGCCAGGTCCACCTCGACGCTCGTGACGCCGGTGACCTCGCCGACCTCCTCCTTGACCGAGCTCACGCAGTGGCCGCAGGTCATGCCGTTCACGGTGTAGGTGGTGGTGGTCATCGCCGTCTCCTTCTTCTGCATCGAGTCCAACGCCGTACCCCCCTAGGGTATCTGTGAGATTCGGGTCACTTATGGATACGGATGGCGGGCGTCCGGCGGCTTGCCTCGCTTTCCGGCATCCCTGGGGAGCGCTCGGAACCATATATACCCCCCAGGGGTATGTCAAGCTGTGGATGCGGCGCTCCTCTTCAGAACGTGCCCGGGCCTGGAGCCTTCGAGCCCGGCTGCCCCTGCAGACCCCTGGACACGCTTCACACCACCGGGAACTCCCTGCGCATCCGGGCTGGATATTTGGCATGATCGAGCTGTTGTCCCAGATGGGCCACACATTCGGCCCATCTGGTCAGTGCACGACACAGGGACCGCAGCCATACCTTGCTAGGCTGCTTGTCAACCGTTGGGTCTCACCCCGGCAGGTGAGGCCGTCGAAGAAGTGGGGTCACACCGTGAAGAAGCTGCTCGTTCTGGCGCTGATCGCCCTCGGGGGGTTGCTGATCTGGCGTAAGGTGCAGGCCGACCGCGCAGAGCTCGATCTCTGGACCGAGGCGACCGGCAGCGAGAACTAACCGACCGGCGAGGCGATGAGTGACGTCGTCCCCATCAAGCTGGCGTGCCTGGACCTGGCAGGCACCACAGTCGGTGACATCGCCATGGTCGAGCGCGCCTTCGCCGAGGCGATCGCGACCCAAGGCATAGTGCCCGGGACCGGAGCGTACGCGCGTGCCATGGTTCACGTGCACCGGTCCCGGGGCTGCCCCAAGATCGATGTCTTCCGTGGGATCTTCCCCGGCAACGAGGCCCAGGCCCAGGCGGCGAACCTGACGTTCGAACGCTCCTACGAGGGAGCGCTGGAGCGGGCAGGTCTCGTCCCCATGCCCGGAGTCCTGGAGGTCCTCGACAAGCTCCGCGGCACCGGCATCAAGCTGGCCCTGATCACCGGCTTCAGCCGCACCACCCTGAGCCGCATCCTGAGCGTCCTCGGCTGGCACGACAAGATCGACCTGGCCATCTCCCCCGAAGACGCCGGCGGCCGCGGCCGCCCCTGGCCCGACATGGTCCTCCACGCCGTACTCCGGCTGGAAGTGCCCGACGTACGCCAGGTGGCCGTCATCGGAGACTCGGAGAGCGACATGCTCTGCGGCAAGCGAGCCGGGGCCTCGATCGTGGCGGGGGTCATGACGGGCGTACACAGCCGGGAACGCCTGCTGAAGGGCGGGGCCACCCACATCCTCGACTCGATCGCGGACTTCCCGAACTTGATCCTGAGCGACGACCTTGGCACGACGCAGGTAGCTTCCTCGGCCCGGTAAGCTATCTTCGTCGAAGGGGCCTTAGCTCAGTTGGCAGAGCGCCTGCTTTGCAAGCAGGAAGTCAGGAGTTCGAATCTCCTAGGCTCCACCAGCTAAAACACCCCGTCACTGATCATGTGACGGGGTGTTCGTGCCATTCACGTGCCATTAGCTCGCGGGCACCAGCGCTCCCGCCATACCGTCGTCATCATCATCCTTCTTCGCCTTCTTCTGCTCTGCCTCCACATGGGCGCTGAGAGCGTCGGCGATCTTCTGGTCGGCGTCACGGGTCGCGTGCTGGTAGATGAGTGCGGCCCGGTCGCTGTCGTGCCCCCATCCGCGCCTTCAGGTCGGCAAGGCTCGCCCCTGACTGCACCGCCAGGGTGTTACCGGTGTGGCGGAGATCGTGGAAGTGCAGCCCCTGCACGCCCATCTCCTTGAGCGCGTCAGCCCACTTGGACTCGCGGCGGAAGTTGCTCCCTCGAAGGAACGCCCCGCGCTTGCCGAGGAACACGAAGGCGTCTTCGGCCTCGTCAACGTACGCCGCCAGGTGTTCGACGAGGACCGGGACGATCACCGAGGGGATGCTGACGGTTCGCCGCCCAGCCTTCGACTTCAGCGGCCCCAGCCGCATCTCGCCGTTGTCGAGTTCGAGGAGCTGTTCCCGTACCCGGACTGTACGGGTCTGAAGGTCGATGCTGGACCGCCGCAGCGCCGTCACCTCACCCCAGCGCAGACTAGCGAAGGTGGTCAGCAGGACCATGGCGCGGAAGCGGCGGTCTGCCATCCGGTCGGCCAGCTCGAAGACCTGGGAGACGGTGAGCACCGGGCGTGCGGCCTGGGGGCCGGTCCCGGACGGCGGCGGGACACCGGACCGGGCACCGCACGCGAGCCTCGCCGTACCAACCGAACGCTCCGACCGGGGTTGCCACGCCGCCGCACAGACGCAGCCCTACGATCGCCACTGCATGGCTGGACGCCGCACGTGCTTGGGGGCGATCGACGATGCAGGGTTCGTTCCTCACCCTGGCTCACCGAGCAACGTGGCTGATCTCGGTTCGGCGGCGGACGGTACGCGGATGCGCAAAGATCTTTGAGCGTGGCCCATGGCGGTGTCAGCCTGAGAGGAAACGTCCGTGATCGACTCAACCTACAGTCAGTGGTTTCGCCTGCACACTCAGCTGGTCGTCGACTTGACGTGGTGTTCTGCCACCAAGATTGACGACGTCCTGGCTGCGTATGGCATCTCACCCGAGAGCACTCAGCCGGCGCGCTTCCTCGCAGACGACGTCGACATGCTCATCGGGCGCCTCGGTAAGGGCACCGTCATCATGGACTACCGCGTCGATTCTGTCACCGAGGGTGCTCTTCCCATTCTGGCGCAGTACGGCCCCTGTCTGAGCGCTGTATGGATCGATGAAGCCCCAGCCTTGATCTCTTATCGGACGGAAAGCGGCCTGGTGGTCAAGTTCGACATGCTGGACTGGAGCTGGTATCCAATTCCTGATCTCGCCAGCGTCGAGCAATGGGTCGCCGCCAGCCCCGCGGGTCGGGAGACCTGGGAGAACAGTTGTGGTCTCGCCACGCTCATCACCGCCGAAGCGCTATGCCAGGCTGTGGTCGACGACGAATGGATGCGATCCGTACACACTGGCGTCACCTCACCGGGTCCACTGGGGGAGGAGATGCCGTCAGCCCCACGCTCTCTCAGCTCGATCATCGAAAAATACGGTGACCGCACACCGTAGAACAGAGGTCCGGCAGAACAGACCCCGTGTCCACACACGTGATCGCCGTGCCATTAGCGTGCCATTAAGGGCGGTCAACAGGGGTCAGTCACGGTCACGGGCGGACTGCCTGCCGCCCAGGTCAAGGCCGTAGTCCTCGAAGATCAGACCGATTTGCAAGCAGGAAGTCAGGAGTTCGAATCTCCTAGGCTCCACCCTGAGGGGGTGCGGGTAGGTGGGCCGCAGCTCACCCACCCGTTGCCCGTTTGAGTGGTTGCCTGTTGTGGCCCGCCCCGGTGGGCCTCGCTCTCGCTCGGGCTGTCTTCCTGGGCGCGCCTTCGGCGCGCGAAAGGTCTTCCCGTGCGGCGCTTCGCGCAAGAAGAGCTCAGGCGCCTTCATTGAGGCGCCTGCGGCGCACCCCCGCGCCTACGGCGCCATCGGAGCTGCGCGTCGCTTGACCATTCAACCGGCGCGAGAGGTTCGTTCCGAGGTGCGGTAGCCCCTGGCGATCCGGATTTCCATGGCTTCGCTTCCTGTATTCGGCTCTTGGCACAGGCGTGGGTGAAGCTGCGCCAGAAGTTGGATGGTCCGATCAGCCGGCCACTGGGGGCGAAACGGCACGCCCACGTGCCCGAGGGCATCAACGTGAGTACTGCATTCTCAGCTCGTCCATTGCGAGGTCCCAAAATGACCTGTAACGGTGAGCGCCGGGCAGCCATGGTGCGAGATACCAGGCTTCCCACTCACCTTCAGCGGTGCGGACGCAGGGATTGAGGAGCGCCACTCCGTCATCCCAGTATCCGATCAGAAGGGTGTCGGGTACGTACTCCCCTCTGTAACGGATGGAGTCCTGCTCCAGTCCATAGACGAAGTAGAGCTCGTCGGGCACGCTCCATGAGTTCACGGGCTTGGGTTCTGACCAGCTCTTGGCGATCGAGGGGTCGACGTCACGGAGCCAGCCGACTTCTTTGGCACGCAGCAAGCAGCAGTCATCGGCGTTGCCCCGCCCGTTGGCGACCAGGAGAAACTGCCGGTAACTCGGCGGCAGCTCCACATCTAACCGCTCTTCAAGCTCGCGGACCTCTGCTTCGGTAGCCGGAGGATACAGATCGCCGAGCGGGCTGACCGGCTGGTGAGCAGAACTTTGGGTCTCCGCATGTCTTGCAGGGAAGCGTTCAGACCATGCGTACTGGGGACTCATGGCGAGGAAGATATCTCGATTCGAGCGGCTTCTGCGCTGTGCGGCACAACGCATGTGCCGGGCCTCCGCGATCATGAGGTGCTCTTTGGGGGGCCGCGTGGTTTCCGCACCTCGGGCTGGGGCCCCGCGGTACGGGTCCACTCGCCATCGGATGATGGGGCGGGCCGCCGACCAGAGTCCTGTGTACAGCAACACCATCTCGCACGATCACACCCCACTGGGTGGCACCGACTACGTGAACAGGGCGACGACTTCTCTACACCGTGACCGGCTCCCGCTTGCAAGCAGGAAGTCAGGAGTTCGGATCTCCTAGGCTCCACGCGGGCCGGGAGCGCGCCGGCGATCTTCTCATCCGCGTCTTGGGTCGCGTGCTGGTATGCAGGTATGTGCTCCGCAAAGTGTCGTTTCCGTCTGCTACGTTCCGCCCCATGGACGAGAAGACATGGACGATTGACGATCACCTTGCAGGTAAGCCCGACAGCTCCGTAGCGCTCTACCACGAGTTCATCAGGTTGGTTGAGGCGTGCGGACCCTTCGCCTACGCAGTCTCGAAGAGCATGGTCACCGTTAAGGGGAAACGTCGAGGGTTCGCGGGAGCAAGGCCGGACGCTCGCGGACTCCGAGGTTACTTCGACGTCCAACGAATAGTAGGCGAAGATGCACGCATCACCAATATTTCGCCGTACACGAAACGGCTATACGTTCATGCCTTCCGGATCTCTGATCTGGCGGAGCTTGACGACGAGTTTGCTGGCTGGATCCGCGAAGCCTACGACGTCGGCCAAGGTGCACATCTGGGAGCTCGTGAGAACAAAACTGGGCTTACCTGAACGATCTCGGATAGCATGAAGCGGTGCGACCCTGCAATGTGAAGCCCGTTAGGACGCCATCGAAGATGGTTTTCGGACTTGGATCAGAAGGTGCATACTCGTCCAGGCGCCTTACGGCGAGCAAAGACCCGCTTTGAAGCTTTCTAACCTGCCGCGAGGTCGGGCTCTTCTAAAAATCCCGCGCCCGATACCGGGCGGGCGGTCGACCGCAAGTCGCGAGCCATCGTTCAATACCGGCGAGTCAGTGTGCGTGGCTTCAACCGGCCGGTGGTAGGAAGAGTGCCGACAGGCGGGGCAAGCGCTGACGCATCTGGGCGTCGTCGTCGAAGTCGAAGTCTTCCCCCATGTCGTCCCCTGCGGCCTGCTCCACCGCTTCCATGCGAACCTCCAAGGCCTCATAGAAGGCGTCGACATCGCCATCGGTGTGCCGGTCGTAGGCGGCGCCGGCCGCAATTCCGAGGTCTTCATAGAAGATGGCATCAAGGTCGCCTTGAGCTGCGGCTTCTATGACGACCGGATGGTCGGCCAGGCTGTCGGGGGACTGTGCCGCCTTCTCGAACCAGGAACGGCCCAATGCGACCAACCCTGCCCGGAAGTCGCTGAAGCTGTCATCCGAGCACCCGCCACCGATCAGATAAGCGGCAGCCCAGACATCCCACCGATGGACTGCATCCTGTACCTCATCGAACCGCATCTGGAAATCGAGAATCTCGTCCATCGTGAGGACTGCAAGCCGATCAACGAGTGCCTCATGGGTAGGCTTCGCATCCGTGCGGGCGGATTCGACGATGCTCCAGAATTCGTCCAGGTTCACGTGGACACTCTGCCAGAGCAGGCTGTCAAAAATTCGGACCGCAATACTCCACGCCGCAGGTGCTGCGGACAGCGGGTCCATTGGGTGTGCCGGCTCCAGGAAGGCCTCGTCCTGGCTCACCAGGCAAGCCGGCTGATCGCCGAGCTTGACCACCGGAACGGGCAAGCTACAGGGTGACGAACCATGGGCAGGAGGCGCTACGTCGCCAGAGGCGTTCCCGGCGGCTACCGGATGGGACAACAGGACGCGTTGCTGGTAGGGCGACCACTACGAGTTGTGCACTGATGACCTGCTCACCGAGCTGAACGGCGCGCGTGACCATGACAAGGTCACGGCGCTGCTCAAGCGGTACAGAGCGATGAAGCGATAGGCCAGTCGATACGGGGCACCATGTACGTGATTTATCGATCGTGGAATCAAGGGATTCTCGGCAAGGCGGTCCGGCAGCTGGCCGAGCCGACGGTACTGGATTGGGTGCGCAACGTTTGGAGTGAGGCTTCCACCCAAGACGCGTACGACTGGCTCACCCGAGAACTGGGCACGACCGTCTACGGCCTGGACTCGCTCTTCTCGGAGGGCGGCCCGGCCCCGGAGAGCATGCGGGAACTGCGCACTCTGGCCAGAACGCGACTCCCGGAGGTCTATCAGTGCAACGTCGACGAGCACAGCGTCCGCGTACTCGCCAACGGACTGGACTACGACGTGGCCTACTACCTCGTGGACGACGCCGCTGTCGCGGCCAATCCCGAGCGGTGGTCCTTCGCCGTACATGATGGGCCGTTGCCCGAAGTCGCAGGCACTCCGACGAGCACCACGGCGTTCGCGGCTCCGATCAAGGTCACCGAATTGGCTGAGCGCCCTCAATCGGGGGAAGGGGCCGTGTTCGCGGTCCTGCTCACCTGCAAGGCGAAGCATGACAGCATCGGCTGGAATTCCACTCATGCGTTACCCGGCGTACGGCTGCCGAAGTTCGGCGCGGCGTTACGTGACCTCTACGTTCCCACCAGCGAGTGGCCGTTGGAGCTGGAGGTCCTGCGCGTGCTGGTCGCGCCCGGCGAGGACGGCATCGCGGCCGCCTTGGAGCGCTGTAACCAATGGCCGGAGTACACGTGGAATTCCGGAGAGGAGCCCCACCCGCCCAGCTCCCACGAGGCGGCACTGCGTCTCCTTGAGGCACACCATCGCGAACGTACCGTCATCCAGGTGGCCGAGCACGTGGCCCAGATGTTCCTTCACGGTGGCCGCGACGATTTCGAGCAATGGTTCTTCTTCGACGACCTATGGGCCGGCGCCCACCCCGACCTGGCCTCTTCGCTGATCTGGTTCGCCTATCACTGGGATCCGCTCTGCTCGCGCCACCACCTGCTCCTCACGCCGTGCTCCGACAACCGGGTCCGGTACGTCGCCGTGGTCGGGGACGATGGCGGCACGACACAGGTACGCGAGGCCCAGCCCCACGACGAGCCACGCATTTGGGACCTGCGCCGATGGTCCTACGAGAAGCGGCCACCAGGTGATGTGACGGCCGGAGAAGTACTCGGCACCGTGGAGCTCCAGCTCCAGCAGCCGTCACCTGACACGTTCACCTTCACCGACTTCGAGATCACCCGCACCCGTCATGGCCGGGCCGTCGCCCGCAAGCTTGCCCGACACGTACGCCAGGACCTCCAGAAGGCCGGTCTCACCCACACCACCGGCTGGATTCCCGACAATGGCCTGCGTTCGCACGGCCGCCACTTCCTGCGCGCGCTGGGCCGGATCCATGAACCAGCCGGCGGGCCGAGCACCCTGTTTCTCGATTGATCCGTTTCCCGGCCGGCTCAGTAGCTGTCGTTCCATCGGTACCAATGGCCCTGGACGTGCTTGAACGACGAGGCGATCGACGGATGGGAGTCATCGACAGGTACGCGTGAGGGACTCCAGACGTACCCGTACGGATCCACACTGGGCCCGTTCCCGCCCAGCTGGAAATGGACGCGGTCACCCTCCCGATAGATGGCCTGGAATTCGGCGTCCCCGACTGTCCGCGGCCCGTCGATCAGGTCGTCCGGGGCGATCGCCCGGGCGACCTGCTCCATCTCGGCGAACGACCGCGTGACGCGTTGCTGCTCGACGTATCCGCAGGATGTCGATAACGCCAGTGCGACGCCGATCGCCAGAATTCTGACGCCTCCAGGGAAAAGCCTGCTCATGACGCTCCGTTCCGCCGCAGCGGCGGCGGCGGGTCGTAGTAGCCCGGTCCGGCGATCAGGACGCTCTCGAAACACGTGTAGCGGTCGATGGTCTCCTGATCGTCATCCGGACACGGGACCGTCGATCGCGACATTCCGACGGACAACCCCGGTACCACCAGGTCGCAGTCGCCCTGCTCGACCTCGACCTCGTAGCGGGCTCGCAGTTCCGTGATCACCTGCTCGGCGGGCGTCGAGAACACGTCCATGCCGAGCAGGAACACCCGAGCCCGAGGCTCCACGTCGAAGTCCCGGTAGATCACGATCGTCTGCACCACTCCCGCGGATCCGCAGAAGACGTGCACGTCGACTCCCGACCCCATCAGCCGCCAGTCCAGTGGCTCCGCACCCGGATACGGCGCGTACGGCCGTGGCGTCCCCCAGGCCGCCAGCATCCGTCCCGCCTCCTCGAACGAGGCCCCCAGCAGCACGGGGCCGGCGGCCCTCAGCGGATCCAACTCGATCACCAACGGTGACACGCCACCTCCACGACATCCGACAGACCCAACGAGACTCGCCACCTGCTCTACCGCGAATCAGGGGCAACGCGCTCGAGCTTGGTCCATCCCGTCCAGCCTCGCTGCTTCAGCAGCTCGATCAGCCGGCGCGCCGGCGGCACGGTGTCGAACGCCAGCGTGTCCATCAGCTTGGCGAGCGACGAGTCCATGTCGAGGTCGTCGACATAGCCCTCGCCCCGCTCCTCCGCCATCCGCGTGAGGTAGGCGGCCAGCTCGTCGGCCAGCCCGACCAGCCGCGGGTCATCGTCGGCCCGGTCGAGGGCCTGGCCGAGGGTGCGGTAGAAGTCGACGAGCCGCGGGTCGGCCAGTTGCTCGCGCTTGCGCGCCATCCACTCCGGGACCCGTTCGGGCGAGTGCGCGGCGAGCGGGATCCAGCCGTCGCGTTCGGCCTGGACGATCCGTTCGTCGACGCCGAGCGCCCGCAGCCGGTCGAGGTAGCCGACCACCTCCGGAGGCAGCACGAGGCCGTCCCTGGAGGTGAGCCGGGCGAGGCGTTCCCGGTGCCGCTGCCGCTGCCGGATCTCGGCGCGCAGCCGCCTGTCGATGTCCGCGATGGCCGCGGCGAACTCCTCCTCGCCGGCCTGCAGCAGCTCCCGCACCCGCGCCAGCGGGACCCCGGCCTCGGCCAGCGTCCGGATCCTGATCAGCTCGACCACCGCACCGCCGTCGTACCTGCGGTAGCCGAAGTGGTCCCGCTCCGGCTCCGGCAGCAGGCCCTTGGCGTGATAGTGCCGCACGGCGCGCACCGTCACTCCGGCGTACGCCGCCAGCTCGCCGATGGTCAGCATCGGGTCAGCCTTCCACATCTTGCGTATCCCGGATGAAAGGTCAGCCTTCCACTACTCGGGTATCCCGGATGATCCGGGCGACCTCCTGGGCGTGCGTGAAGACGAGCTGGTGGTCGGCGTCAAGCCAGGACGTGGTGATGTGCGGCTGCTCGCGGACCAGCCGCTCGACGCCTGCCCGCCAGTTCCGGTTGAACGACTGCGCGTGATCTACGCCGGCCATCGCGGTCGACATGATCATGTGGATGGGCCGGTCGATCTTTCTGTACTGGTCGAGAATCCCGGAGCGGATCGTGTCGATCTCCAGGTTCAGGTCGAGGATCTGCCGGCCGGTGAGCAGCACCTGGCGCGCGGTGCCTCGTTGGGTCTCCTGCTGCGCCGCCAGGTCGTCCCACATGGCGCGGAACTGGGGCAGGACGGACTCGCTGATGAACGGTTCGGGCGTCGGGTTCGCCCCGTCGATGAGAACGAGTCCGGCGACGGTGCCGGGGTGCCGGGAGGCGTGGTGCACGGCCAGGTCCGCGCCCAGGGAGTAGCCCACCAGCACGGGCGCCGCCTCCAGGTCCGCCATCACCGCGGCGAGGTCGCTGAGGAACGCCTCGAAGGAGTACCGATCGGCGGCCGAGGCGAGGCCGTGGCCCCGGAGGTCGAACGTCACCACGTCGTGGTCGCGCCGCAACAGCCCGGCCAGCTCGTGCAGGTGGGCCTGGGTCGAGTTCAGCCCGGGACACAGGACCAGCGCTCGCCCGTGGCCGCCCCGGGACACCGGGATCGTGACGCCGTCGTGGTGGATCGTGAAGTGCCGCATCGCCTGTCGCCTCTCTCGGCCCATACCCCGTCGCCACGGTCCGGCGACTCGCGTGGGCCATGCCGCCATGCTGAGGGGTTGCCCCTGCGTCAGGGGCAAACCCCCCGCGGACGCGACGGGTCAGGGCCAAGTCCCTCGCGGACGCGACGTGCCCACGTTCAAGGGCGAGCGGTCCTCAGACGTTCCGCCTCGGGTGTAGAACGGTGAGCAGCCGCCAGGGTCACGGCTTCAGGGCGATGGCGTGCACGGCCTCTTCGATCTTCTCCAGCCTCCGCCCGAGAACCTGCGCCTGGTACAAGGTCGCCCACACCTGAGCTGTGGACACGTCGCCCTTCTGCAGCGCCTTGCGGGCTTCGCTCTCGTAGTCGGTCTTCCCGAACGGCTCCATCGGCTCCTCCTGGGGGCAGTGGCTGACGTACGGCCACTGCCCCCAGGAACCCCGGCCCTCACCAGGCAGGGGCCATCGGATCGTGAAGAGGAACCGGGGGTTCGCCGAACTACGGGTGTTCCGACGTAACAGCCCGAAAGGCCGGCATGCATGACCGCTCCCCCTCAAGACGCGGCGCCTCCCAGCGAGGACACCGACGCGCAGGTGATAGAGGCGTCGTGGCGCGACCCTGACCGTTTCGGCGCCGTCTTCGACCGCTACTTCGCCGCCATCCACCGCTACGTGCACCTGCGCCTGGGCGAGTCGGCCGCCGACGACCTCGCCGCGGAGACCTTCCTGCGGGCCTTCCGCGGCCGGGACCGCTTCGACCTCACCTGCTCCAGCGCCCGCCCCTGGCTGTACGGCATCGCCTCCAACCTGGTCGCCGACCACCGCCGCGCCGAGGCACGCAGGTACCGGGCGCTGGCCAGGAGTGCCGAGGCGGAGGAGATCGCCGGCCACGACGAGCGGGTGGTGCAGCGGGTCTCGGCGGCGGTCATGCAGCCGCGGCTGGCCGCGGGCCTGGCCCGGCTCTCGTCCGGGGACAGGGACGTCCTGCTGCTGGTCGCCTGCGCCCAGCTCAGCTACGAGGAGGTGGCCACGGCGCTCGGCATCCCCCAGGGAACGGTGGGATCGCGTCTCAACCGGGCCCGCAGGAAGCTCCGCAAGATCATCGGCCCCGCCGGGGAGGCACTGTGACGAACGAACTCGAAACGATCAAGGCCCACCACGACAGCCTGCCGGCACCTTCGCCCGAGGCGACCGCCCGCGCCCGGGCGCTGATCACCGAAGAGACCGGGCGGGCCGGCAGCGGATTCCGGGGCAGGCGGTGGGTGGTGCGGGCCGGGGTGGCCGTGGGGCTGGCGACGGCGGTGAGCGCGGGGCTGGTCCTGGTGCGCGGCGGTGATGACTCCGTCCCGTTCGGGACGTCCCCGGCGAGCGCCGCCGAGTTGCTCCGGCACGCGGCCACGGTCGCGGCGCGGGAGGAGGTACGGCCGGGGCCGGGGCAGTTCGTGTACGTCGAGCAGAAGGACGTCACGTTCGCCTCCGGTTCCCAGGGCGAGTACAACCAGGACGTACGCCGGGAGGTGTGGATGCCGGGCGGCGATCCGGGCAAGGCCCTGACCCGCTCGACGTACGGGCGGACACACGTCATCAGCGGCGGCCGCCCGGAGCACGTGCAGGCCCCGGGAACGGTGGAGTACGAGCGGGCGGGGCAGTGCCGCGGAGGCTCCTTGGGCCTGCCGTTCCAGGCCGCCGATCTGCCCGCGGACCCTGACAGAGCCCTGGCGGAGATCCGCCAGGCGGCGGAGGAGTTCGTACGGTCGGACCAGCGCAGACGGGGCGAGACGAACCTGAGCCGGAACGAGGTGGACATGCGGGTCCAGAAGGTCGTCGCGAGCTCGTTGCTCGGGCTGGCGCAGAACCCGCTCACCTCCTCCCGGACCAGGGCCACGGTCTTCGGCGCGCTGTCGAGGATGCCGACGGTGACCGTCGTCCCGAACCTCACCGACCCGGCCGGACGGCAGGGAGTGGGAGCCTCGCTCAAGCTCGACGCCCCGGGCGGAGGCTGGGAGCGCGGGGAGCTCATCTTCGAGCCGGGAACGTACCGGTTCCTCGGCTACCGGAGCTGGATCGGACGGCAGCAGGGGGGACAGGTCAGGGAGACGCCGGGCGCGAGCACGGCGGTGCTGACGGTGAAGGTCGTGGACTCCGTGCCGGAGGTGCCGAAGGACGCGGGCAGGCCGCTGTTCTGCTGACCCGCGCCACGGGGGTCCGGGCGGGACCCCCGTGACGAGCCGGAGTCGCCGCGCATGGTGATCAGGCGGCGTCGAGGGCTTCGGTGATCTTGCGGGCCATCTCGGTCGTGGTGGGGTTCGGCCGGCCCTGCTGAGCGGCTTCGACGCAGACCAGGACGGTGCGGCGGAAGTTGTCCGCCTCCTCCGGAGCCTGCTGCTTGAGCAGGCCGATGGAGGCGGTCAGGGCGGGCAGGACCTGGTCGGCCAGCTCGGCGACGTTCTTGCCGTACTTGACGCCCTTGGGGGCCTTGGCCAGGACGTGCCCGACCAGGCCGGTGGCCGAGGTCAGGGCGATGGAGCCCTGGGTGCCGGCCTTGTGGGCCGAGCCGGCGGCGTCGGCGGCGGACATGAGGAAGACGGCGCCCCAGCCGGCGAGGCGGAGGGTGTGCTGGTCCTGGTCGGTGAGGGTGATGGTCATGATGGCAGTGCTCCTTCTGGGCGATCCGGTCGAGCGGCGGGTGCCGCTCCGTTCATGACCGTTACGATCGCGGGCCGGTCTGACGCGGCGCCGTCGCCGCGCTGACGCGGCCGCTGACACCACCCCCACCGGGGGCCGAAGCATCATCCACGGGCACCTCCCCGCCGGTGGCCGACGAGTCCACGAGCACCTCCCCGCCGGTGGCCGAAGCGTCCACGAGCACCTCTCCGGCCGCCGTCCGCAGGTACAGCACCGACCGCCCGGCCCGCCGCCGCTCCACCAGCCCCGCGTCCAGCAGCACCCGCAGATGCCGGCCCACCGACCCCAGCCCCTGACCGGTCACGGCGACCAGCTGGGTCGTGCTCATCGGAGTCCCCAGCAACAGCAGCACCCTGGCCCGCGCCGTCCCCATGAGCGCGCCGAGCCCGGCCGGGACGGGCCGCCGGTCGTGGTGCTCGGCGAGCACCCCGAGGCACGGGTAGACGATGGCGTACCGCTCCCGTTCCTCCCACGACACCCACCCGGCCTTCGGCGTCACCGGCATGAACAGCAGCTCGGCCCCGGCCGCGATCTCCCGCGGCGGAACCGCGTGCAGGTTGACCTGGAACCGGCTCTCCCCGATCCACCGCGTCCCCGGCCGCAGCGAGTCCAGCACGGCCGCCCAGCCGCCCTGGCTCACCTGCGCCGTCCGCGCGACCACGTCGGCCTCCAGGACGCGCCGCCGGCGCTCCCAGTACGGCCGCACGGTCTCCTCCCAGACGTACGTCAGCAGCATGGCCGCCCGCTCGGGCAGGTCGTCCCGCTCCAGGGCGGCGGGGAGCGGGCCACCGACGGACACGCGGAGGTCGGCCCGCGCCTGCGCGGCGCCGGTCGCCCGCACCCTGGCCACGGTCTCCGCGAAGCTCTCCCCCTCGTGCGAGGTGGCGCAGAAGAAGTCGGCGACCCACGACCTGCCGAGCGCCGCCCGTACGAGCAGCGCGGCCACCGGGTCGGTCGCGAGGTAGGCGCGGTAGCCGGGCAGGTGCGCGCGCAGCCAGGCCCCCTCGCCCGGATGGGCGCCGGTCCCCGTGTACAGCAGCTTCAGGCTCGCGAACGTCTCGGCGAACGGAGAGAGCACGAACCGGCTGCGGGCGAGCGTGTCGGTGTCGATCTGCCACAAGCCCATGCGTGTCCCGACCTTTCGCGTCCTGGCGAAACAGTAAACACGATCCCCCGACCGCTCGGAGACTGCGACGCATGCGCAGCTACCGAACCCTTGTCCGCACTCCTGAGTTCACCCCGTTCCTGCTGTCCTTCGCCGCCTTCGCCGCTGCCCAGACGATCGGCTCCCTGGCCCTGGGCACGCTGGTCTACCAGGCCACCGGCTCGCCGCTGCTGTCGGCGGTGAGCATGTTCGGCCCGCAGCTCGCACAGCTGGTGGGGGCCACGTTCCTGCTCTCGGGCGCCGACCGCCTGCCGCCGCGCGCGATCCTGTCCGGTCTCGCGCTCGCCTATGCGGCCGGTACGGCGGTGCTGGCGCTGCCCGGGTTGCCGGTCGCGGCGGTCCTCGGGGTCGTCCTGGCGCAGGGCCTGCTCGCGGCGCTGGGTGGGGGAGTGCGCTCGGGGCTGCTGACCGAGATCCTGCCGAGGGACGGCTATGTCCTGGGCCGTTCGGTGTTCAACATGTTGTGGGGCCTGATGCAGGTCGCCGGGTTCGCGACGGGCGGCGC
Source organism: Nonomuraea rubra (assembly GCF_014207985.1). Classification (NCBI taxonomy): domain Bacteria; kingdom Bacillati; phylum Actinomycetota; class Actinomycetes; order Streptosporangiales; family Streptosporangiaceae; genus Nonomuraea; species Nonomuraea rubra. The sequence goes on along the minus strand of NZ_JACHMI010000001.1, from coordinate 12,418,838 downwards.
GTTGCTGACGCTGCTGACGCCGGGGACGTGCCTGCTGCTGGCGGCGGCGCTGTACGTGACGTCGGCCCTGGCCACCCGGCTGGGGCTCACGGCTCGCCCGCCGCGCTCCTCGGGCCGCCTGTCCGTGTCGGCCACCTGGCGCACCAACGCCCTGCTGTGGTCCTCGCGCTCCCGCCGCCTGACGTACCTGGGGCTGTGGCTTCCCAACGGCCTGGTGGTCGGCTGCGAGTCGCTCTACGTCTCCTACGCCCCCGGGGCCGCCGGCACGCTGTTCGCCTGCGCGGCGCTGGGCATGTTCGTGGGCGACGTGGTGGTGGGGCGCCTGGTGCCGCCCGCTTGGCGGCCCCGGCTCGCGGTTCCGCTGCGGCTGCTGCTGGCGGTGCCGTATCTGCTGTTCGTCCTGCGGCCGGGGGTGGCGCCGGCGGCCGTGGCCGTGGCCGTCGCGTCCGTGGGGTTCGGCGCGAGCCTGGTCCTCCAGGAACGCCTGATGTCCCGCACCCCCGACCACCTCGCGGGCCAGGCCCTCGGGCTGCACTTCGTCGGCATGTCCACGATGCAGGGCGTCTGTGCGGCTCTCGCGGGCGCGGTGGCGCAGGTGACGTCGCCGGCCGCGACGATGACGATGCTGGCGGGCGGGTCGGCCGCCGTGACCCTGATCCTCGCGGTGCTGGACAGGCGCGGTGAACGAGCCGGCCGCCAAGAACCGGTGTTCAGCTGAGGGCGGCTGCCGCGGTGGTGCCCCTGGTGTCAACTCCGGCTCAGTGGTCGCGTCAGTTCCGCGTCACCGTCGGGGGAACCGCACGCCGGTCAGTACCTCGGAGGCCGTCCACAGGCGGCGGGCGAGCGCGCCGTCCCTGGCGGTCTTCGACCGGCCGACGAGTTTCGGCGCGCCGCGGCCCTCCAGGAACCCGCTCGGGCCCGCGTAGGCGCCGCCGGGGACGTCCGCCACTGCGGCGTAGAGGGTGGGCAGGGCGGGCCCCGGCGCGCGATCATGGCGGGCGTGGCGATGCTCCGGTTACTGGCGATCAGCCTGCTCTGCGGGGTCGTGGCGGTGCCCCTCCTGGGGGAGCCGCGCGGCGACGGCTTCGAGCACGCGAGGTACGCGGTGCTCGTGGCGCTGGTCATCGGCCAGGCCGTCACGGTGCCCATCGGGTCGGTGGCCGGGCTCGTGCTCGCCACCACGGGCTCGTGGCCCCGCACTCCCGGCTACGCCACGGGCGCGATCACGGCCGCGTTCGGAGTGGTCGTCGCCACCCAGGCGTGGGCCGCTTCGAGGTGGATCGACGGAAGCCCTCCCGGTCTCCGCGATCCGGAGGACAGTTCTCTCGTGGCCGCCGCGGCACTCCTCTCCGGCGTCTTCACGATCTGCCTCGGCATCTGCATCGCCGTGATGCGATGGTCCGGCTACGATCCGCGAACCGCTCCGATACGCCGCAGCAGGACCAGACGTAGGCCGCGAACCCCCTGAAGTCCCCCTTCAGTTCGCAACCTTGCCAAGACCAGCAATCCCCATCAGGATGAAAAGCCGATGAGATCGGCGAACGGGCGCCCCCGCGCCTTCCCCTTTTACATCGTCTGCGACGTCTCGCACTCGATGCACACCGCCCGCGAAGACGGACGGCCCACCCCGTTCGAGGTGCTCTCCAACTGCGTGGGCGAGCTGCTCTTCGAGCTGGAGGCGGGCGATCCGGGCGTCAGCGAGGCGGCGCACGTGGCCGTGGTGTCGTTCTCCGACAAGGTCGAGCTGGTGCTCCCGCTGACCAGGCCGTGTGACGCGATGCGGGTGCCGGCGCTGAAGCCGGGCAGGCAGACGGACTATCTGGCGGTCTTCAGCGAGCTGGTGAAGATCCTCGAGAAGGACTACCGGAAGCTCTCACGGCAGTTCGACGTGCGGGCGCCGGTCGTCTTCTTCATCACGGACGGCGAGCCGTACGTGGGCAAATCCCATCAGGACGTCGAGATCTGGGGGCCCGCGCGCGACCGGCTGGCGGGGCTGCAACCGGCACCGTACATCGTGGCGCTCGGGTTCGGGACGGTGCGGGAGGAGACGTTGCGGCGGGTCGCCTCCACGCTCAGGGGTGACGTGCTGGCGTTCGCGGGCGAGGTCGCGACGGGGGCGGCCACCGTGCTGCACGGCATCGCGCAGGCCGTCTCCGACAGCATCAGCGCCTCCGTCAACCGGAACACGGCCGTGCTGCGCGGACCTGACGGGATGCGGCAGCTGAGATGATCAGAGCGGTGCTGGCGGGGTTACTCCTGGTCATCGGGATGGGTCCGGTGGGAGTGCGGCCTGGTCAGGCGCCGGAGCCGACCGTGACGGTGACCGTGACGCCGGGCCAGCGGCAGGGCGGCGGGGAGCCGGGGTCGGGGTGGCCGTGGTGGCTCCTGTCCGGGCTCGTCGTGGGCGGCGGTGGCGTACTGCTCGGGCAGGAGCTGGTCCGGCGCAGGACCCGCGGCGCGGGCGACGGCAGGACACCGCTCGGCCCGCTGCCGCAGCCGCTGCCCGTGCTGCTGGCGGGCGGCGCGGACTCGCGTGCGCCCGGCGTCGCGCTCGACGGCGGCATGCTCGCCCAGACCACGGTCCGCGCCGTGAGCCTGCGCGGCCGGCGGCACCGCTACCGCGGCGAACCCCTTCAGGACGCCTACGCCGTGCGACTGAGCGCGGACGGCCGGTGGGTGATCGCGGCCGTGGCCGACGGGCTGGGCAGCACGCAGCACGCCGAGCACGCGGCCGCGGTGGCCGTACGCGCCGCCACGAACCTCTCCCTGACCCCCGGCCTCGGCTGGCACGCGGCCTTCGCCACCATCGCGGGCGAGGTCATGCGCGCCACCTCCAGGCTCGGCGACCGGCGCACCGGCAGGCACGGCGCCGGGGCGTCGGATCCGCCCGCCACGACGCTGACGATCGGGGTGGTCCCCGCGGACGGCAGGCGCGGGATCGCCGCCTGCGCCGCCATCGGCGACTCGCCCGCGTTGTGGCTCCATGACGGGACGTGGACCGAGCTCTTCCCGCCGGAGGGGCAGCGGCCTGGCAACGTCACGTCCGCCCTGCCGGACGACCTCGGCGAGCTGCGGGAACGGCAGATCGATTGGGGGCCTGGCGATGTGCTCGTCCTGTGCAGCGACGGGTTCGGAACGGCCATGGGCGGCGGCGGCAGCGTGCTCGCCCAGCGGCTCGTCACCTCGTGGAGCTCCCCGCCGGCGTTGCGCAGCTTCCTGTGCGACGTGGACTTCCACCTGTCGACCTATGACGACGATCGGACCGTGCTGGCGTTGTGGGCGGGCCGTCACGACACGGCCGTCCTGTGACAGGAGTACCGCGGCAGCATGAACCCCCCAGACGTGGTCGAAGAGGCGGATCTGACGCCTGCCGCGGACGCCGGCGGCTACCACCTGCGCCCGGGCGGCCAGGCGCGGAGCCTGGAACTGTGCGAGGTCGGCGGCTTGCCCGGCCGGTTCCTGTTCAAGCGGTACGACGAGGAGACGCTGGCGGGGCTGGACGAGGAGGCGCTGCTCGCCATGGTCCGCTGGCGGCGCGAACTCCCCCGGCAGGACCGGGTGACACTCGACCGGCGCTGCGCCTGGCCGGTGGCGGTGGTCGGCCGGGAGCGGGTCACCGGGATCCTGATCAGGCCCGCGCCCGAGGAGATGTTCGCCGAGCTGCGCGACCGGCGGGTGCCGCGGCACCTGGACGAGCTGACCCGCTCGCCCGAGCGGGTGAACGCGCTGCGCGACCACTACGGCACGCGTTACTACGAGCCGCCGTACAAGCTGGCCGTGCTCGGCCGGCTGCTCTCGACCGTGCAGTGGCTGCACGAGCAGGGGTACGTGGTGGGCGACCTGCAACTGCGCAACGCCGTCTTCACCATCGACCCGGCGCCCGCGGTGTACCTGCTGGACTGCGACTCCTGCCTGCCGGTCGGCGGGCGCGGTGCCCTGCCGGAGGCCGACCCCGAGCAGTGGAAGCTCCCCCGTGAAGGGGCATTCACCCCCGAAACGGACTATTACAAGTTCGCCTGGGCCGTCGTACGGTGCCTCCAGGAGAGCGCCGAGACGTGGTCGCTCGACGAGACCGCGCTCGCCCGGGTCCTGCCGTCGCGGCATCGCCGCCTGATCGGCCAGTGCGTGGACGGCGCGCCCGCCTCGGTGGACGTCGAGCGGTGGCGGGCGGCGGGCGAGTCGTGGCGCTGGCTCGTCACTCCCGAGCACATCTACGTCGAGACCGACTCCAACCTGCGCGAGGCGTGGCGGCGGGGGAGGTCCGCGGTCGGGGACGGCTCGCGCGCCCGGCACGGGGGAGTCGTGGTGCTGATCGTCGTCCTGGCGGCGATCGCCGTCGTCGCCCTGGTCACGTTGGGAGTCTGAATGAACACCGGCGATCCGCGGCGCATCGGGCCCTACGAGGTGCTCGGCCGCCTGGGGGCCGGCGGCCAGGGCACGGTCTACCTCGCGCGGGGCGAGGCGGGCCGGGTCGCGATCAAGGTGATCCACGCGCAGGGGGCGGCCGATCCGCGGGCACGCAGGCGGTTCGCGGACGAGGTGTCCATGGCGTCGCGGGTGCCCAGGGCGTACACGGCGATGATCATCGACGCGGCCATCGACCGGGACCAGCCGTACATCGTGAGCGAGTACGTGGAGGGGCCGTCCCTCCAGGAGCTCGTCGAGACGCACGGGCCGCTGTCGGGGTCCGCGCTGGAACGCCTGGCGACCTACACGGCCACCGCGCTGGCGGCGATCCACGGCGCGGGAGTCGTCCACCGGGATCTCAAGCCCGCCAACGTCATCGTCGGCCCGGACGGACCGCGGGTCGTGGACTTCGGCATCGCGCGCGCCCTGGAGGCGACCGCCGCGATGACCACGCCGGTGGGCACGCCCGCCTACCTCGCGCCGGAGCAGGTGGGAGGGGCCGACGCCGAGGTGGGCCCGCCCGTCGACGTGCACGCCTGGGCGGCGACGGTGTACTTCGCCGCCACCGGCAAGGCGCTGTTCGCGGGGAGCAACGTGGCCTTCATCATCAACCGCGTGCTGAACGAGACCCCCGACCTGAGGGTGATCTCCGAGCCGCTGCGGTCACTGATCGCCGACTGCCTGGCCAAGGACCCGGCGCGGCGGCCGGCCGCCATGGACCTGCTCGGCCGCCTCGTGGGACACCAGTCGGAGACCACGCAGCAGACGATGCCGCGTACCGTGATCCTGCCCGCCACCCTGGGGACGCTGAAGGAGACCACCACGCTGGGCAGCGGGCCCGCGGCCGACATCGTGATCCACGGGACCGGGATCGCTCCCGCGCACGCCACCGTGCGCAGGGTGAGCGCGGGTTACCGGCTGCACGATCACAGCGGCGGGCTGGGCACGTTCATCGACGGCCGTCCCGTCCTGTACGCGACCCTGCGGCCGGGCGACCGGTTCAGGGTCGGCACGGCGCTGCTCCACCTCACCGAGGAGGGAGAGCTGGAGCACGTACGCTTCAGCCGGATGTCCCCCGCGCTCTGGTGGCTGCTCCTCCTCGTCGCGGCGGTGGCGCTGGCGGCGGTGGTCGTCGTGGTCACGGGATAGTCACGGGCGTGGGCGTGGTGACGTTCACGCGTTCGCCGGTCCTGGAGTCGAGGGTGAAGGCGCCGCTGGCGCCGCGGATCACGTTCGTGCCGGTGAACAGGTAGAGCTGGCCGCGCACCGCCGCGGCCGAGGGCAGGCTGAGCTGCGACGGGTCCACGCCGATGGCGGCCTTCTGCACCGCGGTCGCCGCGGCCGTCACCGCGTCGTACGCCAGGATCGCCAGCCCGCTGCCGAGATGCCCCGCGGGGAACGTCACCCCGTGGTGCGGTGCCACGAACTCGTTGCGGAAGTCCCGGTAGAGCTGGCGGTGCGGGTTGTCCTCGTGGTCGAGCCGGTTGGGGTCGGCCAGCGGCACGAACATCACCTTGATGGGCGCCTCCGGGTCGTGCAGCGACGGGTCGCTCGGGTCCTGGTCCTGGGCGTCGTCACCGGTGACGACGGTGATGGGCGTGGACCGGCAGGGCCGGCTGCGCAGCAGCTTGAGGAAGGTCGGCATGAACGCCTGGCGGCCGGCGTAGAAGATCATGTCGGTCTTCGTGCCGCAGATCGTGTCGCTGATGGTCCGAAGGAGCGAGGGGCCGCCACGCGGGTCGAAGGGGAAGCTGAGCCCCGACCTGTCGACGTACGGCTTGAGCCCCAGCTTCGGGTCGAGGAAGGCGTCCTTCAGCGAGCGGGCGTACAGGTCCTTGGTGCCCTGCGGGGTCACGTCGGCCCACATCAGTGCCGCGTTCCCGCCGACCTTCTTCTTCTTGAACTCCTCGGCGATGGCGGCGAGCTGGCCCGACGTGCTGACCGCGGTGCGGGTGAGACCGGGGATGGGCCCGGCGGCGTCGATCTCGCCGGTGGTGTTGAACCCGGCCGCGGTGATGAAGTCGGCGACCATCGGGATCCCGGGGTCCTTGGCCAGGGCGCGGGCGGCGTCGATGCTCTCCTGCTGGCTGGGGCCCATCCCGGTGACCGCGACGATCTGGCCGGGGCTGCCCGTCGCGCCCGTCGCGGCGTTCTTCCGTACGGCCTGCACCGTCGTCCGCCACTGCGAGCCGTCGTGCCCCGTGTTGGCCAGCAGCAGCCGGATCTTGGGGAACGTCTCGGAGCGGTTCGCCCGGTACTGGCCGATGAACGCCCCTTCGAGCTGATGCAGCGCGCGCTCGCCGACCAGCCCGCGCGGGCCCGCCCCCATCGGGGCCATGAGCGCGATCGTGCTGTAGTCCTTGCCCTGGGCGACCTGGCGGTTCTCCGCCGCGATGGCCTCCAGGATCTGCTGGTACTGCTTGCCCAGCACCGTCGTCCCGTCGGCCGGATCCATCAGCCCGACGCATTCACCGTCGATGTCCACGACGTCGGCGCTCTTCGTCTCGCAGCCGCCCCACGGCCACCAGCCCTGGGTGTAGTTCACCAGCACGACCGTGGAGATCAGCACGGCGACGACCACGACGATCACCACCAGGCGCCGCCGGAAAAGAGCTCCGGCCTGGCGTAACAGGCTCAAGGCGCGGGCTACCGGGGAAGGGGCCGGTGCCGGTTCGTCATACATCGTGGACTCCAAGGCCGTCACTGATCCCGTGACCGTGCAGCGCTCGCACGCTTTCCCTCCCTGAAGCGGCGGGCGCCTAAACTCATCGTCATTAAAACGTGATCAACAGCGGCCGGACAACAGTCGGCATCACTGTTGGGACAGATGGGGCAGAAGGGGATGCTCTACAGCACAATCGAGACATGGGAAACCCTCGGCAGCCCGTCCCGCGGGACTACCCCGGTGTGGTCGCCATCCTGGTGGCGATCCTGGCCGTCCTCCTGCCGGGCGGCCTGGCGTTCAGCGTCTACAGGTACCTGAACGGCACCGCCCCGATCACCCTCGTCGCCCGGCCGGCCACGAACTCCACACCCGAGCCCGCCCGGCCCAGCCCCGGCAAGAAGGAACGCCGGGACCCGCTGATCAGCGACTCCGAGTTCGGCGACTGGAACTTCCGGATGGGCAGCGTCGCGTTCAAGGCCAAGAGGGTGAGCGGCTGGACGTACGACTCCTGCGTGCCGGTGGACAGGCAGGGCGTGCTGGCGGAGAACGGGTGCGAGCGCGCCGTCCAGCTCGCCTACTCCGCCTACAGCGGGCACCTCACCGCCGTCCAGGTCATCATGTCCTTCCCCAGCGAGCAGGCCGCCAAGGCGACGGCCAAGCACCTGGCCGGCTCCTCACGGGCCGTGAAATGGCGGCGGGACAGGATGCTCGACGAGTACGTCTACGGCAGGATCCGGTCGGGCGCGACCGGGCGTTACGTCGTCTACACGGCCGTCACCGCGGACAGGACGGCCCAGGCGAAGGCCGCGCGCTTCCACCAGTCCATGCAGGCGGACCACCTGAGCTACTTCCTCTTCAGAGACCCGGCCGTCACGGGCTGAGCACGCACCGCGAGGTCACGGGCGAGAGCGACCAGGTGGGGCAGGCGCAGGGTGCGGACTGCACCGACGGCTCTGTCCACAAGCTGCACCAGCGACCCCCGGGAGTTCGGCGAGACGCCGCTGCGGCCGGTCGGGCGTCGAACGCTAACATCGCGATTGTGGCAGATTGGGAGCTTCGTCCGGCTTTGGTGGCGGACGTCGAGGCGGTGGCGGAGCTGCGGGCCGTGGTGCTGCGCGAGGACCTCGAACGGCTGGGCCGCTTCGACGAGCATCGCGTGCGGCAGCGCCTGCGGGACGCGTTCGAGCCGGCTCACACCTGGACGATCGAGGTCGGCGGTGCCTTCGCCGGCTGCGTCGCGCTGCGGCCGGCGGCGGGCACGTACTGGCTGGAGCACTTCTACCTGGACGCGCGGCTGCAGGGCAGGGGTATCGGCACCGCCGTGCTGGGCCGGCTGCTGGAGCGCTGCGACCGCGAGAACGCCGTGGTCAGGCTGAACGTGTTGCAGGGCAGCCAGGCGCGCCGGCTGTACGAGCGGCACGGGTTCACCGCCGAGTCCGAGGACGAGGTGGACGTCTTCATGGTGCGGTCCCCGTCCAGGGACGGAGCTTCTCCGGGTTGAGCACCGCCCAGATGTGCTTGATGCGGCCGTCCGCGATGTCGAAGGCCAGCACCGACACGGTGACGCCGTCCAGCTGAGCCACCAGTCCCGGCTGGCCGTTCACCGTACGCTCGACGAGCTCCAGATCCGACCGCGCGTCCATCCGGTCGGCGAAGAAGCGCGCGATCGGCTCGGCGCCCCGGACGGGGTGGAGCACGGCCGTGACGAGGCCGCCGCCGTCGCCGGTCGCCGTGGCCTCGGGGTCGAGGATGGCGATGAGGGCGTTGATGTCCTTGCCCTCCCAGGCCTGCTTGAACGCCCTGACGACGCCCGCCTGCTGCGACGACGGCGCCGCGGGGACGTGCGAGTCACGGATCCGGCGGCGGGCCGAGGTGGCGAGCTGGCGGCAGGCCGCCGGGGTACGGCCGACGATCTGGGCCACCTCGGCGAACGGGTACCGGAACACGTCGTGCAGGATGAACGCCACGCGTTCCGCCGGGGTCATCGACTCCAGCACGACGAGGAAGGCCATGTTGATCGACTCGTCGAGGGTGACGCGGTCGGCGGGGTCGCCAGGCTGCCCGTCCGGCCACTCCGTACGCTCGGGCAGCGGCTCGGGGATCCACTCGCCCACGTAGCGCTCGCGCCGGGCGCGGGCCGAGCGGAGCAGGTCGAGGCAGATGCGGCCGGCGACCCGCGTCAGCCAGGCGGCGGGCGAGCCGATGGCCTCCTGCTGCTGCCGGGACATGGCGTACCAGCGGGCGTACGTCTCCTGCACCACGTCCTCTGCATCGGCCAGCGAGCCGAGCAGCCGGTAGGCGAGGTTGATCAGGTGACGCCGCTCGCTCATGATCGCGCTCAGCTCGGGGTCGGGTCGGGTGCCCATGGTGTCGCCGGCTCCTTCCGGTCGTCCTGCCTCCTACCCGGTTCGACGAGACACCGGCCCGGACTGTGAGGTCGGGTCGTCACCTCACATCGTGCGCGGCTGCGTCGTCGTACCGGCGAACCGAACGCCGAGAAGGGACCGATCATGGAACCCGTCAACGTCGCGATCATCTATTACAGTGCCACGGGCACCGTGCACGCCCTGGCGCAGGCCGCCGCAGAAGGCGCGGAGAAGGCCGGTGCCGACGTGCGGCTGCGCAAGGTCGCCGAGCCTGCGCCGCAGGAGGTGATCGACTCCAGACCGGAGTGGGCCCAGCACGTCAGGGACAGCTCCGGCGTCGCCGTGGCCGGGGCGGACGACCTGGAGTGGGCCGACGCGGTGCTGTTCGGCACGCCGACCCGCTTCGGGAACCCGGCCAGCCCGCTCAGGGTGTTCATGGAGAGCGTGGGCAGCCTGTGGTTCCAGGGGCGGCTCGCGGACAAGGTGTACTCGGCTTTCACCGCCTCCAACACCGCCCACGGAGGGCAGGAGTCCACCATCCTGGCGCTGGCGAACACGTTCTACCACTGGGGCGGGATCATCGTGCCTCCCGGGTACACCGACCCGATCCAGTTCCAGACGGGCAACCCGTACGGCACCTCGCACGTGGCCGGGGAGGGGCCGCCCAGCGAGGTCGCGCTGCAGGCGGCCCGCTACCAGGCCCGGCGCGTCGTCGACACCGCCGCCGCCTTCAAGGCCGGCCGCGCCGCCTGAGCCCGCTTCCGCTTCCAGGTCGGGCGCGCCGCCTGAGCCCGCTTCCGCTTCCGGGTCGGGCGCGCCGCCTGAGCCTGTGCACGCCGGTGGCCACCGCCCGTGCCGGGCCGTCCGTATCATCTCGGCCATGGTGCTGAACCTGGAGCCGCGCCTCAGCCGGCGGGCGGTGCTCCTGGCCGCCGGAGGGCTGCTCGCCGGCTGCTCCGCCCGGCAGCCCGAGCCGGGCGGGGCCCGGTTACGGCTGGCCACCGGGCCGGCGGGCGCGGTGTACCGGCGTATCGGCGGCTCCCTGGCCGAGCACATCACCGAGCAGGTGCCGGGCACCACGGTGACGACCGTGCCGAGCGGGGCGTCCACCGACAACATCCGCATGTTGCGGGCCGGCGAGGTCCAGCTCGGGCTGACGAGCCTGGACGCGCTGATCACGACCGACGGCCGCGCGCCCGAGGGGCTCTCGGCCGTCTGCCGGCTGTACGACAGCCACCTGCACCTCGTGGTCATGGCCGATTCGGCGATCGGCGAGTTCGGCGACCTCGAAGGCAAGCGGGTGTCACTCGGCGCCCGCGACTCGGGCACCGAGTTCACCTCGCTGCGGGTGCTGCGGCTGGCCCGGGTGCGGGCCGACGGGCGCTACCTCAGCCAGGCCGCCTCGGCTGCGGCGCTGCGCGACGGCGAGATCGACGCCATGTTCTCCCTGACCGGCGTCCCGACCCCGGCCATCACGGACCTGGCCCAGCGGCACCGCATCCGGCTGATCCCGCTGGACGAGCAGGCGGGCGCCCTCTTCACGGCCTTCCCCGGCCCCTACGCGCCGGCCAGGGTCCCCGCGACCGCCTACGCCGGCATCCCGGCCACCCGTACGGTCGCCGTGCCGAACGTGCTGCTCGCCCGCAACGACCTGCCCGACGACCTGGTGTACGCCATCACCGACACGATCTTCACGCACACCGGCACGATCACCTCCGCCGGCCGCGACGACACCGGCCCCGCCCCCGAGGACGTTCCCGAGGCGTGGCAGATCAACGTGCGCACCGGGATCGCGACCGCGTCGATCCCGCTCCACCCGGGCGCCGCCGCCTGGTTCCGCGCCCGCAAGCACTAACGCCCGCAAGCACTGATCCCCGGACGACCCGGCTAATCCCGGACGACCGGCAACGCGACCACCGCGGCGAACCCGTGCCCCGACCCGTCGGGACGCGGCAGCCCGTCCTCCAGCCGCAACTCACCCCCGGCGGCCCCGACCAGGTCGGCGCAGATCGCCAGCCCCAGCCCGGTCCCGGACACGTTCTGGTGCCGCGGCGACCGCCAGAACCGCCGCAACGCCTGCGCCCGCTCGGAGGCGTCGAGCCCCTGCCCGTCGTCCCGGACGGCGATCGTCACCACGTCCCCGCCGGTCCGGGCGCTCACCTCCACCACCTGCGCCTCCGACAGCCGCAGCGCGTTGCTGACCAGCTCGTCCAGGATGCTGCCGAGCCCTCCGGTGGGCTCCAGCAGCCGCAACCCCGGCGGCACGTCCACGGCCAGCGTCCGCCCCGAGGTCGCCGTCAGCGCCCGCCACCGGTCCACCCGGGTGGCCAGCACCGAGTCCAGCTCGACCGGCGAGGCCGTCCGGATGCTCTCCATCCGCGCGCTGGCCTGCAACGAGTTCAGCAGCCGCTGCATGGCCTTCACCTCGTCCACGGCCACCTCGTACACCGGCCGCCCGCTTCCCGCCAGGTGCGGCTCCATGCTCTCCACGGCGAGCCGGAGGCTGGTCAGCGGGTTGCGCAACTGGTGCGAGGCGTCGGAGACGAACGCCCGTTGCCGCTGCACGGCGTTCTCCACCGCGTCCATCATCGTGTTGAACGACCCAGCGAGCCGCCGCAGCTCGACCGGCCCCGCCTCGGCCTCCGCCCTGATCGTGAGGTCGCCCTGCGAGATCCGCGAGCTGGCGGCGTCCAGCTCCCGTACGGGACGCAGCACCCACGCCGACACCGGCCAGGCGACGGCGATCAGCGCGATCAGCGGCAGCAGCCCGAGCCCGGCGAGCTGGGCCCACTGCAGCAGGACGCGGGAGCGGGTCTTCGACAGGTCGGAGATGGTCACGACGGCGCCGACGACCTCGCTGTCCCGGCCCACGGGCTCCGCGACGACGAGCGCGGAGCCGTCCCACGGCGCCCACTCGCCGGACGGCTCCGAGCGGGTCCCGGCCAGCGCCGCGGTCACGATCCTGGGCAGGGCGGGCTCGGCGCGGGCCGCCTCCTGGTACGCGCGGGCCGGCCCGAGCAGCACCGCGCCCGAGGTGTCGATCACGGCGGCCGGGATGCCGTACAGCTCGTGGTAGCGGGCCAGCTCCTGCTGGAGCGCCTCCGTCCGCCCGCTTGACAGCGCGGTCTCGGCCAGCGAGGCGAATCGGCCGACGTCGCCGAGCCTGTCCACGTACGTCTCCTGCATCTCCCGCTCGGCCAGCGTGACGCTGTGCGGGACGCCCAGCGCGGCGACGAGCAGCACCGCGAGCGGCACCAGGACGACGAGCAGGCGGCGGCGCACGGCGCGTCAGCCGATCAGCTCCGGCTGGCCGGCCTGGAGCCGATAGCCGACCCCGTGGATCGTGCGGATGGGCACGGACGGGCCGAGCTTGTTCCGCAGCGCCGCGATGTGCGTGTCGAGGGTGCGGCTGGAGGACTCCCAGGTGGCGCCCCAGATCTGGTCGAGGATGACGTCGCGGCTGACGACGTTCGGAGCCCGGCGGGCCAGCAGCAGGAGCAGCTCGAACTCCTTGCGCGTCAGCGTCACGGGTGCGTCCCCGACGAAGACCTCGCGGGTGCCGACGCCGATCCGCATCGGGCCGAGCACGAGCGCCTCGTCCGGGTGGCTGAGGGCCCGGGCCACGCGGGTGCGCCGCAGCACGGCGTCGATCCTGGCCAGCAGCTCGGGCACGCCGAACGGTTTGACGATGTAGTCGTCGGCGCCGGCGCGTAAGCCGCGTACCCGCTCATGTTCCTCCGAACGCGCGGTCACGGCGATGACGGCGGTCTCCGGCCGGTCGCGCAGCCTGCGGATCACGTCGAGCCCGTCGCCGTCCGGCAGGCCCAGATCGACAAGCACCACATCGGACGGCGCGGCGCGCACGGCCTCCGCGGCGGTGGCGAGGCGGTGCACCTCGAAGCCCGCCTGGGCCAGTACGGTGACCAGGCCCCGCGCCACGCGGTCGTCATCCTCGATGATGGTGATCCGCATACCGGCGGATTGTACGGTGCGGGTCGGCGCTTGTGTTAGCCCTTCACTTCTTGGGATTCTTCTGACATCCAGCGCATTCCTTGAGATTTCTCTGACACCATCCGCGTCCCTGCCACCCGAGACTGAGGCCGCGCACTCACTGCGAACGGGCATGCGCTGACGAGGAGGTCGCCATATGAGATCGACCAGCAGGTACCGGGCCATCCGGATGATCACCGCGATCGGCGTCGTTTCGCTCGTCGCCGCCTGTTCCGGCAACGGTGGCGGCACCACCGCCACGGGAGGCGCCACGGGCGGAGGTTACCCGGACAAGAACATCACGTTCGTCGTGCCGTTCAGCGCGGGCGGCCCGACGGACACCGTCACCCGCATGATCGCCGAGCCGATGGCCGCCAAGCTCGGCGGCAAGATCGTCGTACAGAACGTCGAGGGCGCCGGCGGCACTGTCGGCGCCGGCGAGGTCGCGCGGGCCGATCCCGACGGCTACACCGTGCTCATGCACCACATCGGCATGTCCACGGCGCCCGCCCTCTACCAGAACCTCGACTACAAGCCGCTCGAGGACTTCCAGATGGTCGGGCTCGTCACCGAGGTGCCGATGACGGTCGTCGCCCGCAAGGACTTCGCACCCAAGACGCTCCAGGAGCTCGTCGCCCACGTCAAGGCGAACGCCGACAAGGTCACCCTGGCCAACGCCGGCATCGGCGCCGCGTCCCACCTGTGCGGCCTGCTGTTCCAGACCGCGGCCGGCGTCAAGGTACAGGAGGTCCCGTACGAGGGCACCGGCCCCGCGCTGACCGACCTCGTCGGCGGCCAGGTCGACTTCATGTGCGACCAGACGACCAACACCAGCGGCCAGATCAGCGCGGGCGAGGTCAAGGCGTACGCGGTGACCACGCCGGAGCGGGTCAAGAGCCTGCCCGACCTGCCCACCACGACCGAGGCCGGCCTGCCCCAGCTCCAGGTCAGCGTCTGGCACGGCCTGTACGTCCCGAAGGCCACGCCGCCGGACGTCGTCCAGAAGCTGACCGAGGCGCTGAAGGTGGCGCTGGCCGACCAGAAGGTGATCGACCAGATGGCCAAGCTCGGCACCGCGCCGGTCCCGGCCGAGAGCGCGACGCCCGAGGCGCACCGCGCCAAGCTCCAGGAGCAGATCGGCACCTGGGGCAAGGTGATCGCCGACGCCGGGGTCAAGGCCTCCTGAGGTGAAGCACCGCCGATCCTTCCCCGACGTCCTCGCCGGAGGCGTCTTCGTCCTAATCGGGGGCGCGTTCGCGGCGGGGTCGCTCGGCTACGAGCTGGGCACCCCGCTGCGGATGGGCCCCGGCGCCTTCCCGCTGCTGGTCGGCGCGGTCGTGGCCGCCCTGGGGCTGGCGATCGTCGTCAAGGGGCTGGTCGCGGGCGAGGTGGCGGCGTTCGGGCCGGTCCCCTGGCGGGCGGTCGCCGTCGTCGTGCTCGCGCTGCTGTTCTTCGGGTTCACCGTACGGGGGCTCGGGTTCGTACCGACGTCGGCGGTGACCGCCCTGCTCACGACGCTGGCCAGCACGCGCGTCCGCCCGCTCATGGCCCTGGCCGTGGCGGCCGGGCTCACCGTGGCCGCCACGCTCATCTTCGTCGTCGGACTCCAGCTGCGGATCCCGCTCGTGGGCCCGTGGCTGGGGTTCTGACACGGCATCCGGATTGAGAGGGCATGGAACTTCTCGACAACCTCGCGCTGGGCTTCTCGACCGCCCTCCTCGTCCAGAACATCCTGTACTGCTTCGTGGGAGTGCTGCTCGGCACGGCGGTCGGCGTGCTGCCCGGCATCGGGCCGACGGCCACGGTGGCGATGCTGCTGCCGATCACGTTCAGCTTCGAGCCGGTCACGGCGCTGATCATGCTGGCCGGCATCTACTACGGCGCCCAGTACGGCGGCTCCACGACCGCCATCCTGATCAACCTGCCCGGCGAGTCGTCGGCCGCGGTCACCGCACTCGACGGCCACGAGATGGCCAAGCAGGGCAGGGCCGGCGCGGCGCTGGCCACCGCCGCCGTCGGCTCCTTCATCGCCGGAACGATCGCCACCGTCGTGCTGGCCGTCGCGGCCCCGCCGCTGGCCAGGGTCGCGCTGCAGTTCGGCGCGGCCGACTACTTCTCGCTGGTGCTGCTCGGCCTGATCGTGTCGATCGCGCTGGCGCGCGGCTCGGCGCTCAAGGCCCTGGCCATGATCGGGCTAGGCGTCCTGCTCGGCACGGTCGGCCAGGACATCTACACCGGTACGCCCAGGTTCGTCTTCGAGCAGCGCGAGCTGTACGGCGGCATCGACTTCGTGTCGGTCGCCGTCGGCATGTTCGGCGTGGCCGAGATCCTGCGCAACCTGGAGAACGAGCAGACCCGCACGATGATCGTCAGCCGGGTGAAGAACCTCTGGCCGACCCGCGAGGACCGGCGCAGGATCGTCGGCCCCATCCTGCGGGGCACCGGACTCGGCTCCGCACTCGGCGTCCTGCCCGGCGGCGGCCACGTGCTGGCCTCGTTCACCTCGTACGCGGTGGAGAAGCGCATCTCCAAGCGGCGGCAGGAGTTCGGGCACGGCGCGATCGAGGGCGTCGCCGGCCCCGAGTCCGCCAACAACGCCGCCGCCCAGACCTCGTTCATCCCGCTGCTCACCCTGGGCCTGCCCGCCCACCCGGTGATGGCGCTGATGGTCGGCGCGTTCATCGTCCACGGCATCACCCCAGGGCCGAACGTCCTCACCGACGAGCCGGAGCTGTTCTGGGGCCTGATCGCGTCCATGTGGATCGGCAACGTGCTGCTCGTGCTGCTGAACCTGCCGCTGATCGGCATCTGGGTACGCATGCTGCACATCCCGTACCAGGTGCTGTTCCCGATGATCATCCTGTTCGCGGCGATCGGCACGTACTCGCTGTCGTTCAACGCGTTCGACGTCTACGCGATCGTCTTCTTCGGCCTCCTCGGGTACATCCTGATCAAGTGCGGCTGCGAACCCGCGCCCCTGCTGCTCGGCTTCGTCCTCGGCCCCCTGCTGGAGGAGAACCTGCGGCGAGCGATGATCATCTCTCGCGGTGACGCCACGGTCTTCGTCACCCGCCCCATCTCCGCCGTCCTGTTGCTGCTGACGGTGGCCGCCCTGGTGGTGGCCGTCCTCCCGGCGATCCGCAAGCGCCGCGAGGTCGTCTTCTCCGAGGACGACTAGCCCGCCCGCCCACCCGTTACGGTCTTCGGTGCTGTCCAGCACTCCCGGCGCCGTGCCCGATCGCCTACGGATTGGCGGGCCAAGCCGTACCCGTGCGGGGAGGTGCGGTGCGATGCCGAAGACCGTCCCCGCCAGAGTAGCCACCGAGCGGCATCGGCACCCTGCCGGCCCGGCCGCCTCATTCGTGGTGCATTGTCGGCCTCAGATCACCTACGTACGATTGTTCCGCCCAGCCCGGGTGAGACAAGGATGATCGGAGGCGATCGTGAAGATCAGGGCGAGAATAGTCGTCGTCGCGCTGGCGATGATCGGAGCGGGGATCGTGCTGGCCGGCCCGTCTCATGCTGACGGCGCGTCGTCGGGCGGAAGCCCGGTCTCCACGAACGGGTTCACCTGGTCCAACTGACTCGACCGGCTTGACCTCAAGTTAGGTTTATGTCGGACGATCGGCGCCATGACGGAAATCAAGAGTTCTGCGGATCAGGTGGCGGTGATCGGCACCGGTGCCGTCGGCGGCGCGGTGGTGCGCCGGCTGCTCGCCGGTGGTCATGACGTGGTGGTGTGGAACCGCACCGCGAGCCGTTCCGCCGGGTTGGTGGACGCGGGGGCGGTGCCGGCGGGATCCGTCAGGGAGGCGGTGTCGTCCGCCGGGCTGATCCTGCTCACTCTCACCGACCACACTGCCGTGCGGCAGGTCCTCGCCGAGCTCGACGGGGACCTGTCCGGGCGGACGATCGTCGCCATGAGCACCGGGACCGGTGATGACGCGCGGCGAGCGGCTCAGCGGGTCGAGGCGCTGGGGGCGTCCTATCTCGACGCGGGCATCCAGGCCTCACCCGAGACGATCGGGACCGCCGCGGCGAGCATCCTGTACAGCGGCTCCCGGACGGCGTTCGAGCGGCACCAGGCGACCCTCGGGCTGCTGAGCACGACCCGCTTCGTCGGAGACGCGCCGGAAGCGGCCGCGATCTGGGATCTCGCCCTGTTCGGCCTCTGGTACGACGCCCAGCTCGGGCTGTTGCGGGCCCTCGACACCGTGCGGGAGGCGGGCATCGACGTCGGCGAGTTCGCCGGCACCGCGGTCGAGCAGCTCGCCCATGTGGTCGACGGGGCTTCCGCCACGGCGTCCGAGGTGGCGCGGGCCGACTACCCGGCGGGGCCGGCCACGCTCCCCGAGCACCTCACGGTCATCCGCCACCTCATCGGGCTGCGGGCCGGCCAGGGTCTCGGTGACGGTGGGCTGCCGGCGGTGGCGGCCAGGATCGAGGCGCTGATCGCGGAGGGCCGCGACCACGAGGGCCTCACCGCCACAACCGCCCTGAGCGCGTGAGCGCCGCGACGGCGAGCCGCTCCTGCGCGACCGCGGGCGGGAGAAGACCTGCTCAGGATGGTCCGGTCGGGCCATCGCAGGTCGACGGAACGACGTGCGTTGCCGGGACCAGATCGCGTACGTACGATTGTCCCCGCCTGGCCGGGACGAGATCAGGATCGTCCGGGCCTCCATGATCGGAGGCGTTCGTGACTTCGAAGATCAGGGCAAGGATCATTGTCGTCGTGATGGCGATCATCGGCGCGGGTGTCGTGCTGGCGGGCCCGTCTCATGCCGACGACGGTTCGCCGGGCGGTGGCCCGGTCTCCACCAACGGTTACATCTGGTCCAACTGACCGGGAAGACGGCGCTGTGCGAATGGGCATGACGTCGCCCGCTCGCACAGCACCACCCTCTACGTCACGCGGGTTCCCCGACCGAACCCGCCCCACGCATCACGGTCAGACCAGGTCGAACCGGTCGGAGTTCATGACCTTGGCCCACGCCGCGACGAAGTCCTTCACGAACTTCTCCTTGGCGTCGTCGCTCGCGTACACCTCGGCCAGCGCCCGCAGCTCGGAGTTCGAGCCGAACACCAGGTCCGCCCGGGTGCCGGTCCACTTGAGCTCGCCCGTGTCGGCGTCGCGGCCCTCGAACGCGCTCTGGTCCTCGGACGTCGCCTTCCACGTCGTGCCCAGGTCGAGCAGGTTGACGAAGAAGTCGTTGGTGAGGACACCGGGGGTCGTGGTGAAGACGCCGTGCTGCGTCTGCTGGTGGTTCGCGCCGAGGACGCGCAGGCCGCCGACGAGGACGGTCATCTCGGGCGCGGACAGGTTCAGCAGGTTCGCCCTGTCCAGCAGCAGGAACTCGGCCGGAAGGCGGTTGCCCTTGCCGAGGTAGTTGCGGAAGCCGTCGGCGGTCGGCTCGAGCGCGGCGAACGACTCGACGTCCGTCTGCTCCTGCGTGGCGTCCACGCGGCCCGGCGTGAACGGCACCTCGATCTCGAAGCCGGCGTCCTTGGCCGCCTTCTCCACCGCCACGCCGCCGGCGAGCACGATCAGGTCGGCCAGCGAGACCTGCTTGCCGCCGGTCTGGGCGCCGTTGAAGGCCTTCTGGATGCCCTCGAGGGTGCCGAGCGCGGTGGCGAGGCGGTCGGGGTCGTTGACCTCCCAGCCGATCTGCGGCTGCAGGCGGACGCGGGCGCCGTTGGCGCCGCCGCGCTTGTCGCTGTTGCGGTAGGACGAGGCGGACGCCCACGCCGTGGACACGAGCTGCGACACCGGCAGGCCCGAGGCCAGGATCTGGCCCTTGAGCGCGGCGATGTCGTCGGCGTCGATGAGCTCGTACGTGCGCGCGGGCAACGGGTCCTGCCAGAGCAGCACCTCGGACGGGACCTCGGGGCCGAGGTAGCGCACGATCGGGCCCATGTCGCGGTGCGTCAGCTTGTACCAGGCCTTGGCGAACGCGTCCGCGAACTCCTGCGGGTTGTCGCGGAAGCGGCGCGAGATCTGGTCGTAGATCGGGTCGACGCGCAGCGAGAGGTCGGTCGTGAGCATCGTCGGCGCGTGGCGCTTGGACGGGTCGTGGGCGTCGGGGACGGTGCCCTCACCGGCGCCGTCCTTCGGCCGCCACTGGTGGGCGCCCGCGGGGCTCTGGAACAGCTCCCACTCGTACCCGTAGAGGATCTCGAAGAAGCTGTTGTCCCAGGTGATCGGGGTGTTGGTCCAGATGCCCTCGAGGCCGCTGGTGATCGCGTCGCCGCCCTTGCCGGTGCCGTACGTGCTGCTCCAGCCCAGGCCCTGCTCCGCCAGGGTGGCGGCCTCGGGGTCGGCGCCGACGTGGTCGGCGGGGCCCGCGCCGTGGGTCTTGCCGAACGTGTGACCGCCCGCGATGAGGGCGACGGTCTCCTCGTCGTTCATGGCCATGCGGCGGAACGTCTCGCGGATGTCCCTGGCCGCGGCGAGCGGGTCGGGGTTGCCGTTCGGGCCCTCGGGGTTGACGTAGATGAGGCCCATCTGGACGGCGCCCAGCGGGTTCTCCAGCTCGCGGTCGCCCGTGTAGCGCTCGTCGCCGAGCCACGTGGTCTCGGGGCCCCAGTAGACGTCCTCCTCGGCCTCCCAGACGTCCTCGCGGCCGCCGGCGAAGCCGAACGTCTCGAAGCCCATCGTCTCCAGCGCCACGTTGCCGGCGAGGATCAGGAGGTCGGCCCAGGAGAGGTTGCGGCCGTACTTCTTCTTGACCGGCCACAGCAGGCGGCGGGCCTTGTCGAGGTTGGCGTTGTCGGGCCAGCTGTTCAGCGGCGCGAAGCGCTGCTGGCCGGCGCCGGCGCCGCCGCGGCCGTCGCTGATCCGGTACGTGCCGGCGCTGTGCCAGGCCATCCGGATGATCAGCGGGCCGTAGTGCCCGAAGTCGGCCGGCCACCAGTCCTGGGAGGTGGTCAGCACCTCGGCGATGTCGCGCTTGACGGCGGGCAGGTCGAGGGCGAGGAACGCCTCGCGGTAGTCGAAGTCGTCGCCGTAGGGACGGGCGATGGCGGGGTTCTTGGCGAGGATCCTCAGGTTGAGCCGCTCCGGCCACCACTGACGGTTGCCGCCACCCTGGGTCGGGTGGGCAGCGCGCGTGTGCGCGACCGGGCAGCCGGCGGCTTCGCCGTCCGCCTTCGGGTCCGTGACGATCGCGTCATGGTTCTCGGTCATGGGAATCCTTCCAGGACTAGGGTTCAGCAGCTCACGCAGTGCGGTTGGTGGAGCAGTCGGGGCACCGGCCCCAGTAGATGACCTCGGCCTCGTCGATGGTGAAGCCGTGGTCGTCGGCGGCATGCAGGCACGGGGCATGACCGACCGCACAGTCGACGTCGGCGACCGCGCCGCACGACCGGCACACGATGTGGTGGTGGTTGTCCCCTACGCGCCCTTCGTACCGGGCCGGGCTGCCGGCCGGTTCGATCCGCCGTACGAGGCCCGCCGCGGTGAGCGCGTGGAGGGCTTCGTACACGGCTTGCAGGGAGACATGACCCACACGGTCGCGCACCCCGGAGGCGATCGC
This sequence comes from Nonomuraea rubra, assembly GCF_014207985.1. Classification (NCBI taxonomy): domain Bacteria; kingdom Bacillati; phylum Actinomycetota; class Actinomycetes; order Streptosporangiales; family Streptosporangiaceae; genus Nonomuraea; species Nonomuraea rubra. Next base: position 12,397,878 of record NZ_JACHMI010000001.1, on the reverse strand, counting down.
CTCGACGTCGAGGTGGTCGCCGTGCCGGACGGTGTCGAGCAGCGCGACCCGGGCGGCGGTCACCCGCAGTCCGGCGCCGCGCAACTCCTCGGCGGTGGTCGGAGTCCTGGGTGCGGTCATGGTGTCACAAGCTACCGTCCTAAACACGATTGATACAAGATAACGAACCGTCCCAGTTTTGTGCCGGGTCAGGTTTTTACCTTCCGCCCGGCCGCGCTTGACGGAACGGCCGCTCCGTACGTGGCCGCTCCGTACGTGGCCGCTCCGTACGTGGCCGATCCGTACGTGTGCGAGAGTGAGCGGACGTTCCGCCACGTCCCCCGGGAGCCGACAGCCCATGCCTTCCGCCGATCCGGGTCGCCTGTCCGCCTACGAGGCGGTGTCCACCGCGCTGGCCATGCTGAGCGACCGGGAGGTGGCCGGGCTCGTCGCGGGGGCCGAGCCGCTGGGGGCGGGCATCGGCGGGCGGTCGGCGGAGCTGGAGGTGGCCGGGGCCCGCGTGTTCGTCAAGCGCGTTCCGCTGACCGACCTGGAGTGCCGCCCGGAGCACGTACGCTCGACGGCCAACGTCTTCGGCCTGCCGACCTTCTACCAGTACGGCGTCGGCTCGGCCGGCTTCGGCGCGTGGCGGGAGCTGGCGGCCCACGTCATGACGACGAACTGGGTGCTGACCGGCGCCTTCGCCGGGTTCCCCATCCTGTGCCACTGGCGGGTGATCCCCGATGCCGCTCCCGATGGGTTCGCCGACGAGTTCGGCGGCATCGACGGGGCCGTGGCGCACTGGGAGGGCTCCGCCGCCGTGCGCGGGCGCCTGGAGGCCATCGCGGCCTCCTCGCGCAGCCTGGTCCTGTTCCTGGAGCACCTGCCGGGGACGCTGGCGTCGTGGTTGTCGGAGCATCGGGAGGGCGAGCCGTACGCGTGGGCCGAGCAGGCGCTCGCCCGCGGCACCGGCTTCCTGAGCTCGCAGGGGTTCGTGCACTTCGACGCCCATTTCATGAACCTGCTCACCGACGGCCGCGAGATCTACTTCGCCGATCTGGGGCTGGCGCTGAGCAGGCGCTTCACGCTGTCGGCCGAGGAGTCCCGCTTCCTCGACGATCACCTCTCCTACGACCGGTACTACACCACCAGTCACCTCCTGCGCCACCACCTGCCGGGCGGCACGCGGGACAGGCGGGAGCACATCCGGTTCCTGCGTGAATGGATGGCGGGCGGCCGGCGCGATCAGCTCCCCGAGGCCCTCGCCGGGCTCGTCGATCGGCACGCCGCGACCGCTCTCGTCTTCGCCGAGTTCGCCGAGCGGCTGGTCGGCGAGAGCAGGCGGACGCCGTTCCCGCGCGCGGAGCTGGAGCGCGCGTAGCGGTCAGCCGGCGTGCCAGAACGTCGACAGCACGACGTGCACGGCGGTCGCGCCCAGGACGCTGATCACCGCGTTGCGGGTCTTCAGGTGCAGCCCGACCGCGACGGCCAGGGCCAGGACGGCGGGCACCACGGCGGTCCAGGGCGTGGGGCGCAGGTCGCGCAGGGTGTAGAGGGCCAGGATCAGCATGATGCCGGTGGGCATCTGCACGGCCAGGAACTGCAGGACGGACGAGCGGCGCAGCGGGCCCAGCACGGCGAACGGCAGGGCACGCAGGCCCCACGTGATCGCGGTGCTGACGGCCACGACGGCGGTCAGGTAGAGCGGGGTGGGCACGGTGGTGCTACCTTTCCGGGCCCAGGCCCGAGATCGAGGCCGCCACAGGCGACGGGGATGCCGGGAGTGCCGCGGGTGACGAAGGCGACGGTGCCGGTGTCGGGGCGGCGGGGGTGATCGGGCGCCGGTGGCGCAGGGCGTACCGGATGAGCAGGCCGGCGGTGAACAGGCCCATCGCGACCGGGAGCAACTGGCCGGGCGTCAGGAGGGCGGCGGCGGCGAAGCTCGCCGCGGCCAGCAGCGGCGTCGGCAGGTCGCGCCGGTCCCGCCAGGCGTCGATCGTCAGCACCACGAACAGGGCGGTCAGCGCGAAGTCCAGCCCGTGCAGGGTGACCGGGACCAGGGCGCCGGCGAGCGCTCCGGCGGTGGCGCCGCCGACCCAGTAGGCCTGGCAGAGCGCCTGCATCCACAGGATGCGCGCGCCGCTCCAGCCACGGGCGCGCCCGCCGGCGGTCAGCGCGTACGCCTCGTCGGTGAGCGCGAAGGTCGCGTAGACGCGGCCGAGCGGGCGGACCTGGCGCAGCGGGAAGGACAGGGCGTAGAAGACGTGCCGCATGTTCACCAGCAGCGCCGTGACCGCGACCTGCCCCAGCGGCGTCGCGGCGGCGACCAGCCCGAGCAGCAGGAACTCCAGCGACCCCGCGTAGATCACGGCTGTGAACACCGTCGCCCACCACCAGTCCAGCCCGGCGTGCACCACCAGCACGCCGAAGCTGACCCCGAGGGGGAACAGGCTCAGCCCCACCGAGGCGGTGTCGGCCGCAGCCGCCCTGAAATCCCGCGTACGCATGAAAAGTAATTTTAGTGCGTATGTCGCATAATATGGTTTCACACGTTAGGAGAAATCGGGCAGATGGGTAATGGAATTATCCTCGATCACGTTGATCGTGAAATTTTGTTCCAACTGGCCCAGGATGGCCGGATGTCGAACGTGGAGCTGGCCCGCCGGGTGGGGTTGACGCCGCCGCCGTGCCTGCGCCGGGTCAAGCGGCTGGAGGAGGCCGGGGTGATCGCCGGGTACCGGGCGCAGATTTCCCCGGAGGCCATGGGGCGCTCGCTGGAGGTGGTCGTGTCGGTGGAGATCGCGGTCAACGACCTGCAGACCGTGGAGGAGTTCGAGTCGCGGGTGGCGGCGCTGGAGGAGGTGCTGGAGTTCCGGCGGATGTTCGGGCGGCCCGACTACTACATGCGCGTGGCGGTGGCCGACCAGTTCGCCTACGAGAAGTTCCTCAGCCAGCAGATCCTGCCGCTGCCGGCGGTCTCCCGCGTGGACTCCCATCTCACCATGAAGCGCATCAAGGATTAGCGGCCCGGTCCTCCAATATGTAGGCTGCCTACGTGTAGTGTGCCTACACCGATGAAGGAGACCCACATGGAACAGGTCAGAGGATCCGCCGGGCGGACGGTGCGGCTCGTCGTCCTCGTCATCGCGGGAATCGTGCTCGGGAACGTGCTGGTCACCCTGCTGATGACCCGGGACACCAGCCTCGGGGTGGACGAGCTCATCGCCTTCGCCGGAGGCGCCGCCCTGGGGCTCCTGGTCGAGTTCGGGCTCTTCCGGCGGTCCGGGCGCTGAGTCGTGAACGCGCTCGACCTGGCCCGGCTCGAGTTCGGGATCACGACGAGCCTGCACTTCCTCTTCGTCGCCCTGACGCTCGGCCTCGCCCCGCTGATCGCGCTCCTGCAGACGCTCTGGGTCGTCAGGGGCAACCCGCTGCACGAGCGGCTGACGAAGTTCTGGGGGCAGATCTACGTCGTCAACTACGGCCTGGGCATCATCTCCGGCCTGCTGCTGGAGTTCCAGTTCGCCCTCAACTGGAGCGGGCTGACGCACTTCGCCGGTGAGCTCTTCGGCGCACCCATGGCGATGGAGACGCTCTACGCCTTCTTCGTCGAGTCGACGTTCCTCGGGCTCTGGATCTTCGGCTGGGGCCGGCTGCCGAAGGTGGCGCACCTGCTGACCTTCTACGTCGTGACGCTCGCGGCGATCGGCTCGGCGTACCTCATCGTGGTCGCGAACGGGTTCCTGCAGAACCCGGTGGGCTTCGAGCGGGCCGGCGACGCGCTGCGCGTGGTGGACCTCGGCGCGGTGTTCACCAACCCCGCCGCGCTCCTCGCCGTGGGGCACATCCTGCCCGCCGCGCTCATGGTCGGCGGCTTCTTCATGGCCGGGGTCAGCGCCTGGCACTTCCGCCGGGGTACCGGCGAGGTGCCCTTCTTCCGCCTCTCCCTGCGCCTCGGCCTCACCGTCGGGTACGTCGCCACCTTCTTCACCATCGGCTTCGGCGATGCGTCGGTGTTGTGGGTGGTGCGCAACCAGCCGACCAAGCTGGGGAGCGGCGCGGAGGCCCTGCGCGTCGCGGAGCGGATGGCCGCCGAGCACGGCCCCGGCGACTACCTGGCGCCCGCGTGGGTGCCCATCGCGCTCACGGTGATGTTGTCGGTCGCCTACCTGTACGTGCTCTTCGCGCTCGTCCCCATCGTGCTGCTCGGCCAGGGGCGGATCGAGCGGCGGCGGTTCCTGCTCGGGGTCGGGGTCTGGACGATCCCGCTGCCTTTCCTGACGGTGATCCTCGGCTGGACGGTCCGCGAGATCGGGCGGCAGCCCTGGGTGATCTACGACGTCCTGCCCACGAGCCGGGCCGTCTCGGACGTCAGCACCGCGGGCGTGCTGGCCTCCCTGGTGATCTTCACGACGCTGTACGTGACGCTGGTCGTCGCCGGCTACCTGCTGATCGCCAGGATCGCGCGGCGCGGGCCGGAATCGCTGGTGCTCGGCGGCGTCCTGGGGGACGCGGAACCGGTCAGGGGGCGCTGATGGAGATCGTCTGGTTGCTCGTCGTCGGTTTGTTGCTGTCCGGCTGGTACGCGCTCGACGGGTTCGCGCTCGGCGCGGGCATGTTCCTGGCCGTGCTGCGCGGCGACGCCCGGGGCAGGCGCCGCGTGGTGGCCGCCATCGGGCCGTTCTTCCTGGCCGGGGAGGTCTGGCTGATCGCCTTCGCCGGGGTGCTGGCGGTGACGTTCCCCGGAGCCGAGGCGGCGCTGTTCACCGCGCTGTACCCGGTGATCGTGGTGATGGTCGCCGCGTGGTTCGTCCGGGATCTGGGGATGTGGTTCCGCGCGCGCAGGCCGGAGCCGGGCTGGCAGCGGCGGTGGGAGACGGCTCAGGCGGTCGCCAGTGCGGTCTTCGCCGCGGCGGCCGGGCTCTTCCTCGGCAACGCCGTCCAGGAGCCGGGGGGCGGGGTGCTCTGGTGGCTGAACCCGTACGCGCTGCTCGCCGCGCTGGCCACGGTGGCGCTGTTCGGCCTGCACGGCACGGCGTTCCTGGCGCTGCGCGCGACCGGGGAGCTGCGTGAGCGGGCCAGGCAGGCGGGCGGGCGGCTGGCGCCCGTCGTGCTGGTGCTCCTGGTGGTGCTCCTCGCCGCGGCTCCGCTCGCCTCCGCGTCCGGCTTCGCGCCCCTCGCCCTCGCTCCCGGTCTCGCCGGTCCGGCCGCCGTCGCCGTGGCCTGGCCGGCCTTCAGGAAGGGGCGCGACGGTGTGGCCTTCGCGGGGACGGCGCTCGCCGCAGCCTGCCTGCCGCTGACCGCCGGGGCGCTGACGGCCGGGCGGTTGCTCGAAGGGGTGGCGGGGGCGAGCACGATCGACCAGCTCGCGATGGTGGCGCTGCCGATCGTGCCGTTCCTGGTCGCGGCCCAGGCGGTGTTGTGGTGGGTGCACAGGCACCGGCTGAGCGACCGCTCGGTGACGTTCTTCTGAGAAAAGCAGGTGAGGGCCTGAGCGCGCGCCTGATACCGTGCCCGACCGCTGGGCGAAGCGAGGAGGACCCGATGTCCCGGTGCCCGGAGTGCGGCGCTCCCGACGATCCGCGGCCCTGCGAGGAGCTGTTCCACGAGCTGCTGACGCTGGACTACTCGATGCGGCCGCCGTGGGCGCCCGTGCACGCCGTCTCGGTGTCCTGCTACTACCTGCAGCACCCGTCCCGCGTCCCCGGCTCGGCCGCGCCGGCCCAGTGGGCGCTGCTGCACGTCTACCTGAGCGACGGGCTCGCCGCCCTCACCTCCATGACCCGGCGCGCCCGCCGGCTCAACTCCCACCGCCACGGCGGCCACACGCCCGGCGCGGACGACTTCCCCGGCGCGCCGCCCTTCCCGGCGGACGCCACGCCGCCGTCCGGGTACGCCACGACGATCACGGACGTCGCCCTGGACGGCACCTTCCCGGCCGAGGGGTACGAGGAGCGCGTCAGGCGCTGGGCGGCGGACACGGTGGCGGCGTGGGCGTGAGCGATTCGAGCACCGTGCCGACGAACGCGGCCACCGCCTCCTCGTCGTCCCGGAACCCGGCCTCCCACATGTGGCCCAGGAACGCGTACTGGAAGCAGGCTCCGAGCAGCAGCCCCGCCGCCGCCCGCACGTCCGCCCCGGCCCGCACCCGGCCCGCCCGCTGCTCGGCGCGCAGGTAGGCGGCCAGCGCCTCGTTCGCCCTGTGCGGCCCGGCGCCCTCCTGGCGTAGCTCCTCCGTGTGCGCGGCCAGGGTGGCCGGGTCGGCGAACACCGAGGCGAACATGGGGAACCCGGCCCGGTACAGCTCGATGGCCGCCCCGGCCACGGCGGTGAGAGCGTCCGCCAGGCCGCCTCCGCCGCGCAGCGCCCCCGCGAGCGGGGAGAAGTCGGGCGAACGCTCCCGCATCACGGCCACCATCAGGTCGGCCTTGCCGGCGAAGTGCTTGTACAGGGCCGCCTCGGTGAGGCCGGCGGCCCGTGCGATCTGGCGCGTGGTCACGTTGGCCAGGCCGCGCTCGGCCATGACCTCGGCCGCCGCGTCGAGGATCACGTCTCTGGTGCTCATGGTCGCCTCTCGGCCGGAGTTGACGTGGTTAGTAAACACTCACTAGCCTCCGATCTCGGTTAGTGAGTGTTTACCAACCAGGAGTCTAGATGAAGAGACCCATCGTCATCACCATCAGCCTGCTGCTCGCCGCCGCGCTCTGCGCCGCCGGGACCGTCGCCTACCTCACGTTCCTCCGCCCGGCGGACCACCCGCCCGCCGACGCCTGCGCGACGCCGGCCACCGGGCCGCGCGTCGTCGCGGCCGGGGCCAGCATGACGCAGGGCTCGCTCGGCGCCGACTGGGTGGCCTCGCTGCGCGCCTCGTTTCCCACGTACGAGTTCGTCAACGCGGGCAACAACGGCGACACCACCGCCGACCTGCTCAACCGCGTCGACACCGACATCGTGGCCTGCCGCCCTGCTGCGGTGACGCTCCTCATCGGCACCAACGACGTACGCAACGGCGTCCCCCTGGACGAGTACCGCGCCAACCTTCGCGCGATCGTGGACCGCGTCAAGGGCGGCACCGGCGCCCGCGTCGCCCTCATGTCCCTGCCCCCGCTCGGCGAGGACCTGAACGCCCCGATCAACCGCACCCTCACCGGCTACAACGCCGCCATCCGCGACCTCGCCGCCCGGACGGGCTCCGACTACCTGGCCCTGCACGAGCGCATGGCGGACATCCTCCGGCACGGCACCCGGACGCCGTACGGCTTCAGCTTCCCGCTCGCCTTCGCCGTCGCCGCCCAGCACTACCTGCTCAGCCGTACCTGGGACGAGATCGCCCGAGCGGGGGGCCGCGAGCTGCTCGTGGACCACGTCCACCTGACCGACCGGGGCGGCGCCCTCGTCACCGAGCTGGCCGGCGGCTGGCTGACCGGCATCATGGGAACATGACCGAGGAGCCTCTCGCGGGCGGGAACCGCGCGGAACAGGTCGTACGGGTCGGTGACACGGTCCGGCGCTCCCGCGACCCGGGCTCCGCCTTCGCCGCCCTGGTCCTGGTCCATCTCGAGTCGGCCGGTTACCCGTACGCGCCGCGCTACCTGGGCCTCGACGACCTCGGCTATTTGGCGTGGACCTGGTGCGTCCAGGCCCAGGGCCAGGTCCCGATCGCCGACCAGGCACGGCACCTGCGCGAGCTGCGCGACGGCTACGGCGACGTCGAGCCTGAGCCCCTGGTGGCGGCGATGATCCGCAACCAGGAGCGCGTCATCGCCGCCGAGACCCCGTACACCCGCACCCCGAACCTCCCACCCACCCAGCGGCCCACCGAACCAACCGACCGCACCCCCGCCCCACCCCGCCGCCCCGCCGAAGCGGCCGATCGTGCCGCCGGTCTGCCCGGCCGCCCCGCCGAAGCGGCCGATCGTGCCGCCGGTCTGCCCGGCCGCTCCACCGATGCGGCCGATCGTGCCGCCGGTCTGCCCGGCCGCCCCGCCGAAGCGGCCGCTCGCGACGTCTCGTCGGCTCGCGGTCAGGACGAAGCGGCTGATCGCGTCCCCGGTGTCTCGCCGGCCCGCCGACGTCACGTGGAGGCGGCCGTCGCCTGGGCCGCGGCCGATCGTGCTCTCGTCCTGCGCCATCGGGAGCTGCTGCTGTCCGCGTTGCGCTGACAGCGGAGCCGGTCCGCCGAAAGCGGAAGCCCGGTCCCGGCCGGGGGTGTGCTGGTTACGCTCGGCGTCGTGACCGAGACCTGGGATTCAGCAGCGGCGGGAGTGCTGCGCCTGCCGTCGGGCCGCCTGGTCCGCGGGAGGGGTCTGCGCCACCCGCTCCCGGCGGGCCCGCGACCCGCGTTCGCCCTCTACCTCCTGGGCAAGGAGCCGCCGGAGGTCGAGTGGGAGCACCGCTGGTTACGCTGGCCCGACTTCTGGCTCCCGTCCGACCGCGCGGCCACGGCCGAGGCGCTGCGCGAGGCGTGGAGCCGCGCCGCCTCCGAGCGCGTCGAGGTCGCCTGCGGCGGCGGCAAGGGCCGCACCGGCACCGCCCTGGCCTGCCTGGCCGTGCTCGACGGCGTCCCCGGAGACCGCGCGGTGGCCTACGTGCGCGAGCACTACGACAGGCACGCGGTCGAGACCCCGTGGCAACGCCGCTTCGTCACCCGCTTCGACCCCTCCCACGCCACCCCGTAGAACCCCCGAAGGAGGCCCACACCAAGGTTCATACCAGCGCCCACGCCCACGCCCACGCCAGGACCAGGGCCCACGCGAGCGCGAGGGCGCCGTGCGAGGGCCAGCGCCCGCGCGAGGGGCCCGCGCGGGGCGTCACTCCACCGTTCGTAAGATCCGCTCGATCGACTCCGTACGGGAGCGCAGCTCCGCCAGTTCGGCGGCCATGCGCTCCTGCGTCTCCACCGTGCTCCTGGCCAGCTCCTCGAACCGCTCCACGAGCCCCCGCAGCTCCTCGGCGGCATCGGCCTGCCGCCTGGACTTGCGCGACTCGAACATGCCCACGGTGAAGACACTGATCAGAAACGTGACGAGGATCAGCACCCCGAGGAAGAAGATCACCTCGGGCCAGGTGTACGACATCAGGAGCCCTCCTCGGGGTCCGGACTCGTGAGAGTCTTGGCCGCCTCGGCCAGTGCCGACGCGGTCAGGTGCAGGCTGAAGTCCGTGACCTCGTAGTACTTCATGGCCTTGCCGTCGTCCGACAGCTCCAGGCTGCCGGCGATCAGCCCGGCGGCCTCCAGCCGGCGCAGGTGCATGTGCAGCAGCGGGCGGCTGACGCCGATCTCGCGGGCCAGGTGGCTCACGTAGTCGCGCCCGGCCGCGAGCCGGGCGATGATGCGCAGCCGCAGCGGGTTGGCCAGTGCCGCGAGCATCTCGACCAGGTCGTCACCCGTCGGCCCGGCCTCCGTCATAGCTTCCCATCACCTGTAAGCGTCACCTTACGGGGAACCGTAACATTCAGGCGACCTTGACCGCTTCCCGCTCCGCCGCCGGCGCGGCCCGATCCCCCTTGGCCAGGGTCAGCCCGGCCGCCAGGCAGATCAGCGGGATCGCCGGGATCACGTACCGCACGTCGAAGGCCGCCAGGAACGGCGGCGAGGCGACCAGCGCGAGCGCGGCCAGCCCGGGCAGCAGCGCGTCCCAGCGCCGCCTGACCAGCGCCGCCGCCAGCGTCCCGACCAGGGCCAGCGTGAGCAGCGGGAACGGCACGTAGCCGAAGCGCTGGTAGGCGCGCAGCCACCCGGCGTACGGCTCCACCACCCGGGTCGCCGCCGGCCCCGCCTCGTACGCCTCGGCCACTCCGCGCACCGACTCGCTGATCGGCCGCTCGGCGGCGGGCAGCTTGTACGGCGTCTTCTCGTCCACCCCCGTGCGCTCCCAGCGCAGCAGCTGCCCGAGGTCGGTCACCACCGCCCCCAGGTACGCCCCCGGCTGGGCCAGGATGGCCTGCCTGGCGAACTCGCCGGCGAGCTGGTTCCTGTTGGCCGTCCCCGGCACCTTGAGCAGCGGCGAGAAGCTCTCCCACAACCAGTGCGGCGGGTACGGCCGCTGCTCGACCGGCATGTCCGGGCAGAGCACTGCCAGCCGCTCCGGCGGCTTGATGACCGCGCAGTCGGCGAAGCTCATGGTCCTGGACCACAGGAAGTTCCCGTCGGCCTCGGTCAGGCCGAACTTGCCCTTCTCCACCTTCATCCAGGTCGCGTACGCGCCGAGCGGGATCGCCCCGGCCACCAGCAGCGCCACCAGGGGGCGCCAGCCGTACCGCCGGATCAGCAGGTACGCGGCGGTCAGGATCAGCAGCGGCAGGCCGACGGTCCTGGTGATCCCGGCCAGGCCCAGCAGGACTCCGCCCACGGCGGCCGTGGCCGGGGTGACGCGCCAGACGATCAGCGCCATGGCCGCCGCGACGAGCACGACGAAGACGGCGTCCGCCATGATCATGTGTTCGAGCAGGATCATGAACTCGTCGTAGAGCAGCGGCGTGACCAGCAGCGCCGCGCCCCAGCCGGGCAGGCCGCGGCGGCGCAGCAGCGCGTACAGGGCCACGGCGAGCCCGAGCACCAGCAGGTGCTGCAGGACCGTCACCAGCGTCAGGCTGTGGGCGGGCCGCAGCAGCGCCAGCAGCAGGGAGTAGCCGGAGGGGCGGGCGGTCCCCGGGGTCAGCTCCTCCTTGAGGAAGGCGAAGGAGTCGCCGTAGAAGAGGATCGCGGGCGGGAAGCCGAGCACGGCGAGCACCCGCAGCCCGATCGCTGGCAACATGGCGATGACCAGTGCGCGATGGGCCAAGACAGATCCGCTTCCTCGTGTGTCCGGGCCCCCACAATAGTGGACATCCCGGTCATCGAGCGGGGATACCGCAGGTGTGCCCCCTTGTCGGCGCTATTACCGAATGACATTCTGGAATTCAGATCGTCAATCCGTCGTCGCCTCCCGCGGAGGACATCCATGACCATCGACAAGGAAGCCCTGCGCCGGAAATATCGCGAGGAACGCGACAAGCGGCTGCGTCCCGACGGCAACGATCAGTACCTCCGGCTCACCGGCCGCTTCGCCCACTACCTCGACGACCCGTACACCCCGCGCATGGAGCGCGACCCGAAGACCGACCACGTGACGGTCGCGTTCATCGGCGGCGGCTTCGCCGGGCTCGTCACCGGCGCCCGGCTGAAGGAGGCCGGGGTCGAGGACGTCCGCATCGTGGAGAAGGGCGGCGACTTCGGCGGCACCTGGTACTGGAACCGCTACCCGGGCGCGCAGTGCGACACGGCCTCGTTCGTGTACATGCCGCTGCTGGAAGAGACCGGCCACATGCCGACCGAGAAGTACGCGCACGCGCCCGAGATCCTGGAGCACTGCCGCCGCATCGGCAAGCACTACAGCCTGTACGACAACGCCCTCTTCCACACCGAGGTCACGGACCTGGCCTGGGACGAGGCCCGCTCCCGCTGGCTGATCAGGACCGACCGGGGCGACGCGTTCACCGCCCAGTTCGTCGCCATGGGCATCGGCCCGCTGCACGTGCCCAAGCTGCCCGGCATCCCGGGCATCGACGACTTCCAGGGTCATGCCTTCCACACCAGCCGCTGGGACTACGCGTACACGGGCGGCGACCCCTCGGGCGCGCCGATGGACCGGCTGGCCGACAAGCGGGTGGCCATCATCGGCACCGGCGCCACCGCCGTGCAGTGCGTGCCGCACCTGGCCAGGGCCTGCGCCGAGCTGTACGTCTTCCAGCGCACGCCGTCCTCCGTGGACGTGCGCGACAACCGGCCGACCGACGCCGACTGGTTCGCCACGATCGCCACGCCCGGCTGGCAGCAGCGCTGGCTGGAGAACTTCACCGCCAACCAGACCGGCGCCCCGGCCGACGAGGACCTGGTCATGGACGGCTGGACCGACATCTCCCGCCGCTTCCGCGCCAAGATCGCGCACCTGCGGCCCGAGGAGCTCACCCAGGAGAGCATGCTGGCCGCCTTCGAGGACTCCGACTTCGAGAAGATGGAGGAGATCCGCGCCCGGGTGGACACCATCGTCGAGGACCCGGAGACCGCGCGCCACCTGAAGGCCTGGTACCGCCAGCTCTGCAAGCGCCCCTGCTTCCACGACGAGTACCTCCAGGCGTTCAACGTGCCGGGCACCCACCTCGTCGACACCGGCGGCAAGGGCGTCGAGCGCATCACGGAGCGGGGCGTGGTGGTGGCGGGCCGGGAGTACGAGGTGGACTGCGTCATCTACGCCTCGGGCTTCGAGGTCGGCACCGACTACAACCGCCGCGCCGGCTACGACCTGACCGGCCGAGGCGGCGTCCGGCTGTCGGAGCACTGGGCCGACGGCATGCGCACGCTGCACGGCGTGCACGTGCACGGCTTCCCCAACGCCTTCCTCGTCCAGCCGACGCAGGGCGCCAACCTCATCTCCAACATCCCGCACAACCTGACCGAGTCGGGCAGGACCATCGCCGTCACCGTCAGGCACGCCCTCGACCACGGGTACGCGGAGGTCGAGCCCACCAAGGAGGCGGAGGACGCCTGGGTGGAGTTCCTCCTGTCGGGCGCCGGCCGCCTGCTGGGCTCCCAGGACTGCACGCCGGGCTACTACAACAACGAGGGCCAGGACCCCGGCAGGAAGAGCTGGCTCGGCGTCGGCCATCCGCACGGGGCGATGGCGTACTTCGCCTTCATCGACGGCTGGCGCGAGTCGGGCACGTTCGAGGGTCTGGACTTCCGCCGGGGAGGCCAAGATCGGTAGCCTTCGTCCACCATGAGCTACGACCTGTACTTCTACCGCCGCGACCCCGGCCAGTCCTGGGACGACGCGCTGGACGCGGCGCCCGGTGCCCTGGAGCCCGACCTGCGGGCCTGGGACGGCATCGTCGCCGGCGCCCGCGGCCTGCTCGGCGAGGTGCGCATCGTCGAGTACCCGCCGAACTGGGAGCTGGACCACGAGGGCACCGGCATCTCCGTGAACCACTGGGAGGGCGGCTGGGAGATGAGCGTGCCCTACCGGACCCACGGCGAGGAGGCCAGGCAGGTCGTCGGCCTGCTGTACGAGGTGGCGTCGGTGGTGGAGCGCGAGTCCGGGTTCGAGTGCTTCGACCCGCAGCTCGGGCTGCCGAAGGCGCAGGTCGCGGATCCGGGCGCGGCGGTGCCCGTGTTCGACGCCGTGGCCGACCAGTTCGGCCGGCGGGGCACCGCGAACGCCTGACCGCGGCGTGCGACAAGCCTGTCCGCAAGGTAGGCGTTTCGTGGGGCCGCCGGTCCGACGGGGTAGACCCAGCCATGTGACTCATGGAAGCCGCGAACCCCTGCGCGAAGGCGAAAGCGGCCCCTTCGTACGGTTCCAGGTCCGCTACTGCGGGCGGCTCGGCGTGCCCGTGGGCATCTTCGCCGCCTGTCACCATCTCCGCTCCGCCGGCCGGCTCGCCCCCGCGGACGACGAGCTGTTCACGAAGGTGGACGACTGGTTCATCGCGCGGTTGCCGTACCCGCCCTTCTACGCCGACGGCAACACCATCCGCGCCGTCCCCTGGTTCAAGCCCGGCGCGTCCTTCCTCATCGACGCGCTCGCGCCGCTGGAGGACCTGCTGCGCCGTTACGGGGTCGCGTACGACGTCGTACGCTCGCCCGATCCCGGCACGATCATCTACGAGGACGACTTCCAGATCGGGGTGCTGCCCTACGTCCGGAGGCCCGCGGGCAGCCAGGTCGGCGCGCCGGCGGTGTCCGGCGGGACCGGGCCGTACGCGTGACGCGGCGCGAAGCTATCCCTAGCACTACTGCGTGCCCCTGACCTCGGCCGATACGGTCACAGGGTGCTCAACAGGACCGCGCTCGAAGCCCTGACCCGGCATCCGCTGCCGTTCCTGGCCTCCGCCTGGCCGTGGCGCGGCGCGGCGTACCTGGCGGCCAGCGCCGTCCCCGGCGTGGCCGCGGGGCTCGCCGTGGCGGCCGCCGCGAGCGGCACGCTCGTCAGCCCGGCCCTGGGCGTCGTCGCGGGCCTGGCGGCCCTGGCCCTGGCCTGCCTGCTGATCGCCCCATACGAGCGCCTGCGCCTGCGCCTGGTGGACGTCGTCCCCGTGCCCGGCGCGCCGCACCGGCGCTGGCGCGAGGCCGGGCTGGCGGTCATGACGCTGCTCGTGTTGTGGTGGATCGATCTGATCATGCTGGCGTTCACGATCGGCGGCCCGCTGGTCCTGGCCCTGTCCCCGGTGCTCCAGGGCGAGCTGGCGCCGATCGTCGGCGTGGCGTCCACCGTCGCGGGCCTGCTCCTGCTGCCCGTCGCCGCGTACACGATCACCGCCTGGGCGGGCGCGCGCGGCGCGATGGCCCGCGCGATCCTGGCGCCGGCGCAGTCCGAGCTCACCGAGGTGCTGCGGTCGCGGGCGCGGCTGGTGGACGCGTTCGAGATGGAGCGCCGCAGGATCGAGCGGGACCTGCACGACGGCGCCCAGCAGCGGCTGGTCTCGCTGTCGATGTCGCTCGGCATCGCCGGCCTGGACCTGCCGGAAGGGTCGGAGGCGGCCCGCCTGATCCGGCTGGCGCACGACGAGGCCAAGCAGGCGCTGGCCGAGCTGCGCGAGCTGATCAGGGGCGTGCACTCCCAGGTGCTCACCGACCGGGGGCTGGCCGCGGCCGTGCAGGACGTGGCAGGGCGCTCGCCCGTGCCGGTGGACGTGGACGTCGACGTGCCGGGCCGGCTGCCCGCCCCGGTCGAGGTGACGGCGTACTACGTGGTCAGCGAGGCCCTGGCGAACCTCGCCAAGCACAGCGGCGCCACCAGGGGAGCCGTCACCGGCCGGATCGAGCGCGGCACGCTCGTCGTCGAGGTGCGCGACGACGGCGTCGGCGGGGCCGACCCGGGCAGGGGGACAGGGCTGACGGGCCTGGCGGACCGGCTGGCCGTGGTCGAGGGGAGACTGTCCCTGTCGAGCCCGCCCGGTGGCCCGACCCGGCTGCGGGCGGAGATCCCGTGCTGAGCGCGAGGAAAGGGAAGAGACCGTGCGCGTGGTGATCGCCGAGGACGCCGTCCTGCTCAGGGAGGGCCTGGCCGGGCTGCTCGAACGCTTCGGCCACACCGTCGTCGCCTCCGTCGGCGACGCGCCCGCCCTGGTCGAGGCCGTCGCCGAGCACCGCCCCGAGGCCGTGGTGACCGACGTGCGCATGCCGCCCGGCTTCGCCGACGAGGGCCTGCGCGCCGCGGTGGAGCTGCGCGCCCGCGACCCGGAGCTGGCGGTGCTGGTGCTCAGCCAGTACGTGGAGCAGACGTACGCGGCCGAGCTGCTGGAGTCCGGCGGCGGCGCGGGCGTCGGCTACCTGCTGAAGGACCGCATCGGTGACGTACGCGAGTTCGTCGACGCCCTCGACCGCGTGGCGGGCGGCGGCACGGTCGTGGACCCCGAGGTGGTGCGCCAGCTCCTGCGGCGGCGGCGCGACCCGCTGACCAGGCTCACCCCGCGCGAGCAGCAGGTGCTCGGCCTGATCGCCGAGGGCCGCACGAACGCGTCGATCGCCAGGGAGCTCTACGTCACCGAGGCGGCCGTGGCCAAGCACATCGCCAACATCTTCACCAAGCTCGACCTGCCGCCCGCCGCCGACGGGCACCGCAGGGTGCTGGCGGTGCTGGCGTACCTGCGAGGCTGATCAGGACACGCAGAACTCGTTGCCCTCCGGGTCGGCGAGCGTGACCCACCAGTTGGGCCCCTGGCGTCCCCGGTGCAGCTCCTTGGCGCCCCTGGCGGTCAGCCGCGCGACCTCCGCCTCGATGTTGCCTGCGCCGACCCGGATGTCCAGGTGCGAGCGGTTCTTGACCGACTTGGGCTCGGGCACGAGCTGGAACAGCACGCGCGGAGCACGTTCGAGGCCGTCGGGATGCCTGATGGCCGCGCCCGCCTTCCACACCAGCGCGCCGTTGTGCGTGGTCGTGTCGTCCTCGGAGGCGTGACCCTTCCCGATCAACTCCCTGATGAACGACTCGTCCTGCGCCTCCACCTGCCAGCCGAGCGCGTCGGCCCACCAGTCGGCCAGGGGGTGCGGGTCGACCGAGTCGATGACGACCTGGAAGTCATATGCCATGCGACGATCCTAAAAGTCGGGTTCAAAAGTTAGAGTCGGGTGCCATGAACGAGCAGTGGCAGGAGGTAGGCGACCGGGTATACGTCCGGCGTCATCAGTCGTACGACCTCAACACGGGCCTGATCGTGGGTGACGGGCACTGCCTGGTGCTCGACACCCGCAGCTCGCACCGGGAGGCGCGGGACCTCGTCGAGGCGGTCCGTACGATCACCGCCTACCCCTGGACGGTCGTCAACAGCCACTCCCACTTCGACCACTACTTCGGCAACGCGATCTTCCTGCCCGCCGAGATCTGGGGCCACGCCAGGTGCGTCGAGGAGATCGAGGCCGACGGGGAGAGTCAGCGCGCCGCCCTGATCGAGCGGCGGCCGGAGCGGCGGGAGGAGCTGGAGGAGGTGACGATCGTACCGCCGGACCACACGTTCACCGTGGCGGCCAGCCTCGACATCGGCGGGCGGATCGTGCACCTGCGGCACTTCGGGCTCGGGCACAGCAGCAACGACGTGGTGGCGCACGTGCCCGACGCGGGGGTGGTGTTCGCCGGGGACCTGGTGGAGGAGGGGGCGCCGCCGGCGTTCGGCGACTCGTACCCGCTCGACTGGCCCGGCACCCTGGCGGCGATGCTCGGCGGGATGCCCGAGCCGGTGATCGTGCCGGGGCACGGCGCGGTGGTGGACCGGTCGTACGTGCTGGCGCAGCACGACGAGCTGGCCCTGGTGGCCGACCTGGCCAAGCGGGCGCACGTGGAGGGGCTGCGCGACGTGATCCGCTCGTTCCCCTACCCGGAGGACGTCTCCCGGCTGGCGATCTCCCGTGCCTTCATGCAGCTCGACGCCTAGGCTTTCGCCATGGAGTGGGGACCACTGACACTTGACGACGCTCCCGCGCTGGCCCGGTTCTGGGCCGACGTGGAGGCCGCCGACCGCGCCGACGAGCGGTACAGCGTGGACGACGTGCGCGAGCAGCTCACCCACCACCTGATCGACCTGCCCGAGGGCACGCTCGCGGCCAGGGACGGCGACCGGATCGCGGCCTTCGGCTACCTGCCGGTCAGGCAGTCGGCGGAAGGCGGAGTGCACGTCCTGCGCCTGTGGGGCGGGGTGCACCCGGCCTATCGCAGGCAGGGGTTCGGCCGGCGGATCGTCGCCTGGGCCGCCGGCGCGGCGGGCGGGCTCAGCGAGCGGGCGTTCCCCGGCGTCCCCGCGGAGATCCATCTCGGCGCGTACGACGGCGACCCGGGCGCCAACGCGCTGGCCGGGCAGGCGGGGTTCACCGCCGTCCGCAGGTTCGCCACCATGCGGCGGGACCTGGCGGACGGCCTGCCCGCGGCCAGGACCCCGGCAGGGGTGAGCATCGCCACCTGGACCCCCGAGCTGGACGACGGGGCCCGGCACGTACGCAACGAGTCGTTCCGCGACCACTGGGGCTCCGTGCCGCACACCAGGGAGAGCTGGGCCGGCCACATCGTCGGCACGCACAACTTCCTGCCGCGGGCCTCGTTCCTGGCCCTGGCGGAGGGCCGGGCGGTGGGCACGCTCATCACCCACGCCGCCCCCCACGCCCCCAACCACGAAGGTCACGCCAGGATCCAGATCATCGGCACGCTGAAGGAGTGGCGCGGCAGGGGCGTGGCCGGCGCGCTGATCGCTCACGCGCTGGCCTCCTTCGTCCGCCAGGGGTACAGCAGCACCTCGCTGGGCGTGGACCTCGACAACCCGACGGGCGCCGTCGGCGTGTACGAGCGGGCGGGCTTCACCGTCACCAGGAGCAGCACGAACTACGCGCTACCCGTCACGCAGCGGGAAACACGCGACGAACCCGCGGTCGCCGTACACGAGTGACCCCTCGTGCAGGTGCGCGATGTCCCGCGCGATCGGCAGCCCCAGCCCGGCGCCGCCCGCGTCCCTGGCCCGCGCCTCGTCCAGCCGGGTGAACCGGCCGAACACCGCCTCCCGCTGGTCGGCCGGGATCCCCGGCCCGTCGTCGCGCACCTCCAGCACCGCCTGCCCGCCGTCGGCGGCCACGCGGACCCGCACGGTCGAGGCGGCGTGCCGTACGGCGTTGTCGGCCAGGTTCGTCACCAGGCGGTCCAGGTGCGCCCTCGACCCCGTCATCACCACGTCGGGCTCGATGTCCAGCTCCACCCGCACCTCCGGCCGACGCCTGGCCCGCAACGCCGCCTCGGCGGCCACCTGGCCCAGGTCCAGCTCGGCCGCGCGCAGCGGCTCGCCGGCGTCCAGCTTGGCCAGCATGAGCAGGTCGGCCGCCAGCGACTGCAGGCGCTCGACGTCGGCCAGGGCCTCCTCGGTGAGCTCGCTGGGCTCGGCCAGCTCCAGCCGGGCCCGCAGGGTCGCGATGGGGCTGCGCAGCTCGTGCGCGGCGTCGGCGACGAACCTCTTGTGCCGCTCCACGGCCGTCTCCAGCCGGTCGAGCGTGCCGTTCACGGTGGTGGCCAGCGCGGCGATCTCGTCCTTGGAGCGCGGTACGGGCACCCGCTGGTTCAGGTCGCGGGCCGTGATGTCGGCCACCTTGGCCCTGATCGCCGCCACGGGGCCGAGCGCCCTGCCCACCGAGAACCAGGTCACCCCCGCCACCACGAGCAGCAGCGCCGGCACGCCGGGCAGCAGCGCCTGGTACAGCGTCTGCAACGCCTGCTGCACGCTGTCCAGGGAGACCCGGGCCAGGAGCATGGCGGGCCCGGTCGCGGTGACCACCTCGACGCCGGCGACCGCGTACTTGCCCGGGGCGGCCCAGTCCAGGGCCGCGGCGGCCTTCTGCTTGGTGACCAGGAGGTCGGGGTCGGCGACCCGTTCCACCTTGCCGTCGCTCAGCCGGATCTCACCGGCCTTGCCCTCCGCGACCCTGTCCCCGGCGACCCTGTCATCGGCGACCCTGCCCTCGCCGGCCTTGCCCTTGACGAGCGGGGCGGTCTCCGCCGGCGTGGGGGGTGTCACCGGCTGGAACTCGGGGTCGTCGGCCTGCTTGATCTCCACCGTCTGCGCGTACGGGACCGCCGCCATGGCCTTCTTGGTCGCCTCCGCGTCGGCCACGCTCACCAGGCTGCCGCGCAGCGCCAGCACCAGGATCAGCGCCGCCAGCCCCAGGGCCAGCGCCACCACGAGCGTGGCCGCCACGGTCGCCCGCACCCGTACGGAGGCCAGCCCGGCCACCATCCACTCCCAGCGGCTCATGCGGCCTCCAGCCGGTACCCGGCGCCGCGCACCGTCATCAGCGTCGTCCTGCCGAACGGCACGTCGATCTTGCGGCGCAGCGCGCTGATGTAGACCTCGACGATGTTCGGGTCGCCGTCGTAGGAGAAGTCCCACGCCTGGGCCAGCAGGTCCTGCTTGGAGACCACCTCCCCGGGCCGGCGCGCGAGCGCGTGCAGCACCGCGAACTCCTTCGGCGTGAGCTGGATGTCCGCCTCGCCCCTGCGGCAGCGCAGCCCCGCCGGGTCGATCACGAGGTCGCCCACGCTGATCGACACCGGCCGCTCGCGGCCGCCCCGCCGTACCAGTGCGCGCAGCCTGGCCAGCAGCACCACGTACGAGAAGGGTTTGGCCAGGTAGTCGTCGGCCCCGTTGTCCAGGGCCTCGGCCTCGTCGTAGATGCCGTCCTTGGCCGTGAGCATCATGATCGGCGTCCAGTCGCCCGCCTCGCGCAGCCTGGCGCAGACCGCGTACCCGTTCAGCCTGGGCAGCATCACGTCCAGGACGATCACGTCGTAGGCGTTCTCGGTGGCCATCCACAGGCCGTCGCGCCCGTCGTGGGCCACGTCCACCGCGAAGCCCTCGCCCGCCAGCCCGCCCTTGACCAGGTCGGCCAGCCGCTCCTCGTCCTCCACCAGTAACACTCGCACGCCGTCCAGGGTGCCTCAGGGCACCTAAAGCCAACCTGAAGATCATTTAGGTGCTCTTCAGGATCACTTCAGGTACGGGCGGCCATGCTCGGGGTCGTTCGGTTGTCCCCAGTGAGGAGAATCCATGTTCAAGCGTCGTCTCGCGGTGCTCGGTGCGGTCGCCGTGCTCGCCATCACCGGTATGGCGGGCTCCGCCCTGGCCGACGAGCCCGCCCCGGCCGCGGGCGCGAAGGTCACCTGCATGACGGCCGACGGCAAGCCCGTCGAGGTGGCCCAGGCGCTGCCGGCCAAGCCGGGCACGCTGGTCGGGCCGGACGGAAAGGTGGAGCGCCTCGACGCGGACGGAGCGGTGAAGGTCGAGCGGCTGCCCGACGGGGGCGTGGCGGTCAAGAAGGCCGAGCCGCTCTCGCCCGAGGAGATCGAGAAGTTCTCCAAGGTGAAGGAGCTCTCGCCGGAGGAGGCCGAGAAGCTCTCGTCGGAGGACTTCGTGAAGGCGGTGCCCGCCCTGCCGGCCGAGGACACCGAGGGCGTGACCCTGCCCGAGGGCGACCCGGCCAAGACCGTCAAGATCATCTGCAAGAAGCCCGCGGAGTAGGCGGGCTCATTCCGGGCTCACTCCGGGCTCACTCCGGGAACGTCGGGTGCGGCCCCAGCGCCCAGTACTCGAAGAGCCCGTGGCCCACGAGCCCGTCGTACTCGAACCGCCCGACGGCGTCCACCAGGCCCCACATCCTGGCGGCGTCGTCGGGCAGCCGGTACGTCACGCCCTGCACGACGGGCCCGGCGCCCTGGTACATCCCGTGGCGCCACTCCTGCTCCAGCCCGTACCCGGTGCCCACCATGAGATGGACGGGCAGCAGCGGCGTGCAGCGCACGTCGAACGGCTTGCCGCCGGGCGGCGCGAACGTGATCGTGGCCTCGACGACGTCGCGGGTGCCGGGGGCGTAGACCGGGCGGTACTCCGGTCTGCCGAGGTACTCCTCCTCGCGGCCGTCGGGCCACACGCGCACGGCCTCCTCCAGCAGCCGGCGCCCCCGCTCGTCCTCCTGGACGATGCAGAGGATGGCGTGGTCGTCGAAGCGCATCGGCGCGTAGAGCCAGTAGAACGTCCCGGAGTTCCTGGCCATGATCCCGGGCGGCTCCGGCTCGCCGACCGGCCTGATCCCCCATGACCGGTCCCTGGTGCCCATCCAGCGGTCCGGTGTGACGGGGATCTCCCTCTCCCCGATCCGGATGTGTCCGGACCAGCGGCCCGTCTGCGCCATCCGTACCGAGTCGAACACCACCCGCTCCTGCCACCGCAGGAAGTGCCGCGGCTCCAGCACGGCCGGGATCGTCCCCTCCCACAGGAGGTCGAAGGCGAGGCCGTGCTCGTTCGGCTCCAGGATCACCCTGAGCCGCTTGAGCCCCTTCACGACCTCGACCCGGAACGGGCCCACCCGCGTGTCCATGCGGTCGGTGCCCAGCTCGCGCGAGGCGCGGACCACCCGGTGCAGGTCGGGGGTGCGGACGCAGGCGAAGGCGTCGGTGACGCCCAGGTTGGGGTACTGGCCGAGGCCGACGATGAGCATGAGCTCGTCGGAGGCGGCGTGGCAGTTGAAGTAGTAGCGGTCGTAGAAGTTGCGGTCTCCGGTGGTCACGTGCCGCATGACCTGGGCGGCCTGGTGGACGGGGTAGTCGTCGAGCGGTGACAGCGCCATGCCCGGCTTTCTAACAAGCGCTTGGTCGTACGTCAACGCCCGCCTGGACAGAGCGCGCCCCCGTGACGGAGATCGTCACGGGGGCGCGCTTCCGGCGTGCCGGGGTCGTCACGGTGTCCTGCGTGACGCCTCGTCAGCCTTGTCCGACATCTTGGCCGCCATGCGGTCCGCGGACTCGGATGCCCTGTCAGCCTTCTCATTGACCCAGCGTGAGGCATCGGAGGCGGAGTCCTTCATGTGCTCGGTCCACTGCTGCGCGTTGCGGCGGTAGAACATGTAACCAATCGCTCCTACCGCACAGCCGGTCAGCAGAACGAGCATCGGCCACCGTCGCGAGCGCGACGGCTTGGGATCGATTCGCCTGGCCGCGTTGGTCAGCATGGTGCTGACCTTGGGCGCGATCTGGTCCTCGAACCCGTGAGCCGCGGACTCCAGCCGCGGCGCCGCCCAGTATCGGGCGTCTTCGATCCGGTGGGCGGCGGCCACCTTGGCCTGGTCCGCCATGGGCTGCATCCGGCGGCCGGTTCGTACGGCCTGGTCCTTCATGCGACCCACCCACGTGGCAGGTACTTCTATGGCCACGCGGCGTCTTCTCATTCTCAGGGACACGACAACCTCCCCTGTCGTTGGGGCCCCGCAGCCTGACCTGCCCTGGACAAGGCGGCTCAATCATCGCCGTCCATGGGAGGATGGCTCTGGAGGCCGTACGGCCATAGTCCTCAAAACACCACAAAACCAACCCTGTGCATAGAGGGGGGCAGCTGTCTCGTGGCTGAGAAGCTGATCGCAAACCTGCAGACGAACCGCGGCAATATCAAGGTAGAACTCTTCCCCACCAAGGCCCCGAAGACGGTGCGCAACTTCGTGGAGCTGGCCGAAGGCTCCCGTGAGTGGACGCATCCGGGCACCGGTGAGAAGAGCACCGCCCGCTACTACGACGGCACGATCTTCCACCGGGTGATCTCCGGCTTCATGATCCAGGGCGGCGACCCGCTCGGTCAGGGCATCGGCGGCCCCGGCTACGAGTTCGACGACGAGATCCACCCGGAGCTCTACTTCAACCGCCCCTACCTGCTCGCCATGGCCAACGCCGGCGTCCGCTTCGGCAAGGGCACCAACGGCTCGCAGTTCTTCATCACGGTCGTGCCGACGCCGCACCTCAACGGCAAGCACACGATCTTCGGTGAGGTCGTGGAGGGTCAGGAGGTGGTCGACGCCATCGCCAAGACCCGCACCGACCGCCGCGACCGCCCGGCGGAGGACGTCATCCTGGAGTCGGTCACCATCGACCGCGTCCAGGCCTGACGGCCCCACTCGTCGCCCGCCCCGCCCCCGCTCCGCCGGGGGCGCCGGCCGGGCCCACGCGGCATGGTCGCGCAAGCCTTAGGCTTCGGTCATGACCAGCCAGCCGCCGAGCCCGCCCCCGCAGCCCGAGCAGCCCGCTGAGGCGGTGCCCACGTGCTACCGGCACCCCGACAGGGAGACCTGGGTCCGCTGCCAGCGTTGCGAGCGTCCCATCTGCCCCGACTGCATGCGTGACGCCGCGGTCGGCTTCCAGTGCCCCGAGTGCGTCGCCGAAGGCAACAAGGGCATCCGCCAGGCCAGATCCACCTTCGGCGGCAACGTCGTCCGCACGCCGTTCGTCAGCTACGCCCTACTGATCATCAACGTGCTGGTCTTCGGCGCCCAGTACCTCATCGGCGACCGGATCACCGGCGAGCTGGCGATGTGGCCGGCCGGCGTGGCCGTGTACGGCGAGTACCACCGCCTGATCACCGCGGCTTTCGTGCACGGCGGAGTTTTCCACATCCTGTTCAACTGCTGGGCGCTCTACGTGGTCGGCCCCTACCTGGAGCGCGCCTTCGGGCACGTCCGCTACGCGGCCCTGTACCTCATCAGCGCGCTCGGCGGCTCGGTGCTCGGCCTCTGGCTCGACCCGCTCGGCCAGCCCACGGTGGGCGCGTCAGGGGCCATCTTCGGCCTGTTCGGCGCGGTGTTCGTGGTGGGCCGCAAGCTCAACATGGACGTGCGCGGCATCGCCGTGCTCATCGCGCTCAACCTGGCGATCACGTTCCTGGTCCCCGGCATCAGCTGGACCGGGCACGTCGGCGGCCTGATCACCGGATCACTGCTGGCGGGGGCGCTGGCGTACGCCCCCAAGAACAGCAGGACCCTCTGGCAGGTGCTGGCGATCGCGGCCGTGCTGGTGCTGCTGGCCGTGCTCGTGCTGGTCAGGACGTCGGCCATCCTCACCGCGCTCTGACTTCCCCAGGCTGTGGAAAAGGCTGTGGAAAGAACTAACGCCAGCGGGTGGAAAGAACCACACCGAAGATGATGAAAACAAACCCGATCAACAGGTTCCAGTTCTGGAGGTCGCTGAAGAACGGCGCCTGCGGTGCGACGTAATAGATCGCGATCCACAGGATGCCGATGATCCACGCGGCGACCATCGTGGGGGCCAGCCAGCGCGGGCTGACCTTGATCTGCTGAGACCTCTGCGGCGGCGTGTAAACCGCCTTCTTGCGAGCCTTGGACTTGGGCACTGGATAACTCCTGCTGAGGGCCTGGGCATCCGGATCGTCCACAGGCTCTTCGATTTAGCGTAGTTGAAGCGTGCCCCAGGATAGTCGCCACGCGCACGACATGGCGATCCCCGGGGCCCGCATCGTGGCGGAATACGCTGATCGCATGCGGGCCACGCTCCGGGCCGTGGGGGAGCTCAGCATCACCGCGGGCCTGATCCTCACGCTGTTCTGCGCGTACCTGCTCTGGGGCACCGGCGCCTACACCCAGAGCCAGCAGTCGCTGCTCAGGAGCGAGCTGGCCGCCGCGAAGAAGCAGCTCCCGGAGAAGGTCCGGACGGGCCAGGCACTCGCCATGCTGCGCATCCCCAGGCTGGGCCGCGACTACGAGTACGCCGTGGTCGAGGGCGTCGGAGCCGAGCAGCTCAAGAAGGGCCCGGGCCACTACCCCGACAGCGCCATGCCCGGCCAGGTCGGCAACTTCGTGCTCTCCGGGCACCGCACCACGTACGCGGCCCCGTTCAACGAGATCGACGAGCTCGAACGCGACGACGAGATCGTGGTCGAGACCGGCGACGCCCGCCACACCTACCGCGTCACCTCGCAGGACATCGTCGAGCCCGACGAGATCGACGTGCTCGCCCCCGTGCCCGGTAAGCCCGACATCCGCCCCATCCGCGCCTTCATCACGCTGTCCACCTGCCATCCCGAATATTCGGCCGCCGAGCGCCTGATCGTCTACGGCGTGCTGAAGGAGAGCGAACCACGCGAGGAGTGACATGTACGCCTGGCTCTGGCGCAAGCTGCCCGGCCGCCCGCGCACCCGGGTCCTGACGGCCGTCGCGCTGGCCGCCGCCGCGGGGGCCGTACTCTGGTATGCGGTGTTCCCGCTCCTGGAGCCCGTGGTGACGCTGGACGAGGTGACCGTAAGGAAATGACCCGCGTGCTGGTCGTGGACAACCACGACAGCTTCGTCCACACGATCGTGCAGTACCTGCGCGAGCTCGGCGCCGACTGCGACGTGCGGCCGCGCGACGACGTACGCGTGCACGACGCCGACGGCTTCGACGGCGTGCTCATCAGCCCCGGCCCCGGCACCCCCGAGGCGGCCGGTGTGAGCGTCCCCCTGGTGCACCACGCGGCGGGCAGCAACCGGCCGCTGCTCGGCGTCTGCCTCGGCCACCAGGCCATCGCCGTGGCCTACGGCGCCACCGTGACCCGCGCGCCCGACCTCTTCCACGGGCGGACCAGCGCCATCACGCACGACGGCAAGGGCGTGTTCGAGTCGTTGCCCTCACCCGTGAGCATGACCCGCTACCACTCGCTGGCCGTGCTGCCCGAGACAGTGCCCGCCGTGCTCGACGTGACCGCCCGCACGGAGGACGGCGTCATCATGGGCCTGCGGCACCGGGTGGCGCCCATCGAGGGCATCCAGTTCCACCCCGAGTCCGTGCTGTCCGAGCATGGTCATCGGCTGCTCGGAAATTGGCTGCGCGGAATCGTGTAACAAACGTCTCGCGCAGAGCGACGTACAAGTGAGCGTCCCCGCCGTTGCCCCCGAGCGGCGGGGGCGTTCTCTGCTTTCCCACGACGTTTCCCGCGACACAAACCCCCGTACATGCGGAAGGGCCGCCCCCGGAGGGGCGGCCCTTCGCCGTGCGTGCGGGGTCTCAGCCGCCGAAGTCACCGCCGAGGCCGTCGTCACCGATCGGGTTGTCGTCGGTGGGTTCGTCGGTCGGGAAGTCGTCCGTCGGCTCGTCGGTCGGGAAGTCGTCCGTCGGCTGGTCCGTCGGGAACCCGTCGGTCGGCTCGTCCGCGGGGCCGGTGGAGACCACGATCGTGACGGTCGTGCCCGCCGTGAACTTCTCCCCCTCACCGGGGTTCTGCTGCACCACGGTGCCCTCGGGGGCGGCGTCGGCCTGCCGGACGACCTTGGGCTTGAAGCCCGCGCCCGAGAGCTGCGCCTTGGCGTCCTCCTCGGTGAGGCCGATCACGCTGGGCACCTCGCTGAGCGCCTTCGGCACGAACAGGGTGACGGAGCCACCCTCCTCGATCTCCGTGCCCGCCTTGGGATCGGTGGCGACGACCGTGCCCTGCGGCTTGGTGGAGTTCCGCGTCTTGACGACGCCGGTCAGGCCCGCCTTCTCCAGGGCCGCCTCCGCGTCCGCCTGGGACATGCCGACGAGGTCGGCGGGCACCTTGACCTTCTTGGGCCCGCTGGAGACGATCAGCTTGACCGGGGAGTTCTTCTCGACCTTGGTGCCGGCCTTGGGATCCGTCCGGATGACGGCGTCCTTCTCGACCTCGGTGCTGGCCTCCTGCACCACCTCGACCTTGAGCTCCAGGTCGGTGAGCTGTCCCTCCGCGTACGACCGCTCCTGCGAGGCGAGATCGGGGATCTGCACCTGGGAATCGGTCGGCGTGCCGCCACCGCCGCTGAACACCACGTAGCCGACCGTGATGAACCCGCCGATGATGAGCAGCGGGATGATGATCCACAGCGCGGTCTTGAGCGCGTTGCCGCCGCCCGAGGCCCTGCGCCGGCCGCCGCGCCCGCCGCCCTCGTCGTACTCGTACGGCGGGACCGCGGTGGTGCGCTGCGTGGCCGGGCCCTGAGCCGCCTGCGTGGCGGTCATCATGCGCGTGCCCTGGTTGTAGTTGCTCGCCACCATCGTCTGGGCGTCGACCGGCATGCCGGACATCGCCCGCTGGATGTCGGCGCGCATCTCGCCCGCGTTCTGGTAGCGGTGCGCCGGGTCCTTCGCCATGGCCTTGAGCACGATGGCGTCGGCCCACTGCGGGATCTCCGGGTCGATCTGGGACGGCGGGATGGGATCCTCGCGCACGTGCTGGTAGGCGATCGCGACCGGGGAGTCGCCGGTGAACGGCGGCTGGCCGGTCAGCAGCTCGTACAGCAGGCAGCCGGTGGAGTAGATGTCGCTGCGGGCGTCGACCCGCTCGCCGCGCGCCTGCTCGGGCGACAGGTACTGGGCGGTGCCGATCACCTGGGCGGTCTGCGTCATCGTGGCCGCGGAGTCGGCCATCGCGCGCGCGATGCCGAAGTCCATCACCTTGACGTCGCCGGCACGCGTGATCATCACGTTGGCCGGCTTGATGTCGCGGTGCACGATGCCGCCGCGGTGGCTGTAGTCGAGCGCGCGCAGGATGCCGTCGACCAGCTCGACCGCCCGCTCGGGGAGCAGCCGCCGGTCCTGGCGCAGCAGGTCGCGCAGCGTCCTGCCGTCGACGTACTCCATCACGATGTACGGCACGGGGGTGCCGTCGGTGACATCCTCGCCGGTGTCGTAGACGGCGACGACGGCCGGGTGGTTCAGGGAGGCCGCCGACTGCGCCTCACGGCGGAACCGGGCCTGGAAGGTGTGGTCGCGCGCCAGATCGGAGCGGAGGGTCTTGATCGCGACTATGCGGTCCAGCCGGATGTCTCGGGCGCGATACACCTCGGCCATGCCGCCGCGCCCGACGACGCCGTCGAGCTCGTAGCGACCTCCGAGTAGCCGAGGCTGAGTCATTTCCTGCACTGTCCCTTACCGTTCATCTTGGGTACCGGCCTGCTCGGGGGGCCGCCGGTGTCCATCATCGACCCCATGGCGCATCACGTCTCCTCCTTGGGCGGGTTCGTATCACCCGGGTCCGGCGAGGCGGTGGGTGTCGGAGTTGTCGGGGTAGTGGTGGGCGTTGGGGTCGGGGTGGGCGTAGGGGTTCGGGTCGGTTTCGGGGTCGGTTTCGGGGTCGGCTTCTTGGTAGGAGTAGCCGACTTGCTTACCGTAGCCGACCGCGAGGGTATAGGCTTCGGCGACTTGACCGGAACCACCGGCGGCCGACGCGTTCGATTCTTCGTCTTCGTCGGCTTGACCTGATCCGGGGTCAGCGTCGCCGTGGGAGTCTGCGACGGCTCGGCCACCTCGGGCGGCCGCCCCGGCGGCTCCCGGTCGGCGAGCGTCACCGCGGTGAGCCCCACGGCCGCCGCACAGCCCGCCGTGGCCACCAGCGCCAGCGTCCTGGCACCCCTCCGCTTGCGCGGCGGCTGCTCCTGCACCGTGGTGGCGGGGGCGAGGTCGTCCGTCTGCCGCTCGTCCTCGGGGGCCGGCTCGCGTACGCGGAAGCCTCCGGGGTCGGTGAGCATGCTGAGCTCGGGCACGTGCTCGACGCCCGCCAGCGACTCCCGCAGCACGTACGCCCGGTCGGCCGCCTCCAGCGCCGTCGCGGGCCGCTGCGCGGGCTCCTTGGCCAGCAGCGCCATGACCAGCTCCCGCACCTGCGCCGGCACGTCCACGCCGAGCGGCGGCGGCTGCTCGTTGAGGTGCTGCAGCGCGATCGCCACCTGGCTGTCACCGCGGAACGGCGTGCGACCCGACAGACACTCGTAGGCCACCACGCCCAGGGAGTACAGATCCGTCGCGGGCGTGAGCGGGAAGCCCTGCGCCTGCTCGGGGCTGACGTACTGGGCGGTGCCCAGCACCGTGCCGGTCTGCGTCACCGGCGCCGCCTCCAGGGCGCGCGCGATCCCGAAGTCCGTCACCTTGATGGTGCCCTCGGGGGTGACCAGCAGGTTGCCCGGCTTGATGTCGCGGTGGATGATGCCCGCCGAGTGCGCGGCGTGCAGCGCCTTGGCCGTCTGGTGCACCACGTCGAGCGCCACCTCGGGCCCGATGGCGCCGTTGCGAGCCAGGATGGCCGACAGTGGCTCGCCGTGCACCAGCTCCATGACGAGATAGGCCAGCTCGCTCTGCTCGCCGTAGTCGAAGATCTGCGCCACGCCGGGGTCCGCCAGCGCGGCCGTCAGCCGCGCCTCGTTGCGGAAACGTTCGCGGAAGGTGGGATCGGCGTAGATGTGGCTGCGCAGGATCTTCACCGCCACCTCGCGCCCGAGCAGTTCGTCACGGGCACGCCACACCTCTCCCATACCGCCCGTGGCGATGCGGGAGACCAGGAGGTAGCGGTTACGGAGCCGCATGACCCAGCAGGTTACCGTCACTCACTTGTTCAGCACCGCCTCCAGCACGGCCTTCGCGATCGGCGCGGCGGTGTGGCCGCCGGTCGCCTCCGCCCCGACGTTGGCCGCGCCGGACTCGACGATGACCGCCAGGGCCACCTTCGGGTCCTCGGCGGGCGCGAAGGAGATGAACCAGGCGTGCGGCGGCGCCCCGTCGAGGGTCTCCGCCGTGCCTGTCTTACCCGCTACTTGGACGCCTGGGACCTGCGCCAGGTTGGCGGTGCCGTTGCTCACGACGCTCGCCATCATCTCGCGCAGCTTGGCCGCCGTCTCGGAGCTGACCGCATCCGTCTTCAGCTCGTCGGGCTCGGCCTCCTCGATCGCGTCGCCCTTGGCGTCGGTGATCTTGTTGACCAGGTACGGCTTCATCACCGTGCCGTCGTTGGCGATGCCCGCCGCGATCATGGCCATCTGCAGCGGCGTCATCCGGTTGTCACGCTGCCCGATCGAGGCCATGGCCAGCGCGGCCTTGTCGTAGTCCTTGCCGAAGTCGCTCTGCGCCGCGGCCATCGGCACGGACACCGGCGTGCCCATGCCGAACTTCTCCGTCTGCTCCTTCATCGCGTCGAAGCCCAGCTCCATGCCCATCGACGCGAAGGGCGTGTTGCAGGACTTCTCCAGCGCGTACACCAGCGTCACCTGGCCGCTGCCGCAGGCGGCGCCGCCGTAGTTGGGCAGGCTGATGTTCGTCTGGGGCAGCGGCAGCCGCTGCGGCGCCGCCACGGTCGTCTGCGGGCCGCGCGAGGAGTCGGCCTCCAGGTAGGCCGCCATGGTCACGACCTTGAACGTGGAGCCCGGCGGGTACGTCTGCGAGATCGTACGGTTGAGCAGCGGCTGGCTCTTGTCGGCGTCCAGCTCGTCGTACCTCTTGAAGACCGTGCCCTTGTCGGTGCCCGACAGCTCGGCCGGGTCGAACGTGGGCAGCGAGACCATCGCCAGGATCGCCCCCGTCTTGGGGTCCAGCGCGATCACGGCCCCGCGCTTGCCGCTGTTGCGCAGCGCGTCGTAGGCCGCCTTCTGGGCCTTGGGGTTGATCGTGAGATCGACGCTGGCGCCCCTGGTCGGCTCGCCCGTGAACAGGTCGATGCTGCGCCGCAGCAGCAGGTCCGCGCTGGAGCCGTCGAGCAGGGCGTTCTCGCTGCGCTCGATCGCGCTCTCGCTCTCGGGCGAGAAGTAGCCCGTGACGTGCGCGTACAGCTTGCCGTCGGTGTACTTCCTGACGAACTTGAAGTCGCTGTCCTTGGTCTCGACGGACTGCGCGAGCACCTTGCCGCCGGCGGTGATGCGGCCCCGCTCGATGGCGTAGCGGTCG
The DNA here is from genome assembly GCF_014207985.1 of Nonomuraea rubra. Classification (NCBI taxonomy): domain Bacteria; kingdom Bacillati; phylum Actinomycetota; class Actinomycetes; order Streptosporangiales; family Streptosporangiaceae; genus Nonomuraea; species Nonomuraea rubra. Next base: position 12,367,423 of record NZ_JACHMI010000001.1, on the reverse strand, counting down.
TAGTAGTTGCGGGTGTTGCGCGGGTCCGTCCGGTACTCCTCCGCCCGTACGGCCTGGAGGAAGTTCACATTGATCATCAGGAGCGCGAACATGGCCAGGCACGCCACGGCCACGCGCTTCAGAGTGCCGTTCATCGCTGGAACACCTGCGTCAGTCCTTCGTTCTGGATCGCTTGAGGCGGGGGGCGTCTGGCGGCATCTGACGTTCGTACCAGCAGCGCGATAAGGATCCAGTTAGCCAGGAGGGCCGAGCCGCCCTGGGACATGAACGGCGTCACCAGGCCGGTCAGCGGGATGAGGTTCGTCACGCCGCCGACGATGATGAAGACCTGCCAGGCCAGGATGAACGACAGGCCGCCCGCCAGCAGCTTGGAGAACGGGTCGCGGGCCGCCAGGGAGGTGCGCAGGCCGCGCTGGACGATCAGCGCGTAGATCATCAGGATCGCCATCAGCCCGGTCAGGCCGAGCTCCTCGCCGGTGGCGTTGAAGATGAAGTCGGAGAAGGCCAGCGGGATCAGCTCGGGGTGCCCCTGGCCGAGCCCGGTGCCCAGGATGCCGCCGGCACCCAGGCCGAACAGGCCCTGCATGATCTGGTAGCTGCCGCCGAACTCCCGCTCGTAGAACTCGGCAGAGCTGGGGTTGAGCCAGACGTCGAAGCGGTCGCCCACGTGGGAGAAGAGCTGCCCGGCCAGGAACGCGCCGCCGACGAACAGCAGGATGCCGATGAGCACCCACGACGTGCGCTGGGTGGCGATGTAGAGCATCACCACGAAGCCGCCGAACAGCAGCAGCGACGAGCCCAGGTCCTTCTGCAGCACCAGGACGCCGATGGCGACCGCCCAGGTGATCAGCACCGGGCCGAGGTCGCGGGCCCTGGGCAGGTCGATGAAGAGCAGCCGGCGCCCGGCCAGCGCCAGCACGTCGCGCTTGGCGACGAGGTAGCCGGCGAAGAAGACGACCAGCGCGATCTTGGCGAACTCGGCCGGCTGGATGGTCGCCGAGCCGAACCCGATCCAGATCCGCGCGCCGTTGATCTCCTTGCCCAGCCCCGGCACCAGCGGCGAGATGAGCAGCACCACGCCGACCAGCCCGGCGGTGTACGTCAGCCGCTGCAACGCCCGGTGGTCGCGCAGGACCAGCAGCGTCACGGCGAACAGCACCACGCCGATCCCGGTCATGATGATCTGGTTGGTCGCGGACGCGCCCTTCATGGGAGCGCTCTCCAGCCGGTAGATCACGACCAGGCCGATGCCGTTGACCAGCGTAACCAGCGGCAGGATCAGGGGGTCGGCCCACGGCGCGAACTTGGCCAGCACCAGGTAGGCGGCCAGCATCAGGCCGCCCAGGCTCAGGCCGTACGTCAGCATGCCCGCGGGCACCTGCCCGTCGATGGCCAGGCCCACGTTGGCGTACGCGCCCATGACGATCAGCACCGCGAGCGCGAGCATGATCAGCTGCGCCCCGCGCCGCTTGGCCGGCATCGGGACGGGGGAGACGGCGACTTCGCTCATCTACTGCTGTTTCGACTTGGTGGCGGTGGCTGACACGGTCGGCGTGGGGGTGGAGGTCGCCTCCGCGGTCGCCTCTTCCTTCGGTTCAGTGTCGGCGAACTTCAAGCTGTTGATCCTCGTTATGCCTTCGGCCTCGGTGGTGACCGGGATGCCACCCTTGATCAGAGCCTGGTCCGCCTCCGACAGGCTGGAGAGCTTCTTGCCTGTGGGCTTGGAGACGTGGAACAGCGGGATCGGCCCCAGCTCCCTCTGGATCCCCTGGAACACGACCACCTCGTCGCCCCTCGCTCCGACGAAGAACTGGTCCTGGGTCCACTGATATCCAAAGTAACCGCCGACGCCGACGGCCACGACGCCAATGCCCAACACGGTGACCAGCACGGGCCACACACGACGGCGCCTGCCCGACCGCCGGGACGCCTGAGGGGCGTCCGGCTCGTCGAACTCACCGTCGGTGATCACCGGCTGGGGTGCGGTCACCGCGTTGACTCGCCCCGGCGAGGTGTCCTGTGGATTACCGTGCAGCCGGCTCATGCCCGCGGCGCCGACGACGGCGGCCTCGGCGGGCACCTGCTGCCCATCGGTGATCTCCAGCACATCGGCCAGCACGCACGTGATGTTGTCCGGCCCGCCCCCTCTGTTCGCCAGGTCGATGAGCTGGCGGACGACCTCTTCCGGGTCGTCGATGTTGGTGAGCGTGGCGTGCAGCGTCTCGGCGCTCACCACGCCCGACAGGCCGTCGGAGCACAGGAGGTAACGATCGCCCACCTGCGCCTCGCGGAGCGTGAGGTCGGGATCGACCTCGCCACTGCCGTCGAGCGCGCGCAGCAGGATCGAGCGCTGCGGATGCGTGGCCGCCTCTTCCGGCGTGATGCGCCCGTCGTCGACGAGCTGCTGCACCAGCGTGTGGTCATGCGTGATCTGGTAGAGCTCCCCGCGTCTGAGCAGGTAGGCGCGTGAGTCGCCCACGTGCACCAGCGCGACCTGGGTGCCGTTCCAGAGCATGGCCGTGAGAGTCGTGCCCATGCCTTTGAGGCTGGGATCCCGCCCCACCATTTCGTGCAGCTTGCGGTTGGCGTCGCGTACCGCTGCCTCGATGGCGTTGAGCAGGTCACCCCCCTGTTGGGCCTCTTCCAGAGAGGCCATGGCGGCGATGGCGACTGAGCTCGCCACCTCGCCGTGTGCGTGCCCGCCCATGCCGTCGGCGACGGCGAGCAGGCGGCCGCTAGCGTACGCCGAGTCCTCGTTCCCTTCGCGGAGGAGGCCGACGTCCGAGCGGGCGGCGTAGCGGAGTGCGATGGTCATTTGCGCAATTCAATGACTGTCTTGCCGACGCGGATCGGAACACCGAGCGGCACCGGGGTCGGGCGGGTGACTTTCGAGCGGTCGAGATACGTGCCGTTGGTGGACCCAAGATCTTCCACGATCCATTGACCGTCCTGAGGAAAGAGCCGGGCATGCCGGCTGGAAGCGTAGTCGTCGGTGACTACCAGCGTGGCGTCATTGGCCCGGCCAATGGTGATGGGCGTCTCCGTGAGGTCGATGGTGGTGCCTTGGAGTGGGCCACCGGTGACGATGAGCTGGCGTGGCTCGCCCTTCTTGCTCTTGGGCTTGGCCACGGGTTTGGCGGGTTTCGCGGCCTTACGTGCGCCCGCGGGAGCCGTGCGTGAGCCGAACAAGTCAGTCCGGATCACGCCGACTGCGGCAATGACGAAGAACCACAGCACCGCCAGGAAAGCGAGCCGGATCAGCAGCAGCGTGAGCTCGGACATGGACCGTCTGTCTACCCCTAATCGCGCCGGAACACCAGAGTCGTGCGCCCCAACGTCACTCTTGTGCCGTTCTGGAGCTCGATCCTGCGTACCGGCTGGCCATTGACGAAAGTGCCGTTCGTCGATCCGAGATCCACGAGAACCACGGTCTGGCCCTCGACGCGCAGCTCCGCATGGTGCCGCGAGACTCCTGGATCGACGAGACGAAGATCGCAGTCGGTGCCCCTGCCGAGCAAGGTCACCGGAGTGGTGAGCTCGTAGGAGCGGTCGCCCTGCGGGTCATCCTGGGTGGAGACGAGCAGCCGCGGCCGCCCGTTGAACGCGCCGGGCCTCGACGGAGGCAGGTCGCTCGCCGGCTGACGGATCTCGTCCTGCTCGACCGTCGCGCCACGGATGACGCCCGATCTGATGCGGAACAGACCCACAGCCAGGTCGCCGGCGGTCTCGAAGCGGACCCGGACCGGTCCCACAAAGGAGTAGCCCTGTTCCTTGGCGTACTCCCTGGCGAGGTTGGCCAGTTCGTGGCTGATGCTGTCGGCGTAGACCTCAAGCCTCTCGCTGTCGGTCGTGGACAGCTCCACCACGAAGTCGTTGGGCACGAGCGTGCGACCTTGAGCGACGATCGCCGCACGCTCATCCATCTCCCGCTGAACCGCGCTGGCGACCTCGACCGGCTGAAGGTCAGATTTGAACGCCCGCGCAAAGGCTCCCTCCACCAGGCCTTCGAGCCTTCGCTCGAAGCGCTGAAGGACTCCCACCGGGTACCTCCCTTCCTCCGTGCATATGATCGCGGCCCCGAGACGCTATCGGCGCCCGGTCTCCGCTCGTTCCACGTCACGGTCGTCCAGGCGCTCGTCGGCCCTCGCGCCCAGCTCCTCCGCTCCCGTGTCTTATGCGATCGTATCCGGGTTCAGTACCAGTGGCTGTTCCGTGCTAATGTTCTTTCCGCACCCACAAGGGCGGGTGGCGGAACGGCAGACGCGCACGGTTCAGGTCCGTGTGTCCGAAAGGACGTGAGGGTTCAAATCCCTCCTCGCCCACTCGGGGTCACCGATGAAATCGGCAGACCCACACTGACGAAACAAGCCCCGGTTCGCAAGAGTCGGGGCTACTTCTTTGTCGCGACCTTGTCAGTACGGGCTGTGCTCCGCATGGAGACCCTAGATGCCCTCACTTGCAGATCACTTTCGAATGGCTTGAGTGATTTAGCTCACACCGCCGTCCCGGGTGAAACGGGGGCGCACCGGATTCGGCGCCCCCGCCCGCCCGGATCACGCCGCTCTGGTGTCCAGCAGCTCGCCGACCAGATCGGTGAGGCTCACCATGCCGATGACCTCCTGCGCCGCGTTCGTCACCAGGGCCAGGTGGGACCTGGCCTCCTGGAGGGCCGTGACGGCCTCGGGCACCTGGGTGGTGCACTGGAGCCTGGGCAGCGGCCTGATGAGGTCCGACGCCTTGCTCTCCGGCTTCAGCAGGGCCTCCCGTACGTGCAGGGCGCCCTCCACGCCGTTCGGGCCCTCCACCAGGAGCCTCAGGTGGGCACTGCCCGCCGCGGTCGACCTGATCTCCGCGGCCGTCGCCGTCGCCCTGACCTTGACCACCCGGTCGATGGGCACCATGAGGCGCTCGATGCCCTCGTCGTCCAGGCGCAGCGCCCTGGTCAGGAGGTCGTGCTCCTCCCGGTCCAGCAGGCCCATCCGGCCCGACTCGCCCACCAGCATGGCGAGCTGGCGCGGGGTCCTGGTCGTGGCCAGCTCGTCCCTGGCCTGGACGCCGAAGAGGTGCAGGATCAGGTTCGTCAGCCCGTTCAGCGCCGAGAGCAGCGGGCGCATGACCGTGGTGAACGCCCTGAACGGGAAGGTCAGCAGCAGCGCCGCCCGCTCGGGGTGGGTCAGGGCCCACGACTTCGGGGCCATCTCGCCGATGACCATGTGCAGGAACGTCACCAGGGCCAGGGCGATCACCAGCGCGATCGGCAGCCGCATGGCCTCCGGCACGCCGATCGCCGCGAAGACCGGCTCCAGGTAGTGCTCCAGCGCGGGCTCCGTCACCTGGCCGAGGCCCAGGGTGCAGAGCGTGATGCCGAGCTGGGCGCCGGCCAGCATCAGGGAGAGCTGGCGGCTGCCGCCCGCCGCCGACCTGGCCGCGATCCTGACGAGCCGGTTGCCGCCCGCCGCCATCTCCTCCAGCCGGTGACGCCGGGAGGAGACGAAGGCGAACTCCGCCGCCACGAAGAGCGCGTTGAAGGCCAGCAACGCGAGGCTTAGAATGATCATGGTCATCGGGACGTCGCCTCCGCGTGCCGCAGCGGCGTCAGGCGCACCCATTCGGGCACCCGCCGGTTGAGCGAGATCACCGTCAGCTCCGCCCGGTGCTCCTCAACGTCCTCAGTGAAGGGATCGGTGTTGGCGTCGATCGGTACGGTCACCGTGTCGCCGGGGTCGGGCATCCTGCCCAGCCTGGCCAGGACCAGGCCGGCGAGGGTGTCGTACTCGTCGCTCTCCGGCAACGCCACCCCCGTCGCGCGCTCGACCTCGTCGAGCCGGAGGCTGCCCGGGATCTCCCAGATACCGCCCGGGTGCTCGACGGCGCCCACCGGCTCGGGGTCGTTCTCGTCCACCAGCTCGCCGACCAGCTCCTCTGCCAGGTCCTCGATGGTGATGACGCCCGCCAGGCCGCCGTACTCGTCGATGACGCAGACGATGTCGTCCTTGGCCGCCCGCATCCTGTCGAGCACGGCAGGGAGTGGGACCGAGTCGGGCACCAGCAGGGCGGGCCGCGTGATCGCGGAGATGCTGCCCTCCTCCAGGCCGGAGGCGAGCAGCTCGCGCACGCCCGTGACGCCGGTCACGTCGCCGTCCTGGCCCACCACGGGGTAGCGGGAGTGGCCGCATTCGCGCATGACCTCGAGGAGGTCGCTGATCGGCTGCGAGGCACGCAGGACCACCACCCGGGGGCGGGGGACCATGATCTCCTCCGCCGTGCGGTCGCCGAACTCCAGCGCCCGCTCCAGGAGGTCGGAGAGCCTGGGCGGCAGCTCACCCGCCTGGGTCGACTCCGCGATGATGCGGGACAGCTCCTCGGGGGTGGCGCCGTGCTCCACCTCCTCCACGGGCTCGACGCCGACGCGCCTGAGCAGGCCCGTCGCGGCCGAGTCGAACAGCCTGACCACCGGGCCCACGACCGCCAGGTAGATCAGCGTCGAGCGGGCCAGGAACTTGGCCACCTGCTCCGGCCTGGCGATGCCCAGGTTCTTGGGCGCCAGCTCGCCGAGCACCATCTGCACCACGGTCGCCACGAAGACGCCGGCCGCGACGGAGATGCCTGTGATCATTCCGTCGGACAGGCCCGTGCCGGCCAGCCACGGCCGTACGAGCGTGGCGATCGCGGGCTCGGCCAGGAAGCCGACCAGCAGCGCTGTCACGGTGATGCCCAGCTGGGCGCCGGAGAGCATGAAGGACAGGCGGGAAGTTACTTGGAGCGCCTTCTCGGCGGAGGTGTCGCCGGCGGCGGCCTGCTCGCGCAGCGCCCCCCGGTCGGCGGCGACGAAGGCGAACTCCTGGGCGACGAAATAGCCGGTCGCCGCGGTGAGAAGCAAGAGGGCCAGCAGCCCGAGATAGGCGCTCACCGCAGTGAGCCCTCAGAGGAACCCGTGCCCGTGCACGGGCGAAGACTCCACGGGTCCGGATCGGACACGATCATCCCTTCGATAGAGGTCGTCCATAACCGTAACGATGCAGGTGGCATCTATGTTTCCGCAGTGACTCTCAGCTAGTTCCGCGTACTTTTCCGTGGAGAAACCTTGGCGGAACGTCTTCACTGCTGGGGGGTTGGACGTAGCGTCTATGACAAAGCGAAGGGAAGAAGGCGAAGTGACCGAGGACGACCGGACCCGGGCCATGCGCTCACCAGGCGACGGCCGCCCGCTCCCGCCACGGCCCAGTGACGGCCTGCGCTCGGGGGGCGCGCCCGCTCACCACCTTCCCTCGGGAGGGCCGGGAGCGCCGACTCACAAGCTTCCCGCCGCTGCCCAGGTTCCCGAGTCGCCGCGGGTCGACGAGCCCGTGCGGGGGAGCTCGCGGGTCTACGGGCGCGAACGTTCGGGCAAGAGCCCGGTCAGGCCGTTCAAATCGCGCGGCCAGGAGCCGCCCAGAGGGCCGGGAGGCCCTGCCGGGCGTGGCGGAGGGCCCAGGGGCCCGCGCAGGAGGATCTCCTGGAAGGCGGTCGTCGCCGTGGTCGCCGGGCTCCTGGTGGTGCTGCTGGTCGCGGCCGTGGCGCTGTTCTTCGTGATCGACTCGCGGCTCTCGGGCATCGACGGGGTGCTCGACGACTACGAGGGCCGGCCCGCCGACACCCCGGGCACCAACTGGCTGCTCGTCGGCTCCGACAGCCGCAAGGGCCTGACCGCCGCCCAGCGCAAGAAGCTGGCCACCGGGCAGGCCGCGGGGCAGCGTACGGACTCGATGATGCTGCTGCACATCCCCGAGGGCAGCGACAAGCCCACGCTGGTCAGCCTGCCGCGCGACTCGGCCGTCACCATCCCCGGCAAGGGCCGCGACAAGCTCAACTCCGCGTACGCCATCGGCGGCCCCAAGCTGCTCGTCCGCACCGTGGAGACGGTCACGGGGGTGCACGTGGACCACTACATGGAGATCGGCTTCGCCGGCTTCGTGGACATCGTGGACGCCATCGGCGGGGTCGAGATCAACGTGCGCGCGGCCGTGAACGACCCCAAGGCGGGCCTCAACCTGAAGAAGGGCGTCCAGGAGCTCAACGGCTCGCAGGCGCTCGGCTACGTACGCACCCGCAAGGGCGGCGCGCTGCCCGACTTCGAGCGGACCAAGCGGCAGCGGCAGTTCCTCGGCGCGGTGGTGAAGAAGGCCGCGAGCCCGGGCGTGCTGCTCAACCCGTTCACCTCGATCCCGCTGGCGTTCAGCGCCACGGACGCGGTCGAGGTCGACTCGGGCACGGGCGCGTTCAACATGCTCTCGCTGGGGCTGGCCATGGGTGACAGCCCGGTGACCACGGTGGTGCCGTTCGGCGGCAACGAGGTGATCCCGGGTGGCGGCACGGCGGTCAAGTGGGACCGGGCGAAGGCGCTGGCGCTGTTCGACGCGTTGAAGTCGGACCAGCCGGTGCCGAAGGAGGTCGTGGACGCGAGCTGAGGTGTCCTCAGCCGCCGTCGCCTCCCTCACCGCCCGCTCCTCCGGAGGAGGACGCCTTGACGGCCGAGTTGATGGAGGCGACGGTGGACGCCACCGGCCCGGACGCCCAGGCGCCCGCGGCGAAGTGCTTGAAGCGCCTCCTGTCGGCGCCGGGGAAGGCCTTGCGGGTGAGGCCGGCGGAGTGGACGAGGCCGATCAGCGCGGCGGTGCGCTCGTCGTGATGGGCGCCCGCCAGGGCCGCGGACACGCGTTGCCGCACGGCGGCCTCCACGCCGGGGAAGGCCGTCGGCCAGGTGGTGACCGTGAAGATGCCCAGCGCCTTGTCACGCTGCTCCCTCAGCACGCCCATGGCGGCGAGCCGGGAGAGCAGGCGCATGCGCCGGTCGTGCTTCTCCAGCCTCTGCAGCCACCAGGACGGGCTCCTGTCGCTCCGCTTGGCCATGTGGTTCAGCACGCCGTCGAGCAGCTCGTCGCGGAGCGGCCTCGGGTCCCTGACGGTCAGCTTTCTGCCCGTCAGCGTCCTGCCCGTCAGCTCCACCCGGCCGCGGACGGCCAGCTCGGCCAGGAGCGCACCGGCCACGGCGTGGTCGAGGCGGCTGTCGGCGATGAGCGGCTTGCCCTTGTCGTCGCTGTAGGCGAGCAGCAGGAGTTCCTCGGCGATCGTCACCGTCATGTCAAGAACACTAATCTCCCGATCATGAGCATGTCGGAAAGACTTCACGCCATCGGCCGCCCGCTGCTGCAGGCCCAGCTCGGCCACGCCACCGTCGCCGGGATCGGGCGCGGGGACCTGCCGGAGCCGGTGTTCCGGTCGTGGCTGGAGCAGGACTACCTGTTCCTGCTGGACTATGTACGGGTGTTCGCGCGGCTGGCCTGGCAGGCGCCGGACGCGCACCTGGGCGACCTGGTGGATCTGGCGCACACCACCTTCCACGACGAGCTGAGCCTGCACCGGTCGATGTCGGCGGAGTTCGGGGCCGATCTGGAAGGGGCGGTGAAGGGGCCGGCGTGCGCGGCGTACACGGAGTTCCTGCTGGAATCGGCCGGTTCGTACGGGGAGGGGCTGGCCGCGCTGTACCCGTGCATGTGGGGATATTCGAACCTCGGGCGGATCCTGGCGGAGGACCCGCCCGAGGAGCCGCGCTACCGGGCCTGGGTGGACACGTACGCGGATCCGGGGTTCGCCGCGCTCACCGTGCGGATCGGGCAGATGATCGACGAGGCCCGGCCGGATCCGGCCCGCGCCGAGGAGCTGTTCGCCGAGGGGATGAGGCACGAGCTGGCGTTCTGGGACGTGCCGTGACGGCCGGGTGAGGCACGTACCCTGGTGGCATGCCCGAACTTCCCGAAGTGGAGTCACTCACCCACTTCCTGCGCGAGCGGGCGGTGGGCCGCACGATCCTCGGCGTCGACGTGGTCGCCTTCCAGGCGCTCAAGACGTTCGATCCGCCGGTCACGGCGCTCGGCGGGCTGACCGTCACGGGCGTGGCCAGGCACGGCAAGTTCCTCGACCTCGACTGCGACGGCCTGCACCTGGTCATCCACCTGGCCCGCGCGGGGTGGCTGCGCTGGCGTGACGACCTGTCCGGCGCCAAGCCGGTACGGCCTGGCAAGGGGCCGCTGGCGGTCCGGGTCAGGCTGGCGCCCGACGACGAGGGGCTGGCGCCGGGCTTCGAGCTGACGGAGGCGGGGACGCAGAAGCGGCTCGCCGTCTATGTCACGAAAAATCCGGACGATGTGCCTGGTGTTGCCGCGCTCGGCCCCGACCCGCTCGCCGAGTCCTTCACCGTCGAGGCGCTCAAGCGCATCGTCGGCGGCAACCGTACCCAGATCAAGGGCCTCCTGCGCGACCAGAAGGTGATCGCGGGCATCGGGAACGCCTACTCCGACGAGGTGCTGCACGCCGCGAAGATGTCCCCGTTCAAGATCGCGGCCACGCTGACCGACGCCCAGATCGCCGACCTGCACGAGGCCATCGTCACCACGCTGAGCGACGCCGTCGAGCGCGCGCACGGGCTGGCGGCCAAGGACCTCAAGGCGGAGAAGAAGTCGGGCCTGCGCGTGCACAACCGCACGGGGCAGCCCTGCGACGTGTGCGGCGACACGATCAGGGAGGTCTCGTTCGCCGACTCGTCGTTGCAGTACTGCCCCACCTGCCAGACAGGCGGCAAGCCGCTGGCCGACCGCCGCCTGTCCAAGCTGCTCAAGTAGCGCTCAGCACCTCGTCCCCGGCGGGCTTGCGGGCTCGCGTACGCAGGCCCGCGACGCCGATGAGCGCGGCCAGCAGCGTGGCCGTGACCGGCACGACCAGGGCCGTGCGCATCGCCTCCAACCCGGCCTCGGCGCCCGTCGCCGCGCCCAGGGCCGCCACGTTCACAGCGGTCACCATCGACAGGCCGAGGGCCGCGCCGAACTGGAACGAGGAGTTGATCAGGCCGCCTGCCAGGCCCTGCTCGTGCTCGGCGATGCCGTCCGTGGCCACGATCGTCAGCGGGCCGTAGACGAAGGCGAACATCAGGCCGATCAGCAGCATCGACGGCAGCATGGCCGCGTACGTCCAGTCCAGGCCCACCCCGAGGAACAGCGCGTACGCCAGCAGTCCCGACACCAGGCCGCCGAGCACGACCTTGGCGTTGCCGAACCGGTTGACCAGCCACGGCGTGAGCGTGGGGGCCAGCACCACGTCCGCGGCGGCCGCCAGCAGGGCCAGCCCCGTCTGGATGGTGGACCAGCCGCGCAGCTCCTGGAGGTACAGCGTGACCAGGAACTGGAAGCCGAAGAACGAGGCCGTGAGCAGCGCGGCCATGACGTTCGCGCGGACCAGCGGGCCCGAGCGCAGGATCCCGAGCCGGACGAGCGGGGCGGCGGAGCGGCGTTCGACGGCGACGAAGATCGCCAGCAGGGCCAGGCCCCCGGCGAAGGCCGCGGCCGTCAGGAGCGGGCCGTCGGAGAGGTGCTCCAGGCGGACGACGCCGTAGACGAGCAGGATCATCGCGCCGGTGACGCTGATCGCGCCCGCCACGTCGAAGCCGCCCGCCGCCCGGCGCTCCCCCTGGTCCTTGATCAGGGGGATGGCGGCGACCAGGATGACCAGCGCCAGCAGCACGGGGGCGAAGAACACCCAGCGCCAGCCGATCGCGGCCAGCAGCCCGCCGATCACCAGCCCGAGCGCGAAGCCGCCCGCGGCCGTGCCGGCGTAGATGAGCAGGGCCCTGTTGCGCTGGGGGCCCTCGGGGAAGTTCGTGGTGATCAGGGACAGGCCGGCGGGCGTCATGAACGCGGCGGCCACCCCGGTGACGAACCTGGCCACCAGCAGCACCCACCCCTCGTCCGCGAAGCCGCCGAGCCCCGAGAACAGCAGGAACACCACCAGCCAGAACAGGAACATCCGCCGCCGCCCCAGCAGGTCGGCCGCCCGGCCGCCGAGCAGCATGAAACCGCCGTAGCCGAGCACGTACGCGCTCACGACCCCGCTCAGCATGCCGGTGGACAGCCCGAGGTCGGCCCGGATGGACGGGAGGGCGACGTTCAGCATCGCCACGTCGATGCCCTCCAGGAAGATGGCCCCGCACAAAACGATCAGTACGCCCCAGGTACGGGCAGGGACAGACACAACAAACCCCCGGTTACTTCTAGGAAGGTCGGTTCTCTCTTGTAACCGCCCCACATCATGCGCCAGCATGGTTTCTTGTGGAAGAAGGCACTTCTCGATCACTCGGTTACTGCGAAGGCACCGTGGACGACGACTACGACGTGCGCCAGTGGGACGTGCGGGAGGACTGCGAGGTCCGCCAGATCCTCGACCGCATCGCTGACAAGTGGTCGCTGCTGGTGATCGCGCTGCTCGACTGCCAGAGCCTGCGCTTCACCCAGCTCCGCCGCGAGATCGACGGCATCAGCCAGCGCATGCTCAGCGTCACCCTGCGCCAGCTCGAACGCGACGGCCTGGTCAGCCGCACGGTCCACCCGGTCGTGCCACCCCGCGTGGACTACGCGCTGACGCCGCTCGGCCGCACCCTGCACCAGACCATCAAGTCCCTGGTCACCTGGACCGAACAGCACCAGGAGGAGATCATCGCGGCGCGTGCTTCCTACGACTCGCGACGCGAGATGATGGAGTCATGACCGTTCCCGAGATCGAGGCCAGCGCCGTTCCCGCAGACGCCTACCTGCTCGACGTCCGCGAGCAGGACGAATGGCTCGCGGGCCACGCGCCCGAGGCCGTGCACATCCCGATGACCCAGATCCAGGGCCGGGTGGACGAGGTGCCCGGCGACCGCACCGTCTACGTCGTCTGCCGGGTGGGCGGCCGCTCCATGAACGTGGCGGCCTGGCTCAACCAGCTCGGGCGCGACGCGGTCAACGTGGGGGGCGGCATGCAGGCGTGGGAGTCCGCGAGCAAGCCGATGGTCAGCGAGACGGGACAGCCTCCGTACGTGGCCTGAACTCGCCCACTATGGCGGTTTCGCCGTCATTGAGGCATGATGAGGGCGCCAACTACAGATCGTCGCGGGAGCTCGGGGTGCCGGGCTGAGAGGGCAGCTACTTGATCCGCTGCCGACCGCCTGAACCTGTCCGGGTAATGCCGGCGTAGGGAGTGTGCGATGACGCATGTCGCCGACGAAGTTCCGCTGACACTCGAAGGCCGGCCGCCGAAGACGCTGGGCGTGCTCGACCAGGGCGCGCTCTGGGCGAACCTCGGCGTCAGCCTCCTCGGCTTCTCCGGGGCGATGTTCCTGGTCAACCCGCTCGGCAACGCCCCGCTCAGCCTGGCGGCGGCGCTCGTGGCGACCGTGGTCGGCAGCCTGATCGGCACGGCCATGGTGGGGCTGTCGGCCATCCCGGGCACGCAGACGGGGCAGCCGGCGATGGTGCTGCTGCGCGGGCTGTTCGGGGCGCGGATCTCCTACATGCCGACGGTGCTGAACATCGTGCAGATGCTCGGCTGGGGCGCGTTCGAGCTCTGGGTGATCGCCACGGCCGCCGGGGCGATCTTTCCGGCGGTGCCGTACGCGGTGTGGGTGGTCGTGGCGGGGGTGCTGACCACCGCGCTGACGATCTGGCCGCTCGGGGCCGTCCGGGTGCTGCGCCGGTACGTCACGATCGGCGTCATCATCGCGATGGTCTGGTTCGCCTGGTTCTTCCTGCGTGAGGCGCCGGCGCAGGAGGGCGGCTCGTGGACCGCCTTCCCCGCCGCGGTCGACTACGTGATCGCGCTGTCGGTGTCGTGGGTGCCGATGGCGGCCGACTTCGCCCGGCACTCGCGCTCCACCGGCGCCGCCTTCACCGGGGTGGTCGGCGGTTACACGCTCGCCCAGGTGGCCTGCCTGGGGCTGGGCGTGTACGCGGTGGCCATCGCGGGCAACGCGGACGCCGTGTTCGGCACGTTCGTCGCGGTGCCGCTGGGCGCGCTGTTCTTCGCCATCCTGGTGCTGCGCGAGACCGACCAGTCCTTCGCCAACGTCTACTCCACCACGGTCTCGCTGCAGAACCTGATGCCGCGCGTGGACCGGCGCGCCTTCTCGGTCGCCATCGGGGTGCTCACCGTCGTGATCGCCCTGCTCGTGGACGTGACGTCGTACGGCGCGTTCCTGGGCGTGATCGGGGCGGTGTTCGTGCCGATGTTCGCGGTGCTGGCCGTGGACTACTTCCTGCTGGGCGGCTCCCGCCGCTGGAACACCGAGGAGAACGCGCCCTCGCGCTGGTCCATGCTGGTGCCGTGGGCGCTGGGCTTCGCCGCCTACTGGCTGACGACCTCGACGCCGACCATCGCGGCGTGGGACGGGTTCTGGGCGTCCGCGCGCGAGGCCATCGGCTTCACCCGGCAGGTGTGGATGAACGGCGCGCTGGGCGGGGCACTGGTGGCCGCGCTGGTCACGCTGCTCATCGGCCTGCTGGTGCGGAAGCCTTCCGTTCGACGTTGAGCAGGTGCTGCTTGGCGGACGCGCCGCCCGCGTAGTCGCCGAGCGCGCCGTCCTCGCGCACCACCCGGTGGCAGGGCACGATCACGCAGACGGGGTTGGAGGCCAGCGCGTTGCCGATCGCCCGCAGCGCGCGCGGCCGGCCGATGCTCTCGCCGATCCGCTCCAGCGTCGTGGTGGTGCCGTAGGGCACGGCCATGGTCTTCTGCAGCACCGTGCGCGCGAACGGCGTGGCCAGCGCCAGGTCCACCGGCGTGGCGAACGTGCGCAGCCGCCCGGAGAAGTACGCGTCGAGCTCCCTGCGCACCGGGTCGAGCCGCCTGGCTTCGGGCCCGATGAAGCTGCCCACATGCCTGGTGACCAGCTCGAACACGTCGTTCTCCGCCTCGAAGCTGCACGCCGCGATGCCCTTGCCCGTCACGGCCAGCACCAGCCTGCCCACGGCGCCGTCGTAGGTGCCGAAGGCGATGTCGGGCGGCGTCTCGCCCCGATAGGTGCTGGAGGTCACCCGCAACAGGGCATCGAGATCGTTGCTCGACATGCCTCGCACCCTCCCACCGCCGGGAATCACCGTGACCGCAGCGTATCGGACGGATCTCCCGACGCACCCACCGCACCGCGTGCACTATGGAGTAGTGGGGGACGAATGGGCCGGTAGTGACGATGAGATCGCACGCGCTGCGCTCGCCAGCTCACCCAACGCCGTCGTGGCGCTCGACAGGGACCAGAGCGTGCTGGTCTGGAACGCCGCGGCGGAGCGGGTGTTCGGGTGGAGCGCGGAGGAGGTGGTCGGGCGCAGGGCGCCCATCGTGCCGGACGAGCTGACCACCGAGCACACCGCCGCCCTGGAGCGGGTACGCACCGGCGAGCCCGTCTCGCTGCGCACCAGGCGCCTGCACAGCAACGGCACCCTGCTCGACCTGCGGGTGGACATCAGCGCGTTGCGCCTGGGCAGCGCCGTGGGCGGCTACGTGTGCGTCTACCACCCGGCGCTGGCCGACCACGTGGCCAGGGAGCGGGTGGCCCGCCGGGCCAGGCTCGTGCGCCGGCTCACCGACGTGGTCGGCGACATCAACTCCGAGCTGGAGCTGTCGGCCGTGCTGGACCGGATCTCGGCCAGCCTCACCGAGCTCACCGGCGCGGACGCGGGCGGGTTCGTGCTCATCGAGGGCGAACGGCTGCGCCTGGTCAGCACGTACCAGCTGCCGGCCTCGATCAGGGGCACCACCACCGAGCTGCGGACGAGCCTGGTGGACAAACTTTTACGCACCGGGAAGACCGTGCTGCTGGAGTCCCACGGGCTGGACGACCTGGTGTGGGCCCGGCTGAGCGGGCTGCACACGATCGCGCTGGGGCTGGCCGCCGTGGGCGGGCGGCCGTACGGCGCGCTCTACGCGCTGTTCGCGAACCGGACGCCGGGCCATCTGGAGCTGGAACTGCTGGAGCTGCTGGCCGGGCACGCGGGCATCGCCGTCGGCAACGCGGTGGCCTACCAGGAGGCGGTGCGGCAGCGGGCGCACGAGCGGGCGGTGTTCGACGCCAGCGCCGACGGCATCGCCCTGCTCGACCAGGCCGGGCGCGTCGTGCGCTGGAACCCGGCCGCGGCCGAGCTGACCGCGCTGCCCGGCGAGTCCGTCATCGGCGGGCCGCCGCCGTTCCCGGTGCCGGGGGCGGGTGAGAAGGGCACCTTCCAGCTCGACAACGGGCGGTGGCTGGACGTGGTCAGCGCCCAGATCGAGGAGACGGGCGAGGTCGTCGTGGACTTCCGCGACGTGACCGCGGCCAAGGAGCTGGAGGAGGCCAAGGACCTGTTCCTGGCCACGACCAGCCACGAGCTTCGTACGCCGATCACGATCGTGCGGGGGTTCGCCAGCACGCTCGACTCGCGCTGGGACAAGATGAACGATCCCGAGCGCCGCTCGGCCGTGCACACGATCGCCGAGCGGGCCAGGTCGCTGGGCGAGCTGATGGACCACCTGCTGCTGGGGGCCAGGGCGGGGGCCGACGAGCTGAAGGTGCGGATCGAGGAGTTCGACCTGGCCGAGCGGATCGAGGGGGCCACTCTGGGGCTGCCCGCGCTGTCGGACAGGCACCGGGTGGAGGTGGACCTGGCCGAGGGGCTGCCGTACGTGCTGGGCGACGCGCTGGCCACCGACATCATCCTCGGCCAGCTCCTGGAGAACGCGTTCAAGTACTCGCCCAGGGGCGGGCTGATCAGCGTCGGGGCCTGGCCGGAGGAGGACAACGTGGTCGTGGTCGTCGACGACGAGGGAGTCGGAATCGCCCCGCCTGACCGGGAGCGGATCTTTGAGCGCTTCGTCCAGGTGGACAGCGGCGACCGGAGACGGTTTGGTGGAGTAGGGCTCGGTCTCTACATCGTCCGCAGCCTCGCCAGGGCACAGGGGGGAGATGTCAGCGCGCATCCGAGGCCGGAAGGGGGCACCAGAATGCGACTCGTACTCAGGTGTGCTGCCCCTATCCGATCCGACACACCGATGCGGTAACGAGGTGGTCACAGTTGAGCTGATCTATCGTCCAATGTGTACAAGCTGTGATCGAGATGCGGTTTCTGGGATCGAGTAACGGGGCATTTCGGTCGTACCGGGGAGTGTTCCCGCGGGGGGCACAGGTAACGGGGAGGTGGGTGTGTCAAGCGTGGTGCTGCTGCCGTACGCGCCGTCCAGCGTTGCCGTCGCCCGCCAGCGTCTGAGCACTGACCTGCAGGACAGTGGGGTCTTTGCCGCCGCGATCGACGATGCCGTGCTGGTGGTGAGCGAGTTGCTGAGCAACGCGCTGCGGCACGCGCATCCGCTGCCGTCGGGCATGGTGAGGGTCGCCTGGCTGCGCAGCGACGATCACATCGAAGTGGCGGTGAGCGACGGGGGAGCGGCCACCGAGCCACGGGCAGGCCGCCCGACCCTGTCCTCACTCGGGGGCCGGGGGCTGGGCATCGTGGAGTACGTGGCGGAGAGCTGGGGGGTCAGGCACGACGGTGACACGACGACCGTCTGGGCCATCCTGCCCGCTCCGAGCCAGTCGATGAACGGGCAGGTGGCGGCCCTGCGAGAGGTCAGTTAGGCAGGCTGGAGCCTGCTGTTGAGCACTGCTCGTTCGGTGACGGCCCATGCCTGCGAGACGAGCAGGTAGAGCCCCGCGGCCAGGGGCAGGAAGAGCACGGCCAGCACCGAGCCGTACGGCAGCAGTCGCATGATCCTCTTCATCAGCTCCGGCTGCTCCTCGGCGATCTTCATCTGCCTGGCGGACAGCCATGCCGCCGCTGCGACCAGCACGATGACCAATACAAAGACCAAAAATGGTGCGCTGACCAGACCGTAATTAGCGATCACCCCCGCGACCTGCTGCCCCAGCGGTGCCCCGAAAAGCTGGTGACCGACGAGCGCGGTCGGATGCGTGGCGACGCTGTACATCAGCCACATGAACGGCAACTGCGCCAGCATCGGCAGGAACCCGGCGAACGGCGAGGTGCCCTCCTTGGCGTAGAGCGCGCTCAGCTCCCTGGACAGCCGCTCCGGGTTACGTGCATGCCGTTTCTGCAGCTCGCGCAGCTTGGGCGCGAGCCTCTCGCGGATCTTCATGGTACGGGCCTGGCGGACGTTGAGCGGCAGCAGCAGGAGCCGTACGGCCAGCGTGAACAGCACGATCCCGAGCGCGGCACTGCCGCCGGACATGCCGATGACGAACGTGACTAGAGAATCGATCATGAGCCCTGTTTCCTCGTAGGGGAATGTCCGGGCTCGCTCGAGGTCGAGAGAGCCCCGCTTGACGTGACATGACGTGGAAGCGGGGCACGCCTAAGGCGCTCGTGGACGCGACCGGCCGGCCGCGTCGGGGTCACGCTGCCGCTGGAAGGCCGTGCGGCGCGCGTAGGACAGCGGGAAGCTCGGCGGCTCCCCGCTGAGGATGGGCAGCAACGTGGCCGCCCACGTGGCCAGCAGCAGGATCGCCACCATGGTGATCCCCACCAGCCACGGATCGAACAGGAACTGCATCGAGCGTCAGTGGGAGCGGGACGACTTGCCCACCACGGCGACGGCCACGAAGACGAGGACCGCGATGACGCCGATGATCAGAGCGAGCTTGATCAGGCCTGCCAGCATCGGCAGCAGGAAATTGAACAGCACGAAGAGACCCAGCAAGGTCCCTATGACGAGCATCACGACTCTACCCATGGGGCCACCGTACGTCCTCGGGGCATGATCCGCGAGCCTTACGAAGCGATGACGCGTACATCACTCCCGGACCGCCCGGCCGTACCGTTGAGGGGTGAACACACGCATCCTGGTGGTGGACGACGATCCGACCGTGTCCGAGGTCGTGGCGCGCTATCTGGAGCGTGACGGGCACGAGGTCGAGTGCGTCGGCGACGGGGCCGAGGCGCTGCGCAGGGCGCTGGCCCGGCCGCCCGACCTCATGGTGCTCGACCTGATGCTGCCCAAGCTCGACGGGCTCCAGGTGTGCAGGAAGCTCAGGGAGCGCTGGCCCGTCCCGGTGATCATGCTGACCGCGCTCGGCGAGGAGATCGACCGCGTGGTCGGGCTCGAGACCGGCGCCGACGACTACGTGACCAAGCCGTTCAGCCCGCGAGAGCTGGCGCTGCGCGTGCAGTCGGTGCTGCGGCGGGCGCGCGGGGCCTCGGTCACCGGGGGCACCGGGGTGCTGCGTGACGGGGACCTGGTGGTGGACGTGGGGGCCCACGAGGTGCGGCTGCGGGGCGAGGAGGTGCTGCTGACGGCCCGCGAGTTCGACCTGCTGGCGCACCTCATGCGCAACCCCCGGCAGGCGTTCAGCCGGTCGGCGCTGCTGAACCAGGTGTGGGGGTGGTCGTTCGGCGACTCCTCGACCGTGACCGTGCACGTGCGGCGGCTGCGGGAGAAGATCGAGCCCGACCCGACCGAGCCGCGCAGGATCGTCACGGTGTGGGGGGTCGGCTACCGGTACGAGCCCATGGACGAGGCCTGATGCCCCGGCCGGGCGACCTGCCCATGATCGTGGCGGTCACCGCCGGGCTGGGGCTGCTGATCGCGCTCTCGGGCATCTGGCTGATGTGGCGGCTGCGTACCAGGTCGATCGGGGCGATGCTGGCCGTGGTCGTGGTGGTCGCCGTGACGGCCACGCTGGCCGGCGTCGTGGCGATCATCAACAAGATGATCATCGAGGGGGCGACCAAGGACTTCGTGCTGAGCGTGGTGGCCGTGGGCGGGCTGGTGGGACTGGGGGTGGCGTTCGTGCTGGCCAGGCGGGTGGTCGGGGAGAGCAGGCGGCTGGTGGAGGCCGTACGGGTCGCGCCGTTCACGGCCCCCCGTGGGCTGCCCGCCGAGCTGCAGACGATCGCGAACACCCTGGAGGAGGCGTACGCGCGGGAGCAGGCCCTGGAGGGCGCCAGGCGCGAGCTCGTCGCCTGGGTGAGCCACGACCTGCGTACGCCGCTGGCCGGGATGCGGGCCATGGCCGAGGCGCTGGAGGACGGGGTGGTGTCCGACCCGGAGACGGTCGCGCGCTACCACGGGCAGATCAAGCTGGAGGTCGAGCGGCTGTCCGCCATGGTGGACGACCTGTTCGAGCTGTCACGCATCCACGCGGGGGCGCTGCGGCTGTCGCGGGCCAGGATCGGGCTCGCGGACCTGGTCGCCGACACGCTGGCCGGCGCGGAGCCGCTGGCCAGGGCCAAGGGCGTGGTGCTCACGGCCGAGGCGTCGGCCGCCGTGCCCGTGGAGGCCGACGCCGGAGCCCTCGGCCGGGCCCTGGGGAACCTGGTGGTCAACGCCATCAGGCACACGCCGTCCGACCAGACCGTGGTGCTGCGGGCCGAGGTGGACTCCTCGGGGATGGCCTGTCTGTCGGTCACGGACTGTTGCGGGGGGATTCCCGAGGAGGACCTGCCGCGGGTGTTCGAGGTGGCCTTCCGGGGGGAGGCGGCTCGTACCCCTACCGCTGACGGAGGGGCCGGGCTCGGGCTGGCCATCGCGCAAGGGATCGTCGAGGCGCACGACGGGGTGATCGAGGTGGTCAACGACGGGCCGGGGTGCCGGTTCGAGATCCGGCTGCCCCTGGTCGGCAGTTGACGTCCCCTCTTTCAAGCCCTCTTTCAGGCGCTCTCCGGCAGGTCCCGGGGCTCGCCGAACGACTCGGCCATCGCCCGGAACGTCGGGCACGGCCAGCGCCACATGCAGCTCCGGCACCGCAGTATCGGGTGGGCGGTGTCGCTCGTGATGCCCCCCGCGTCCCGCGGCTGATGGAGGTCGAGCAACCTGAGCCCGAGCTCCGAGAACCTGAGCAACTCGGTGCGCGCCTCGGCGAGGAACTCCAGGTCCTCGATCGCGAGCCGGGTGCGGATGGGGACGTAGCCTTCGTGGTTCACCAGGCCGCGCAGGCGCCCCGCTTGGTCATGCCATGACGTCGCCTTCTCTGTGCTGATTTGGATGGACTCCAGGCGTTCTCGAAGCCCCTGGCGCTGAGCGTCTTCGGGTTTCTCTGCTTTCATCGATGCGGGGCCCGTCGGTCGTGCCCCAGCCCCTCCTTCTCCACGAAGCGGTGGCGGTTCCCGTGTCACGCTGTCAAGCTTCGCGTACTCTCCGTTTTCATGGAGCCCAAACGGAGGACAAAAACCTGTGGTTCCCCTATCGGCGTGACAACGTGACCGGAAGCGCTCGCGCCGCTAGCCTGCCCATGTGGAGCTCAAGGTCTCGACTCGATCACATGCCGGGTGCGCACTTGTTGCCATCACCGGAGAAATCGACCTCTATACGGCACCCCACCTGCAGTCCGAGTTCACTCGGCTGCTGCAGGACGGGCCCAGCCGGGTGGTCATCGACATGTCCGCCGTGGATTTCTGCGACTCCACGGGGATGAACGTGCTGCTCTCGGCGCTCAAGCGGATGAAAGAGCAGGGAGGGGCGCTGGAGGTGGCCGCGCCGCGTCCCGCCGTACGCAAGATCCTGCAGGTCACGGGGCTCGACTCGGTGTTCACCGTGCATGATGAGGTGCCGCAGGAGTTCCTCATCGCAGAGGGCTCATGACGGGTTCGTACGTCGCCACGGAGGCGATGACCGGTGAGGGGGACACCACGGGCCACGTGTGCTTTCGGTGTGGAGGCGATGACCGGTGAGTGGCGACACGGCGGTCATCATTCCCGCCGTCAACGAGGCCGATCGCATCGCGGCCACCGTCGAGGCCGCCGCGGCCCTGCCCGGCGTCGACCTCGTCGTGGTCGTGGACGACGGCTCGACCGACCAGACCGGCCGGGTGGCCCGCGCCGCCGGGGCCCGGGTGGTGCGTCACAGCCGCAACCGCGGCAAGGCCGCCGCCATGGAGACGGGCGCCGAGGCCGTACGCCTCCTCGACGAGGACACCACCCCGCGCCACCTCCTCTTCCTCGACGCCGACCTCGGCGCGACGGCCCAGGCCGCGGCGCCCCTCATCACGCCCGTACGGGAGGGTGAGGCGGACATGACGATCGCCGTGTTCACCACGAGGGTGAAGCTCGGAGGGCACGGCTTAGTCGTACGGCTGTCCAGGGAGGGCATCCGCCGCGCCACCGGCTTCGACCCGGCCCAGCCGCTCAACGGGCAACGTTGCCTCACCCGGGCCGCGTTCGAGGCGGCGCGGCCGCTGGCACACGGGTTCGGGGTGGAGACGGCGCTGACCATCGACCTGCTGCGCAAGAGGTACCGCGTCGTCGAGGTCGAGGTGGACATGGCACATCGGGCCACGGGGACCGACTGGCGGGCACAGCTGCACCGGGCCCGGCAGTTGCGGGACGTGGCCCGGGCGCTGGCGGTGCGGGAGCCCGTGGTCGTACAGAACCTCGACAAGCTCCGGCATCGACGCTGACGACGCGCCCGTACCGCCCCTACAATTCCGGCATGCCTGACATCGACGAGCAGGGCCGTCCGGAGCCTCCCCTCGACGGCGACGAGCTCGCCACCCTCGTGGGTTACCTGGAGTTCCACCGCGCCACCCTCACCTGGAAGTGCGCCGGGCTGGACGCGGCCGGGTTCAAGGCCACCGTCGGGGTGTCGTCGATGACGCTCGGCGGGATGCTCAAGCACCTGGCGTACGTGGAGGACTACTGGTTCTCCCGGCACCTGCACGACCGCGAGGGCCAGCCCCTGTGGGCGACGGTCGACTGGAAGAGCGACCCCGACTGGGACTGGCACTCGGCCGCCGGGGACACGCCCGAGGAACTGCGCGACCTCTGGCAGGACGCCGTCTCCCGCTCCCGCCTCCTGCTCGACGAGGCGCTGGCGGACGGGGGGGTGGGGCGGATGTCCCGGCGCGCCTGGGCCGATGGGCGGCGGGTCAGCGTGCGGTGGATCCTCGTGCACATGATCGAGGAGTACGCGCGGCACAACGGCCACGCCGACCTGATCCGCGAGTCGGTGGACGGGCTGACCGGCGAGTGATCCGGCTCCCGTAACCGGGTTCCGCAGGTGACTGTGCTTCTTCGCCGGAGGGTGTCCGGCTGTCTTCCACAGGCGGCTGTGCTCTTTCTGGACGCCTCGGCCGGCTGTCCACAAGTGGCCGTGCTCTGCCTGGACGCCTCGGCCGGCTGTCCACAGGTGGCCCTGCTTCGTCGGAAGGCCCCTCGCGAGTGTGCTGGAATTTCCCGGTGACTTCGCGGACGCATCGCCATGAGGCGCGGGGCCGGCCCGCAGGGGCCGCCACGGCGGCGATCTGCGTCTCGATCCTGCTGACGATCACCATCGGCCTCCTGGGGCCGTCGCCGATGGTGCCCGGGCTGGGCGGCCCGGCCTGGCTCCCGCCCTTCTCCCTGGGCGTCGATCCCGAGCCACACCTGGTGATCGCCCTGGCGGCGGCCGCCATCATCCTCGGCGGCCTCGGCCTGCTTGCCGCACTCCTCGCCCTTCGAGCGCCGCTCGGCCTGCGGCGACTGCCCGACCCGCGACGGCTCGTCCTCCTCGGCTGCCTCGCCGCAGGCATCCTGGCGTTCCTGCCTCCCTCAGGCTCCGGCGACCACCTCAACTACGCCGCATACGGCCGGATGGTGACACTCGGCCTCAACCCGTACACCCACGGCGCCGTCCACCTCCCGGGCGACCCGATCGCGGACGCCGTGGAGGAGCCCTGGCGCGAGGAGCCGAGCGTCTACGGCCCGGTGGCCACGGCCGTACAGGCACTGGCGAGCTGGATCGGCGGCGACTCGCTCAAGCTGACGATGTTCGTCCTGGCCCTCGTCAACGCCGCCGCGTTCATCGCGACGGCCCTGCTCATCGACCGCTTCACCAGGGACGACCCCACCAGACGCCTCCGAGCGGCCCTGCTCTGGACGGCCAACCCCCTCCTGCTCTACCAACTCGTCGCGGGCATGCACGTCGACACCCTCGCCATCGCCTGCATGGTGGCCGCGCTCCTGGCCAGGAGCCGCCCCGTCGGCGCGGGCGCCCTGCTGGGGCTGGGGGTCGCGGTCAAGGTCAACGCCGGCCTGGTGGCTCTCGGGCCGGCGTGGGAGCTGCGACGACGCCCCGCCCGCCTGGCCCTCATGGCGGGGTGCGCGGTCGTGGTGGTGGTCGTCGGGTACGCGATCGTCGGTCCCGAGGCGATCGGGCCGATGACCCGTACGAGCAAGGCGATCTCCCATGCGTCCCCCTGGAAGCTGGTCCAGGGCTGGCTCCAGTCGCTCGTGGGCACCGGAAGCGCGTACCGGGGAGAGATCCAGATCGGCTCCCTCCTGCTGCTGGCGCTCACCGCCTGGGCGCTCCTCCGCCTGGCCGCACGCAGAGGCCTGCTGGGCGGAGGCCATGGCGACGCAGGCCATGGCAGCGGGGGGCCTGGCAGCCCGGGGTATGGCGGTGCGGGGCCTGGTGGCGGGCTGGAGGCGCCCGTTGTGGCGGTCGGGCTGGTGGTGGCCTACCTGTTCGCCACGCCGTACATCCTGCCCTGGTACGACGGGCTGGCGTTCGGGCTGCTGGCGCTGGTCGCGGCCTCCGCCCTGGACACGTTCGTGGTCGTGCACCTGCTGGTCCTGTCGCTGGCGTACCTGCCTGCCAGGGTGGAGGGGGTGCCGGCCGATCTCGGCTGGCTCAGCAAGGTGGTCAGGCCTCAGCTCGCCTGGGTGCTGCTGGCTCTGACCGCTGCCCTCCTGGTGTGGGCGTGGCGAGCTGCAGGGCACGTACGCAGGCCGCGAGCGTCAGCGGCACGGCCACCGTCAGGGCCATGGCGGGGATGGCGATGCCGGAGTCGTTCATCAGGAAACCGACGAAGGCGCACGTGAGGGCGCCGAACAGGCCCGCCCTGAACGCCGGCGCCTGCTGGTAGGCCAGGCCCAGTGCGGCGGCGCCCCAGCGCGAGGGCCGGGCCAGCACCAGGAACAGGAAGGCCAGCGCGACCAGCGAGAGGAGGGTCAGCGACCAGTTCCCCACGGTCACCCCGATCATGGCGCCGAACTTGCGTGCGACGACGGTCCACGCCTGGCCGTCGATGATCTGCTGCACGAAGTTGCCCAGGTGGGTCCGCTGGGTCTCCGGCCGCAACCAGTCGACGACCGACAGAGCACCCACGATCGCGGCCCCCACCAGGCCCACCACGACGAGCCTCGGCAACGACACCCGCTTGCCCGACAGCAACATCAGGAAGACGGCCAGACCGACCACGAACGCCGGAACGCCGCCGAAGTCCGCTCCCCACGACGGCCACCCGTCCGCGAAGACCGCGAATCCCCCGTACAACGTGCACAACGCGACGACCACGACCCTGGACACCCCCTTGCCGAGCAGCCACTGAGCGATCCCGGCGAGCCCGAGGACGGTGCCCGTGGCGCAGATGGCGAAGGCGATGTTGCTGAAGCCGTAGAAACGTCCTCCGGTCACGGGCTCGTAGCCGGTGACGGCGTTCACCTGGAGCGTCGAGCCGGTCATGACGTCGATGAGGAGGGCGAGCGAGGTGATGGCGGCGACGGTGGTGAGGGGGCCCAGCACATGTGTCCGCCACGGGCCGGCGAAGGCGACGGCGGTGATGAGACCGGCGATGGCGAGGATCGTGAGGATCACCGACAACATCGGCACCGGCAGGGTCCACCAGGGCACGAGCTGGGCCAGGAACGTGGACACGGCGATGGAGCCGCTGATCACCGCGACGATCTGGACGGACCTGAGCAGCTTGGAGGTGCTCGCATGGTGCGTGGCGCTCGCGTCCCGCATGCCGCTCACGTGCTGCTTGGGGGTGCGGCGGCGTAGGGCGAGGGCGGCGAAGGCGTAGAAGAGGAGCTGGACCGTGACCAGGACGGCGAAGAACGGGCCGCGCACGTCGCGCAGGACCTGGCTGGCGAGGTCTCCGTCCGCGAGCTCCGTCACCGTCTCGGACGTGGTGGCGGGGGCGGGGCCGCCGGGTTGCCAGGGGCGGCCGACCACCTCGCGGGCCGCGGGGAGACCGAGGAGCTGGATGGTGGTGGCGGTGAGATCGGTGATCGCGACAAGGGCGTCCTGGCGGGTGGAGGTCGCGGTGAGGTGGCCATGGGGGAACGGGCGGCCGTCCGGGGAGGGGCCGGTGGCGATGGCGACGTGGAGGTGGGCGTTCGGGGTCACGTCGGAGATGCCTGCCAGCAGGACGGTGGTGCCGGTGGGGAGCCGGCCGATCAGGGTGCCGATCTGCTGGTCCGCCTGCGTCACCGCCGTCTGGCGGGCGGTTGTGGAGAGGGGGGTGGGGACGCCGTACTCGTCGAGGGGTTGCTCGGCCCAGGCGTTGGCGAGGTCGGCGGCGTCGAGGACGATCAGGTTGTAGGGGGTGGGGTCGCCCAGGGTGTCGAGGGTTGGGGCGTATTTGGTGATATTTCCGGACTTGTCGGCTGCGGCCAGGGCGGCGCCCGGGCCGATCGCGGCGGTCTTGCCGCCGCTGTCCGCGACGAGCTGGCCCAGCGTGCCGAGCCTGGCGTCGTAGCCGGTCTCCGCCTGGTACGCCGACAGGGCGCGCCAGTTCGGGATCGTGGCGCCCTGGCCGGTCGGCTGGGGAGTGGGAGGCGCCTGGCAGCCCTTGCCCTCCACGCCGGCTCGCTGGCCTGCCGAGACGGTCAGCCAGCCGGCTGTGGGGCAGGTGATGCCGCGATCCGGGGGCGGGACGGCCCGGGTGGAGAGGGAGGCCGAGGCGCCCTCGGCGACCAGGCGCCACAGGTTCGGGGTTCTGGTCTCGTCGAGGTCGCTCCACTGGAGGCCGGGGACGCCGATGAGGGCCACGCGCCGCTGGGGGGAGGCAACCGACGGTCGTGCTGTCTGTGGGGTGGTGCGGGAGTCTGCGAGGGTGCCGGTGCTCGCGCCCGTTCCGGTGGCGCTCAGGGCGGGGCCGGCGGTGAGGGGGATGAGGGACAGGGCGAGGAAGGCGATGGCGAGGGGCCGGGCGGCTCGGTGGCCGAGGCGTGGGCGCGCCCCGTACCGGCCCTGAGGCGGGTACGGCGTGGCGTTCGGCATGTACGGACCCCCAGTAGTCTGCCCCTCGATCAACAACAGCCACGGTAACGTGCCACACCGTGACAAGTGGCGAGGCGCGGGTGATCCGGCGGCAGTGGTGGGCGTGGGCGATCGTGGTGCTCGTCGTCGCGGCGGCCGTGGCGCCCCTGGTGCACACGTGGCTGACCAACCCCGACGACCAGCGGCTCGTTGACCTGGACGTTTACCGTACCGGCGGCCAGATGCTGCTTGAGGGCCGGCCGGTGTACGACTACGTCACGCCCGCGCCGCAGCTGCTGCCGTTCACGTACCCGCCCATCGCCGCGATGCTGGCCGTGCTGCTGGCGGGGATGTCGTGGGAGACGGCGCAGTGGGTGTGGACGGCCGGGATCTTCGTGGCGCTGGCGGTGACGGTCGGGTTCTCCTTCCGTCGGCTCCTGGAGCGGCAGGACCTTCGGAAGTACGCGCCCTGGTTGTTCGCGCTGCTCATGGTGGTGTGCACGTACCTGATGCCGATCAGGGACCAGGTGCGGTTCGGGCAGGTGGACATCCTGCTGGTCGCCCTCTGCCTGGCCGACTGCGTGGCGAAGCGGCCGTGGTGGCCGAGGGGGTTCCTGATCGGGCTGGCCACGGCGGTCAAGCTGACTCCCGGCGTCTTCCTGATCTACCTGCTGGTCACGCGGCAGTGGCGGACGTTCTTCATGGCGTCGTTCGCGGCGGCGGTGCTCACGTTGCTGCCGTTCGCGGTGATCCCGCAGGACGCGGTGGACTTCTGGTTCTCGGCGCTGCTCGACCCCGAACGGCTCGGCGCGAACGCGGCCACCACCAACCAGTCGATCCGGGGCATGCTGATCCGGTTGTACCTGCCGCAGGAGTGGCTGACCTCGCTGATCTGGCTGGTGATCGTGGCCGTGGTCGGCTGGCACGGGTTCCGGGGGGCGCGGGACGCGTACCAGGCGGGTGATTCGCTGACCGCGGTCGCGCTGGTCGGGCTGATGGCGGTGCTGCTGTCGCCGGTCGCCTGGATCCACCACCTGGCGTGGGTGGTCGTGGTGATCGCGGCCATCGTGGGCGACGGGCGGGACCCGGTCAGGCTGCGGGTGGCTGCGGGGGTGTGGCTGTACTACGTGGTGCCGGTCCCGTGGTGGGGCGTCTCGCTGATAGCCGCCCAGATCCCCGGCGTCAGCCTGGTGCTCGGGAAGATCGTCCAGAACGGGTTCGGGCTGGGCGCGGTGGCCCTGGTGTGGTTGTTGGTGTCCTGGCTTCCGAAACGCCGACAGATCGCTTGACGCAACCATTACCCTCTGTGCCGTGCTCGTTACCACATGGGTGATCGTGGGCGTCGTCGCCGGGGTCAGTGGCGTGTTGATCGGCCATCTGGCGCTGCGCCAGGCCAAGGCCACGGTGGAGGACTGCCAGCGCCTGCTCTCCCGGCAGATCAGTGAGGGCCGGGGAGACCTCAAGGCCGTCAGGGACGTCGCCGTGTGCCAGTACGACGCGCTGTCGGAGATGACCGGCAGGATGTCGTTCTCGGTGGCGATGATCAACGGGCTGGGCGACGGGATCGTGCTGACCTCGATCAACGGGCGCAGCGAGACCCGGACCTACGTGCGTACCGTGGTGGGCGGGAAGGGGCAGCAGCCGCTGTCGCCGGAGGAGGAAGAGGCGGTCAGGGCCGCCAGGCTCGGGCACGGGCCGGTGGTCACCTGCCGGGCCTCCGAGCTGCTGTGAGCCGGCAGGTTCGGCCGCCGGGTGAAACGGCCGCGGGCGCTGTCCACCTGCGGATAGCCTGTAAGCATGCCCAGACTCGCCTATCTCGGACCGGAAGGGACCTTCACCGAAGAGGCCCTGCGGCTTCTCGACCCCACCGCCGAGCGGCTGCCCTGCGCGACCGTCAGCGCCGCGCTCAACGCCGCACGCTCCGGCGACGCCGACGGCGCTGTGGTGCCGCTGGAGAACTCCATCGAGGGTGCGATCACCACGACGCTCGACGAGTTCGCCTGGGGCGAGCCGTTGCTGATCAACGCCGAGCTGCTGCT
This sequence comes from Nonomuraea rubra, assembly GCF_014207985.1. Taxonomy (NCBI): domain Bacteria; kingdom Bacillati; phylum Actinomycetota; class Actinomycetes; order Streptosporangiales; family Streptosporangiaceae; genus Nonomuraea; species Nonomuraea rubra. The sequence continues at coordinate 12,338,600 of NZ_JACHMI010000001.1, read as the reverse complement.
GCCGGTGCAGTTCTCGCTGCTGGCCAGGCCGGACACCGAGATCCCGCACATCAAGCGGGTCTACACGCATCCGGCCGCCATCACCCAGTGCCGCGCCTTCATCTCGCGCGAGCTGCCCGACGCCGTCGTGGTGGCCGCCCCCTCGACGGCCGCCGCCGCGCAGGAGGTGTCGCTGCCCGGCTCGCCGTACGACGCCGCCATCGCCGCGCGCATCGCCGGTGAGCACTACGGGCTGGTGGAGCTGGTCACCGACATCGGTGACAGGTCCGACACCGTGACCAGGTTCGTCAAGGTGAGCCGCCCGGGGCCGCTGCCCGAGGCGACCGGCTCCGACCGCACCACGCTGGTGGTCTTCCTGGCCGACGACCACCCGGGCGCGCTGCTGGAGATGCTGACCGAGTTCTCCGTACGCGGGGTCAACCTGACGCGCATCGAGTCGCGGCCGACCGGTGACGGGATCGGGCGTTACTTCTTCCACTTCGACTTCGAGGGGCACGTCGCCGACGCCCGGGTGGGCGAGGCCATCGCCGGGCTGCACCGGATCTGCGGCGAGGTGCGCTTCCTCGGGAGTTATCCGCGGGCCGACGGCATGGTGCCGCAGATCAAGCGCGGCACGTCCGACCCGGAGTTCGCGGAGGCGGGCGACTGGCTGGCGAGGATCCGGTCGGGACAGGTCTGAGCCGTACGGGAAGGCACGGGTCCGTACGGAAGGCACAGGACCGGCCGTACGGAAAGCAGGGGCGGGACGCCTCTCCGCGCCGGTAGCCTTTCCTTGTGATTGACCTGCGTACCCTTCGTGAGGACCCCGACCGGCTACGGGCGTCGCAGCGTGCCCGCGGTGAGGACGACTCGGTCGTCGACACGCTGCTCGACCTCGACGAGCGCCGCCGATCCGCGCTGACCTCGTTCGAGTCTCTGCGCGCCGAGCAGAAGAGCATGGGCAAGTCGGTCTCCAAGGCGCAGGGCGAGGAGAAGGCCGCGCTGCTCCAGCGGGCCAAGGACCTCGCGGGCCAGGTCAAGACCGCCGAGTCCGAGGCCGAGAAGCTGGGCGCGGAGCTGGACGACCTGCTCCAGACGGTGCCGAACATCGTCGAGGAGGCGGCCCCGCACGGCGGCGAGGACGACTACGTCGTGCTCGAGACGTACGGCGAGCCCCGCGCGTTCGACTTCGAGCCGAAGGACCACCTGGAGCTGGGCGAGGCCCTTGGCGCCATCGACATGGAGCGGGGCGCCAAGGTCTCGGGCTCGCGCTTCTTCTTCCTCAAGGGCGTCGGCGCGCGGCTGCAGCTCGGCCTGCTCAACATGGCCATGCAGCAGGCGATCGAGGCCGGGTTCACGCCGATGATCACGCCGGTGCTCGTCAAGCCGGAGACCATGCAGGGCACCGGCTTCCACGTGTCCCACGACAAGGAGATCTACCGCCTCCCCGAGGACGACCTCTACCTCGTCGGCACCTCCGAGGTGTCGCTGGCCGGCTACCACGCCCAGGAGATCCTCAACGCCGACGAGCTGCCGCTGCGTTACGCGGGCTGGTCGTCGTGCTTCCGCCGCGAGGCGGGCTCGTACGGCAAGGACACCAGGGGCATCATCCGGGTGCACCAGTTCGACAAGGTCGAGATGTTCTCGTACGTGCGCCCCGAGGACGCCCAGGAGGAGCACCAGCGGCTGCTGGCCTGGGAGAAGGAGATGCTGGCCAAGATCGAGGTGCCGTACCGGATCATCGACACGGCGGCGGGCGACCTCGGCATGTCGGCGGCCCGCAAGTTCGACTGCGAGGCGTGGATCCCCACCCAGGGCCGTTACCGCGAGCTGACCTCGACGTCCAACTGCACCGAGTTCCAGGCCCGCAGGCTCGCCGTCCGCTACCGCGACAAGGACGGCAAGCCCCAGCACCTGGCCACGCTCAACGGCACGCTCGCCACGACCCGCTGGATCGTGGCGATCCTGGAGAACCACCAGCAGGCCGACGGCTCCGTGGTGGTCCCCCAGGCGTTGCGTCCCTACGTGGGGCTCGACGTGCTGGAGCCGGCGAAGTAGCTGCTCGCGCGGCGGGCGTCGTTCCTGATGACGGCGGCGCTCGCCAGCACCACCAGCCCGGTCGCCAGTACGGCGACCGCCACCGCGACCCCGTACGAGCCTGGCGCGCCCCGCGACCACCCCTCGAACGGCAGGTAGGCGCCCAGGTAGACGAGCGGCGCGGCCAGCACCCCGACGGCCGCCGGGAGCGGGCGCGCCCGGCCCACGATGGCCAGCACGAGGCACACCACTCCGCAGGACAGGCCCGCGAGCAGGCCGAAGAGCGAGAACGGCGGTTCCAGGAAGGACATCAAGCCGAACACGGAGTCGGCGCTGAACAGGAGCAGCAGGCCGAGGCAGGCGGCCATCGCGAAGCCCGTGTAGAGCACGGTGAACTGCCGCAGCCCCGCCCCCGCCGCGCCGAACACCATGCAGGCCGCCAGGAAGAGCGCCACGCTCCGCTCGGAGCCGAGGTCGACCTCCGCCGGTTCGGCCCCCGGCCACCCCACGCGCCGCCACGTGTCCGAGGTGTCGCGGACCGTGATGCCGTCCACGCCGTTCGCCACGACGACGATGTGCCCGCCCTCCTGCGGCTGCACGGCCAGCGACAGGGAACGCAGTGCGGACGCGTCGTCGTGCTGCCTGGTCAGGCGCTCCAACTCGTCACCGGACGGGGCCCACACGGTGCGCCAGGTGTTGCCGCTGTCGTCCGACTGCTCGACGCCCAGCCGGTCCTTGAGCACCTGGTAGCACCTGGTGGCCTGGTGGGGCACGCACTGGGCGCTCTGCCCCCTCGCGTCCTCGTCGTCGGTGGTGTCCGTCCACGTGCGGCCGCCGTCAGCGGAGGTCATCCCGCTGCCGAGGTTCGTGTGGACGTGGATCCTGCTCCCGTCCACCTCGACGGCCTCGGCGGAGAGCGGCGGGGCCGCGGCGCCGGTGGCGGTGACGGCGAGCACGGCCAGGGGCATCGTGACGATGATCCGCCACCGGGCCGAGGCGGGATGGTGGAGGGTGCGCCGGCGTACCCACCACGCCAGGGCAAGGGCGGGCAGCGCGAGCAGATCCGTAGGATCGGCCAGGACGCGCGAAGGGCCGGCCACGAGGGTCCAAGCCTGGGAAGCGAGCTCCGCGCCCGTCTCCGTGGTTTTGACGGCCGCGAAGAGGGCGCCGGTGAGCACCGTGGCCACCAGGTCGGCCCGACGCCAGAAGAGCAACGCCAGCAGCGCGGGCGCCGCGACGAGCCCGGCGACGTCGCTGAGCTTGCCCGTGACGAAGCCGGGCCAGGCCTGCTTGAGCAGGTGGTCGTTGACCAAAAGCACGAGTACCCCGGCAACGGTCACGGGGTGACACAACCACGCGTACCTCATACTCAGGTCGATGGCGTGGCGAGGCGGACGGTTCAAGGGTTGTGTGAGTCGAGTCACAGCCGTGACCGATCCGACACCGGATCCGTGATCTTTCTCACCTTCGGGCCCGCCCGCGGCCCGGATACCGGGTGACCGTTATGGCCGGCCCCCGGACAGCAAAAGACCGAGGCCCGCTGGGAGCGAACCCCGGTCTATCTCGCTGCTACAGGTTAGAGGGCCCGGACCTGAGAGGCCTGCGGCCCCTTCTGGCCCTGCGTGATCTCGAACTCGACCCGCTGGCCGTCTTCAAGGCTGCGGTAGCCGTTGCCGACGATCTCGGAGAAGTGAACGAACACGTCCGGCGCACCGCCGTCCGGGGCGATGAAGCCGAAGCCCTTCTCGGCGTTGAACCACTTGACGGTTCCCTGAGCCATAAAAGCTCTCCCTCAGGATGTGAATCTATGGGACCCACACCTCGTGGGTCCCGGTGTGTCGTACAGCAAGCACCCGGGGTGGCTCAGACAAAGTCATGCTGGTTTTCACTACGGGATCAGCTAATACAACGCCATCACATCTAACACCATTCTGGAGCGTTGGTGTTCCCGTCCTCAGGAAGATTTCTGTCAGGCGGCATCACCGGGCAAACTGGAACCTGTTATGCAGAGTCTTCCCGCACCGCGTCTAGTGGCCACCGACCTCGACGGAACCGCGCTGCGTACCGACGGAACCGTGTCTCCCCGCACGGTCGCCGCCTTCGGCAAGGTCGAGGAATCCGGGGCTGTGCTGGCCTTCGTGACGGGGCGTCCGCCCCGGTGGATGGGCGGGGTGGCCGCCGCGGTGCGCCACCGTGGCCTGGCCATCTGCGCGAACGGGGCCCTGATCTACGATCTCCATACCGAACGGATAGTGGAATCTCACCTCATCACCGTGGAGGTACTCGAGGAAGTCGTCGCTCAGCTAAGAGCGAACGTGTCCGAACTCGTATTTTCGGTCGAGTATGAAGCCGGTTTTGCGCATGAGTCCGATTTCCGGCTGGGTGGCCTGGACCGCCGCCTCGGCGCGGTGGAGATCGACTCGGTGACCGCCAAGCCGTGCGCCAAGCTGCTGGCCCTGCACCCCGGCATGGGCGCGGACGAGCTGCAGGCCATCGTGCACGAGCTGGTGGGGCACCTGGTGACGGCCACCCACTCCAGCCGGAGAGGCCTGATCGAGATGAGCGCCCAGGGCGTGACGAAGGCGAGCGCGCTGGCGGCGTTCGCCGCCGAGCACGGCATCAAGGACACGCAGACGGTCGCCTTCGGTGACATGCCGAACGACCTGCCCATGCTGAGCTGGGCAGGTACGTCGTACGCGGTCGCCAACGCACACCCCGACGTGCTGGCTGCGGTCGATCACGTGACCGCGACCAACGACGACGACGGTGTCGCGCGGGTGATCGAGGAGCTCTACAGGTAGGGCCCCGTGCCGCCGTGCGGGCGCTGGCCCTCGTCACCGGGCACACCAGGCACGCCGGGCAGCGCCCTGCGCATCTGCTCGAGCTGGGCCCGAGCGGCCATCTGCTGCGCGAACAGCGTGGTCTGGATGCCGTGGAACAACCCTTCGAGCCAACCCACGAGCTGGGCGTGCGCGATGCGCAGCTCCGCCTCGCTGGGCGGCGTGCCGTTGTCGTCGGTGAACGGGAGCGAGAGCCGCTCCAGCTCGTCGACCAGCTCCGGCGCCAGCCCGTCCTCCAGCTCCTTGATGGAGGACTCGTGGATCTCCTTCAGCCGCTTGCGGCTGGCCTCGTCGAGAGGGGCCGCGCGGACCTCCTCGAGAAGCTGGCGGATCATGCTGCCGATGCGCATCACCTTGGCGGGCTGCTCGACCAGGTTGGTGACCGATCGATCATCTTCGCCGTTATCGCCCTGACCTTGGAAGTCGGGGCCCACCACCACGATGTGGGGGGTGTTGTTGTCCTCAGCATTCATAACACTCACCGTACTAGCAGGATCTTGCCGACGTGCTCCCCCGAATCCAACATTCGGTGAGCTTCCGCGGCCTCGGACATGGGGACCTCCGCGTACACGACGGGGCGGACCGCACCCGCTCCGACCAGGGGCCATACGTTGTCGACCACGCTCCGTACGATGACGCCCTTGTCGTCGACGGGACGGGCGCGCAGCGTCGTGGCGTGCACCGACAGGCGCTTGGACAGCATGGCGCCGAGGTCGATCTCGCCCTTGCGCCCGCCCTGCAGCCCGATGATCACCAGCCGCCCGCCGGTGCGCAGCGCCCGGACGTTGCCCGCGAGGTACTTCGCGCCCATGATGTCGAGGATGACGTCGGCGCGAACCTTGTCGGCGAAGTCCTCCTCGCGGTAGTTGATGACCTCGTCCGCGCCGAGCTCCCTGACGCGCTCGCCCTTGTCCGCCGAGCCGACGGTGGTGACGACGTGCGAGCCGAGCGCCTTGGCGAGCTGCACCGCGAACGTGCCGATGCCGCTGGCCCCGCCGTGCACCAGCAGCGTCTCGCCCCTGCGCAGCCGGCCGACCATGAACACGTTGGACCAGACCGTGCACGCCGCCTCGGGCAGCCCGGCGGCCTCGCGCAGCGACACCTTCTCAGGCACCGGCATGACCTGCTGCCACGGTACGGCTACGCGCTCGGCGTAACCGCCGCCACCGAGCAGCGCGCACACCTCGTCCCCCGGCTTGAACTGCTCCACGTCCGCCCCGACCTCGGCCACCACCCCGGAGACCTCCAGCCCCGGGTACGGCGGCGAGCCGGGAGGCGGGTCGTAGAATCCCTGCCGTTGCAGGACGTCGGCTCGGTTCACCGCCGAGGCGGTCACGTCGACGAGCACGTCTCCGCGCTCGACACGTGGCTCCGGCACCTCGCGCCACTCCAGCACCTCTGGTCCGCCCGGTGTGGCGATCTCAATGGCTCGCATGCGAACCACGGTAGCCGGGCAAAGAAGTTGTGGGTTGCCGGGCTGCGCGGGACCCCATGGCGTTAACCTGCAAGGTATTTGCTGCCCCTTTAGACCCACCCGAGGGGGAACACGGTGGCAAGACACGATCGAGAGGAATCTCTCGAGGAACAGCTGGCCTGGCTGGACGCGATCAAGGAGACGGAGGAGTCGCCTGTCCCTGTCGGCGCCTCCGCCGCTCCCGCCGACGAGCCGGTCGCTTCGCCGTACCCCAAGGACCCGTGGTCGCTGGTGCCCCAGCACCACGACACCCCGACGCCGCCGCTGTTCCGCGCGGCCGTGGACTCCGTGTACGGCGCCGAGGCGGCCGAGGAGGTTCCCGAGCGGGAGAGCGAGGCCGGGGAGTGGCTCGGGGAGGCCACCGTCAAGGTGGAGCCCGCGGCGCCCGCCGACGATCCCTTCCACGCGCCGCTGAAGCCGCTGCCGCGCCCCGACGACACCGACGCCTACCCGTCCCTGTCGTTCACCCCGCCCGGAACCCAGCCCGGGAGCCAGACCGGAAACCAGCTCGGGAACCGGACCGAAACCCCGGCCGGCACTCCGAGTGACACTCAGACCGGCACTCCGGCCGATGCCTCGCCCGAGCAGGCCGCCCCTCAGCCCGAGCGGGCCGAGGAGACGACGTGGCCGCCTTCGGGGGAGGAGACGGCGTGGGTGACGCCGCCTGACTGGCCGCGACCGGCCGCCGAGGAGGCCGCTCCCGCCGGGGAGTCCTCGCGCGCGGAGGAGCCTGCCCACGTGGAGGAGGCCGCCCGCGCGGAGGAGGAGCTTCCCGCGGTCGGCGAGAAGGGCGCCTGGGCCGACACCCAGCCGCGCAACGAGCGGCCGTCCTGGGAGGAGAACGAGCGGCCGTCCTGGGAGGAGCAGGCCGCCGAGGCGGAGCCGTCGCGGACGCTGCCGCGCGCCGACTTCTCGCAAGGGGCCGAGTCGTCACAGACCCGGCCGCGCAGCGACCTCCCGCAGTGGAGCGATCCCGAGGCCCGCGCCCAGGAGCAGCGCCTCACGTGGTCGGAGCAGCAGGACCGTTCCCACTGGAGCGAGCAGCGCTCGGACCAGACCGACCGGAACGAGCGCCCGGCGGATCGCCCCGGCTGGAGCGACGAGCCCGCCGACCGCTCCGGGTGGGGCGATCAGCCTGCCGAGCGCGCGCACCAGCCGGAGCACCGCAAGCAGCAGGACCAGCGGCCGCAGTGGACCGAGCAGCACGAGTGGCGCCCCGCCGAGCGCGAGATCCCGCCGCCCCCACGCCGCCGCCCCGCCCCCACCCCGGTGTTCACCGCCTCACCCAGGCCGCCGATCACCGGCCGCCCCACCGCCGAGAGCCTCGACCCGGAGTCCCTGCTACGCGGACGGCGTAACGCCCCCTCCAAGGGCTGGCGCCGCCTGGTCTACCGGGCGTCCGGCGGCTGGATCAAGCCGGGCGAGTCGCCGGAGGTGCGCCGCCGCCGCGAGCTCGTCACCAGGGCCCGCACCCCGGTCACGGCCGGCCACCACCGCGTGGCCGTACTCAGCCTGAAGGGTGGCGTGGGCAAGACCACGACCACGGTCGGCCTCGGCGCCACCCTGGCCCAGATGCGCGGCGACCGCGTCATCGCGGTGGACGCCAACCCCGACAGGGGCACGCTGTCCGACAAGCTCGTCCTGGAGACCTCGGCCACCGTCCGCGACCTGCTCAACGAGCGGGACCAGGTCAAGCGGTACGTCGACATCAGGGCGTTCACCTCGCAGGCGCCATCCCGGCTGGAGGTGCTGGCCTCCGACCGCGACCCGTCGGTCTCCGAGGCGTTCAGCGGTTCCGACTACCAGGCCGTCTCCCAGGTGCTGGAGAACTTCTACTCGATCTGCATCACCGACTGCGGCACCGGCCTGCTGCACTCCGCCATGGGCGGCGTGCTCGGGCTGGCCGACCAGATCGTGCTGGTCAGCTCCCCGTCGGTGGACGGCGCCAGGGCGGCCTCCGCGACGCTCGACTGGCTGGAGGCGCACCACTACGCCGACCTGGTCAAGAACGCGACCGTGGTGCTGTGCAGCGTCAGGCCCCGGTCGAAGTCGGCGGTGGACATCAAGAAGCTGGAGGCCCACTTCGCCGCCAGGTGCCGTGCGGTGATCAGGGTGCCGTACGACCCGCATCTGGAGGAGGGCGCGGAGATCGACCTTGACCGGCTCCAGGAGCCGACGAGGGAGGCGTACCTGCAGCTTGCCGCCTGCGTGGGCGACGGCTTCGCGGGGCTGCGGGACTGACCCCGGGCGCACTGCCGGTGCGGTCACCGGCAGTGCGCGGCACGTCGTGGTTACGGCGCGGGCAGCTCCCTGACCAGCCTGGAGGTCCACGGGCAGTAGACCAGCCCGGGCAGGAAGGCGCCGCCCGCCTCGTCCAGGTGGTCCTCGACGTAGGGGATCGTGGCGTCGCACACCTCGATCGCCACGTCGAAGAAGTCGACGGTCTCGGGCCGGAAGTGGTAGCTCCAGCGGGCGTTGTACGGGGCGGACTGCTTCGCGATCCGGCCGACGACGTGGGGCCGCTCGTTCGTCACGCCGTTGACCAGGTCGCGCGCATGCTGGATCTTGGCGGGATCGGTGAGCTGGACGACGAACTGCTCCCGGGTGATGTCGGTCATCACGAAGTACGCCGCCGGGGCCGCCGTGGCGGGCGGGGCCGCTGACAGGACGGCGAGGGCGGCGGCCAGGGGAGCGCCGATCTTACGGGTGATACGTCGCACGAGGTACCTCCAGTACGGGGGTTGAGATCCACAACCCTTCGACACGGACGGTAGCGACGTGACTACGCAGTGTGACACTAGCGGGGCGGCCACACACTTCTGGCTTGACCGGGAACGGCTCAGCGTGCCTCACGGCACGTCAGGAACTGGCGGAGGGTGTGGGATTCGAACCCACGAGGCCATCGCTGACCTGGCCGCTTTCAAGGCGGCTGCACTCGTCCACTATGCGAACCCTCCTGTGCGGAAACCACGATAGCGGCTGTGGTGACAGGGGTGTACGTTCAGGAGGTGGCGGATCTCAACGTCGAGGTGCAGCGCGGCGACTGTGAGGCGCTCGTGTGCCTTACCGGTGATCTCGACAAGCTCACGGCGCCACTGCTGAAGGACGCGCTGGTGCAGTTGTTCACCGAGGGCCGCGTGCAGATCGTGATCGACGCCGCGGAGCTGGACTTCTGTGACTCCAGTGGCCTGTGGGTGCTGGTGGAGCACCAGCGCAGGGTCTCCGCGCACGCCGGCTCCTTAGGCATCGTGGGCGTCCACGGGGTGCTGCGGCGCGTGCTCGACGTGACGGGGCTCAAGGCCGCCTTCGACCGCGTCGTCCACGCGGAGCTCTAGGCCGCTCTAGACCCCGAGCTGCGACAGCAGCCACTTCGGGCCCACGGTCTCGGCGCCCAGGCTGCCCACCCGTTCCTTGAGGCCACGGTCGGCCGTGACCACGAGCACGCGCTCCCACGGCTTGGCCTGGCGTACGACGTCCACGATGGCGTCGTCGCCGCTGCCCGTGGCCGCGACCACCTGGATGCCCTCCACGGCCGGCGCGCTGCGCGCGGCGCCCTCCACGACCGCCACCATCCTCGGATACCACTGCGCCAGCACGGGATGGGCCAGCCGCAGCACCGAGACCTCGCGCAGCAGCCTGGTCGCCGCCCCCAGCCGGTCGTTCCACCAGCCGCGTTCGGCTCGGGCGCCGATGATGTTGGCCACGTCCAGCACGATCGTCTCCGGCCTGATCGCCTCCTGGATGTCGCTCCACGTCGCGGCGAACCCGGGATGCAGCCTCCGCTCGGTGATCTCGGGCAGCGCCAGCCAGCGCAGCTCGGTGCTCTCGCGGTTGGCGGGCGCGGCGGCCAGCAGCTCGGCCGATTCGGCGATCACCGTCTCGAACGCCCACCCGCCGTGGTCGTCGAGGTAGACGCCCTGCACCCGCAGGCCGTCACCGGCCAGCGCCGCCTCCTCGCGGGCCTCGCGCAGCGCGCTGGCGACCGCGTCCTCGTGGCTGTCGCGGGCCCCGCCGGGCAGCCCCCAGGTGTTGCCGTGGTGGCTCCACCAGGAGCGCTTCTGCATGAGCACGTACGGCACCCCGGCGTCGTCGTGGTGAACGACGAGCAGCCCCGAGGCTCCGTGCACGCCCCAGTGCCTGTGGCCTTGGGCGCACTCCGTCCAGCCGTCGCCGTCCCTAGCCGTCATGCGGCAATTCTCTCAGCCTCCGCCCTTGGAGAAATGCTGGTAGTCCTTGGCCCCCGACCAGTAGCCGCCCCACTCCCAGCCCACCTGGGCGAAGGCCCTGACGACCTTGTCGCCCGGATTAATCACACCTTTACCCTTAATTGGGCGCTCGGTGAACTTCTTGGCATTTTGGTGTGCTGTGGTGCCGCTTGCGGTGACATATGGGTTCTGCTGGGGATTGATGTCTATTGCTTCCCCGTATGCGTGATTTGACCAGTTGCTCGACCCGGTCGCACGCCGGCAGTTGAAGGCCGAGGTGTTGTTGGCGTCGATCGAGTCGAAGTCGTCCGCCTTGAAGGCGTCCACCAGCTTCATCTGCTCGATGGGCCAGCGCCAGTCGTACAGCTTCTTGAAGACCGTCTCGATGTCGTCGGTGACCGTCCTGCGCACCACCAGCTCGCCGGTGTGCGGCTTGTTGTCGAAGCCCCAGTACGACAGCGTCACCAGCCGCAGGTCCCGGTAGTGCACCGGGCAGCCGGGTCGCCAGGAGTAGGGCAGTTGCTCGCGGGAGACCCGCGAGACCTTCGAGCTGAACGCGGGCGGCCCCGTGGAGGTGGGCGTCGCGGGTGCGGGCGTGGGTGATTCCGGCGCTTCCTGCGCGGGAGCCGAGGTCGCGGGCGCGGGCACGGAGGCCGGCTGGCCCGCGCCGCACGAAACGGTCCCGAGCACCACGAGCGCCAAGGCGGCAGCACGTCTCATCTGGCCACCATATGCGACGTCTGGCCAGGTCAGCGGGCTATCGGCGCCGAGTCGCAGGGTCAGGGCACGACCAGCACCGTACGGTGTGCCCGTTTCGCCAGATGGGCCGCCACCGAACCACGCCAGGGCGAGCGGGAGCGGCCCACGACGATGCCGTCGGCCATGTGCGTGCTGGCCAGCGACTCCAGCGCCCTGGCCGGGTCGCCGCGCAGGCTGACGAACCGCCAGCGCACCCCGGCGCCGCGCAGCTCGTCACGCAGCTCCTCCGCCAGGTCGGCGCCCGAGTCGGGGATGATCGGCGACCCGGCGAAGAACCAGAGCGAGGCGGTGTTCAGCGACTCCACGAACGCGATGAGCAGCGTGGCGTCGTCCCGCCGGGCGAGCCCGGCCGCGTACGCCAGCGCGTTGCGGCTCGGGCCCGACCCGTCGAAGCCGACGACGAGCAGGCCGGCGCCGTCCTTGCCGATCTCGAACTGACCTGCGGGGAGCCGGCCCGCCACGGGCTCCCACTGCGGGTCGATGCCATTGCCGGACACGGCATGACTCGCGTCAGGAGTCGGCGTGCTTGCCGCGGCGGGCCAGGTCGCGCAGGGCGTCGGCCGCGTAGACCACGAGGGCGACGAACGAGAGCGCGGCGATCCCGCCGCCGAGCCACAGGTCGTTGACCGTCGCGTCCAGGTACTCGGCGCCACGCGGCTGGTAGCCGACCGCGAACGGGGCCGCGACCAGCCACAGGCCGGCCAGGAACAGCACGATCAGGGCGGCCACGCCCAGCTTGGCCTTCATCGGTTCTTCTCCACTCCGACCAGGGAAGGCTTGCCGTTCTGGCGGTGCTCGCCAGTGCGGGGGTTGTGGTTCAGGTCCTCGCGCAGCGCCTCGACCAGCGGCGCGAGCAGGCTGGCCAGCTCGGCGGACGACGCCTGCGGCGCGGCGGCCACCGGCACGGGCTCGGGCTCCGGCTCGGGCCTGCGCGGCTTGGGCACGACCAGGCCGCGGACGACGAGCTCCTCGTGGATGGCCAGCACGAAGGCGATCGCGCCCACGAGACCCACGACGGCCACCCCGAGACCGGCGAAGAACTCGGACTGGGTGGCGTTCGTCCAGTCGGCGCCCTCGGGCTGGGTGCCGAGGGCGAAGGGGGCGATCATCAGCCACAGCCCGGCTAGCACGGCCAGGGCCGCCGCGACGGCGCCCACGAACTTGCGAATCATTGCGAGATTCCTCCTGTTACGAGGTCTTTCTGTGGGGGCGTGGCCTGCGCGATCAGAGCGCGCGAGGTGGGCCGCAGCACGTCCTGCACGACCGATCTCGCCCGCTCGCGCTCCGAGCGGTCGTCAGGCGGCGCCATCCTGGCGACGGCGGTGAGGAGCGCGGAGGGTTCACCGTTCACCCGCTCGACGCGCTGGGCGATGAGCTCCAGCAGGAGCCCGGCCAGGACCAGGTCGTCCTTGCCGAGCGGCTTGGCCTCGGGGGCCGCGGGCCCGCCCGACCCGCGCAGCGGCAGCTCCTTGAGGAAGAGCGTGGCCAGGAAGCCGAGCAGCGCGATGGGCACGCCGACCAGGAACACGGTCTCCAGGCCGCGGGTGAACGCCTCCAGCACGATGTTCTTGATCGGGCCAGGCAGGTGCTGGATGGCGTCGGGGCTGCCGAGCTTGACGTCCGAGCCGCCGGGCAGCTTGATGCCCGCCGCCTTGACCATCTCGGCGATCTCGTCCTTGAGCCGGCTCGTCAGGATGGCGCCGAACGCGGCCACGCCCACCGCGCCGCCCAGCGACCTGAAGAAGGACACACCCGAGGTGGTCGAGGCCATGTCCTGCGGCTCGGAGCCGTTCTGCGCGGCCAGGATGAGCATCTGCATGGACAGGCCGAGCCCGACGCCCAGCACCGCCACGTCGAACCCGATCAGCCACTCGCTGGAGTCCACGTGCAGCCGGGACAGCAGGAACAGCCCGATGGCCACGATGAGCAGGCCCGCGACCGGGAAGATCTTCCACTTGCCCGTCTGGGTGACGATCTTCCCGGAGATCACGCCGGCCAGGAACAGCGCCACCACCATGGGCAGCGTCATCAGGCCGGAGTTGGTCGGGCTGAGCCCCTTGACGATCTGCAGGTACTGCGGCAGGTAGATCATCGCGCCGAACATCGCCATGCCGACGAACAGCGAGGCGAGGCTGGTCAGCACGAACGTCGGGTTGCGGAACAGGCGCGGCGGCAGGATCGGGTTGCGTGCGGTCCGCTCCGACAGCACCGCCAGGGCCAGCATGAGCAGGGCGACCGCACCCAGGAAGTACGTCCAGCCGGAGTTCCACTCGAACTCGTTGCCGCCCAGCGTCAGCAGCAGCATCAGCGCGCTCGCGCTGGCCGTGATCGTCGTGGCGCCCCAGATGTCGATCGAGGTGCTGCGCTTGACCCTCGGCAGCTTCAGCACCTTCTGGATCACGAAGAAGGACACCAGCGCGAACGGCACCACCACGTAGAAGCACCAGCGCCAGCCCAGCCAGTCGGCGTCCACGATGAACCCGCCCAGCAACGGCCCCGCGACCGTGGAGATCCCGAAGACGGCTCCCATGTAGCCGGAGTAGCGGCCACGCTCGCGGGGGGAGACGATGTCCCCCAGGATCACCTGGGACAGGGCCGACAGCCCGCCAACACCCAGGCCCTGTACGGCACGTGCCGCGATGAGCTGCCCCATGTCCTGCGACAGGCCCGCCACGAGCGACGCCGCGACGAACAACCCCAGTGCGCTCTGGAAGAGCAGCTTGCGTCCGAACAGGTCGGACAGCTTGCCCCACAGCGGTGTGGAGACCGTCATCGTCAGCATGGTCGCGCTCGCGACCCATGAGTACTGGTCCTGACCGCCTAGCTCCCCCACGATCGTCGGCAGCGCGGTGCCCACCACGGAAGTCGAGATCATCGACGTGAGCATCGCGAGCATGAGCCCGGACATGACCTCGAGGATTTCGCGGTGCGTGTAGGTGCGCTGCTTCGTGAGGGACGCGGTCTGCGCCTGGGCTACCAAGACACAACATCCCCTTCTTACAGTTTTATCCGACTTGAGTATACGCATGTTTACTAGCCGCGCGGCAAGTGGGGTTGCGTTCAGTAGAGTGCGGGCATGAACCCCGAGGTGACTGAGGCCAGGCCGCGCGACCGCGAGGCCACCCGGGAGCGCATCCTGCAGGCGGCTCGCAGCCTGTTCGGCGAGCAGGGCTACGAGCAGGTGACCGTCCGCATGATCGCGGCGGCGGCCGAGGCCAACATCGCGCTGGTGGGCCGCTACTTCGGGTCGAAGGCCGGCCTGTTCGCCGCCGTCCTTCAGGGGGAGCCGACGTTCGGCGAGCTGTTCACGGGCCGTCCGGAGGAGCTGCCCCGCCGGCTGGCCGAGTACGCGGCCCAGCGGATGCGGCAGCCGCCGGAGAGCCCGATCCTGCGCACGCTCGAACGTTCCGCCTACCATCCGGAGGTCCGGACGGCCGCCAGGGAGCGCCTGATCACGGCGGTGCTCAGCCCGCTGGAGGCCACGCTCTCCGGCCCCGACGCGCACGCGCGCGCCCGCATGGCGGTGTCGGTCGTGCTGGGCATCGGGGCGATGCGCCGCCGCGTCGGCCCCGAGGAGCCCACCCCGGCCGACGTGGACCGGCTGACCGCCGTGTTCGAGGCGTGCCTGGCCGGTTGAAAGTTTCACCGCTCATCGCGGCGCTGACCTGCGATGGTCTCTTGGGGATCGATCCGATGTCTTTGTCCGGCCCCGGAGTGCTACCTAGCATCCAGGGTGCCCGCGGGAGCGCTCCCACCCGACGGACGGAGTTATCTACATGTCTCGCAGAAGGCCCATGTGGGCGGTGCTCGTCACGGCGGCCGCCATGGCCGCGGCGGGAGCGGTGGTCATGTCCACCCCCAGCGCGCAGGCCGCCGACTCCGCTTTCTACGTGGATCCGCAGACCAACGCCGCCAAGTGGGTGGCCGCCAACCCGAACGACAGCCGCACCCCGGTGATCAGGGACCGCATCGCCGCCGTGCCGCAGGGGCGCTGGTTCGCCACGTACAACCCCTCGACCGTGCGCAGCCAGGTGGACGCGTACGTCGGCGCCGCCGCGGCGGCGGGCAAGATCCCGATCATGGCCGTCTACGCGATGCCGAACCGCGACTGCGGCGGCCCCAGCGCGGGCGGCGCCCCCGACCACACGGCCTACCGCGCCTGGATCGACGAGATCGCGGCGGGTCTGGCGGGCCGCCCCGCCTCCATCGTGCTCGAACCCGACGCCCTGGCGATCATGACCAACTGCATGAACGCCTCGGAGCAGGCCCAGGTGAAGGCCTCCATGGCCTACGCGGGCAAGCGGTTCAAGCAGGCGTCGTCGCAGGCCAAGGTGTACTTCGACATCGGCCACGACGGCTGGCTGTCCGCCTCGGAGGCCGCCTCCAGGCTGGTCGGCGCGGACGTGGCCAACAGCGCCGACGGCCTCGCGGTCAACACCTCGAACTACCGCGCCACGCCCGGCCTCGTCTCGTACGCGAAGAGCATCATCGCGGCGACCGGCGTGTCCCGGCTGAAGGCGGTCATCGACACCAGCCGCAACGGCAACGGCCCGTCCGGCAGCGAGTGGTGCGACCCGGCGGGCCGCGCCACGGGCCTCTGGAGCACCACGGAGACGGGCGACCCGGCCATCGACGCCTACCTCTGGGTCAAGCCTCCGGGCGAGGCGGACGGCTGCATCGCCAGTGCCGGGCAGTTCGTGCCGCAGCGCGCGTACGACCTGGCCGTCGCGGCGGGCGGCACCTCCACGCCGACCGTCACCCCCACGATCACCCCGACGACCGGGCCAGGGGGCTGTACCGCCACGTACAAGGTGACGAGCCAGTGGTCGGGTGGCTTCCAGGGCGAGGTCACCGTCAAGAACACCGGCTCGGCGCAGACCAGTTCCTGGCGGGTCGGCTGGACGCTGCCGGGCGGCCAGACGATCTCGCAGCTCTGGAACGGCACCCTGTCCGGCTCCAGCGGCGCCGTCAGCGTCACGAACCTCAACTGGAACGGCACGCTGGCCGCCGGCGCGAGCACCACGTTCGGCTTCCTCGTCAACGGGCAGAGCGGCACCCCCTCCACGGTGACGTGCACCTCGTCATGAAATAACGCGCCTTTCGCGGCTGTTGTCCACTGCCAGGTCAACCGGTCTGCGAAAGGCGCGTACTTATGGCTCTGCCGCTGTCCATCCTGGATCTGGCGCACATAGGCGAGGGCGAGACCGCGGCGGACAGTTTCGCCGCCAGCGTCGCCCTGGCCCAGCGGGCCGAGGAGCTCGGATACCGGCGCATCTGGTACGCCGAGCACCACAACATGGACAGCATCGCCTCCTCGGCCACGAGCGTGCTCATCGCCCACGTCGCCGCCCACACCCGGACGATCCGCCTGGGAGCGGGCGGCGTCATGCTGCCGAACCACTCGCCGCTCACCATCGCCGAGCAGTTCGGCACGCTGGAGACGCTGCACCCGGGGCGCATCGACCTCGGGCTCGGCCGGGCGCCGGGCAGCGACCAGCAGACGATGCGGGCGCTGCGCCGCAGCCCCGCCTCCGCCGACTCCTTCCCGCAGGACGTGCTGGAGCTGCAGGGCTACCTGACGGGCGAGACCCGCATCCCCGGCGTGCACGCCACGCCGGGCAAGGGCACGGACGTGCCGCTCTACATCCTCGGCTCCTCCCTGTTCGGCGCCCAGCTCGCCGCCATGCTGGGCCTGCCGTACGCGTTCGCCTCGCACTTCGCGCCCGCCGCGCTGGAGGAGGCCGTCGCGGTCTACCGGCAGGAGTTCAAGCCGTCGGCACAGCTCGCCGAGCCGTACGTGATCGCCGCGCTGAACGTGATCGCGGCCGAGACCACCGAGGAGGCCGAGGAGCAGTTCCTGGACTCCAAGCGGCTCAGGGTGAGCAGGTTCCTCGGGCGGGGGCGCACGTTCACCACCGAGGAGGCCGACATGATCCTCGACTCCCCGGCCGGGCAGCAGCTCGTGCAGATGGCCAAGTACTCGGCGGTCGGGAACCCCGCCGAGGTGAAGGCGTACGTGGAGCGGTTCGCCGAGCACGCCCGGGCCGACGAGCTGATCGTGGCGTTCTCGGCGCCCGACAGGAAGGCCTGGATGCGCTCGGCTGAACTGCTGGCCGACGTGCTGATCAGCGACTAGTCAGTCCGCGACCAGGCGGGAGCGGCTGCCCTCGTGCTCGCGCTGCCGCCGCACCACGTACGTACCGGGCGCGCATCCCGAGCCCCCGTGTTCGGGATGCAGCAGGTAGACGGGAGCGGTGGCGTCGAACACGCCGATCGCCAGGCCCTGCCCGTCCCGGACGAGCCTGGTCCAGCGGCAGGTGCCCGG
Organism: Nonomuraea rubra; assembly: GCF_014207985.1. Classification (NCBI taxonomy): domain Bacteria; kingdom Bacillati; phylum Actinomycetota; class Actinomycetes; order Streptosporangiales; family Streptosporangiaceae; genus Nonomuraea; species Nonomuraea rubra. Next base: position 12,320,981 of record NZ_JACHMI010000001.1, on the reverse strand, counting down.
CTCGGCGACGAGCGTGTGCGGGTTGCCACCGGCGGCGCCGCGCAGCAGCTCCACGCCCTCGGCGGGGACGGGCTGCCACCTGGCGTCGCCCCACACGGTGACGTCGACCTCGCGCATCGGGATGACGATCAGGTCGCCCTGGGCCTGGAGGCCGTCCAGGACGGGGATCCGTACGGACTGTTCGAGGTGGTCGAGGACGGTGAGCCCGGTTCTGCTGGTGAGCTCGGCAAGGGTCATGTTCATCTGGATCACCTTCAGGTTCTGCGCAGGAGTCGGGAGTACTGCTCGGCGGACAGCCCGTACGTCCAGCCGGCGGCGGCGAGCGGGTCGGTGAAGTGGCCGGGCACGGTCAGCCCGTACCGGCGGCGCCGGCCGTCGCGCTCGACGGAGCCGTTCACCGCGACGAGCACCTTCGTCTCCCGCCGCATGTCGTAGAGCCGCAGCTCGGAGCCGGGGTTGCCGGGGTCGGGCGCCGTGCCGACCAGCCTCAGCCCGGCCTGCTCGACGTACTCGGGCCAGCCGAGGCGCTCGATGGCGCACCGCCTGACCTCGACGTTGGTCTCGGCCGCGATGCGTTCGGCGGTCGGGCCGGCGATCACCCAGGCCGGTACGCGGGTGCCGTGCCAGGAGTGCAGGGCCCAGCCGTCGGCGTAGCGCAGGGCCGGGCCGTCCGCGTGGTGCAGCCGCACCTGGCCCTCATCGCCCGACACCTCCGTGTGCAGGGCGACGGGCCGCTCGGACACGACGCACACGTGCTCGGCCGGCCACCACCAGTGGCACGACGCCGCCACCGTCGCCCACAGCTCCCACTGCCGGAGCTGCTCGGCGGTGAACACCACCCCGGCGACCCGGCGCAGGGCGTCGTAGTGGGCGATCCAGGGGACGAGCTGGCTCTCGTACCAGCGGTTGCTCCAGGAGAACTCCCCGGTGTGGGCCCGCTGGAGCGGCTGGAGCAGGCAGGCGCCGGTGCTGGTGAGCAGCGGGGACTGGACCGTACGCCTGATGAGCTGGTCGAGCGGTTGCTGCAGCCCTCGCACCTTGGCGTCGAGGCCGCGGCGCAGCTCGTTCCTGAGCGCGATGAGCCGGGGCGGCAGCGGCCATTCGGCCACCCGTTCCAGGCTCTCCGCGCGGCCCAGCCCCGGTGGCACGGTCGCCAGCGCGGTGAGGGGTGAGGCGGCCCAGTGGAAGCGGGGCGGCGGCAGCCCGATCAGGTCGTACAGGGAGGAGATGGCCGCCTCGGCGGCCGGACGGTCGGCGGGCAGCGTCGAAAGCGCTCGGCCCAGCCATTGCTCGCGGATCTCGGCAGCTTCCCGCTGCGCGTGAGCGCTCACCGATCGAGGGCGGTGGCGCCCTCCCTTCGCATGATCATGTGACCGATGGTGACAGACGGCCCGGGCCGCTGTCCACCCCCGTTCACTCCTGCGGCGGGTGCCGGAGCTGGTACGGGCCCGTGGTCTCGGAGGTCGGCGCGGGTGACAGGCCCGCGGCCAGGAGCTGGGTCCGCAGCGTGACCACCGTCCGGTCGAGCGCCCTGATCTGCGCCTGCAGGCGGCGGATCTGGTCGCGCATCGCCGTGGAGGCGTTCTGCTCCTCTGCCAGGTCGGTGCTCACCTGGGCGGCCTGGCTCTGCATGCGGGTGAGCTGCTTCTCCAGCTGGTCGAGCGCGTCCTCGTAGATCGTCTTGGCCCGCAGGAACGCCTCGGCGTCCACCTTCGAACGTTCCAGCTCCGCCTGCCGCTCGACCTGGAGCAGCGCGGTCTGGTGGGTCTTCCTGTTGGCGTCGGTGGCCGAACGGAAGGCGAGGTAGGCCACCCCGAGCGGTACGGCGCCGATGGCCACCTGGATGAGGATGTCAGTCAGCATCGCCGCCCCGCATGGGCCTGATCACTCCGGTGTAGGCGATGCCGTCGTCGCCGTGCCAGGCGTTGACGGTCAGCGCGATGGGGAACTCGCTGCCGTCGCGCCGCAGCCCGACCAGCGGGATGATGTGGCCCGCCAGCTCGGACACGCCGGTGACGCGTACCCTGGCCAGGCCCTCCACGTGCCGGTCGCGCAGGCGCGGCGGCATGAGGATGGTCAGCGGCCGGCCCACCGCCTCCTCGGTGCTCCACCCGAACAGCTTGGCGGCCTGCGGGTTCCACGACTGGATGAGCCCGTCGGCGTCGGCGACGACGACCGCCGCGCCGCCCGTCGGCCGGTCCGCCGTGACGGCCTCGGGCCAGGTCGCGATCAGCGCGATCCAGCCGCCGAACGCCAGCCAGACCGCGGCGCCCACCCAGCCGCGCGGGTTGTCGCCGGTGAAGGTCGAGATCAGGTACACCAGGCCGTACAGCATGAGCAGCGCCGTGGCGGCCGCGAAGGCGAGGCGGTCGGAGCGCAGGAACATCTGCACCAGGCACAACGTGCCCGTGGCGCACCAGGCCACCGCCCAGACCTCGAGCGGGGCGATGGCGGCGAGCACGGCGTAACCCGGGGCCGCGCGCTGGCCGGGAGGAGCGAAAGCCAGGGAGGCGGCGATGGCTAAGCAGAGCAGGCCCACGAAGGCCAGCGAGGCGCCGCGGCGGCCGATGCGGTGCAGGACGCGCGCCAGGACTCCGTTACTCACGGTCGCTAGATTAATGCATATAGTTAGCTTTGGCGGGTGGTTGTCTCGACGGAGACGTTCCAGCCGTCGATCCGCACGCGGCGCCGGTCCTCCGGCACACCGTCCCACTCGCCGCGTACCACCCGTTCCTCGCCGGGCAGCAGGTCGAAGGCGTTGTCGTCCCACCGCACCCAGCCCGGCTCCGCGGCCGGGCGGGCGTCGAGCAGGCGCAGGAACACGGCCGCCGGCCCCTCCTCGTGCCGCAGGCGCAGCGTCCAGGTCGGGCCCGTGGTCTCCAAGGTGGTCGTCACCCTGGCGGGCGGCAGGGTGAGCAGGTCGCCGAAGCCGGCGTCCGCGGTCAGCAGGTACCGGTTCGAGGCGGTGCGGTCGCCCGCGCGTACGGACAGGTCGAGCAGGAACAGGCCCGTCAGGCCCGGGCGGCGCAGCTCCCCGATCCGGCCCTCGGCGGGCGCGGTCCAGCTCCGCTCGGCCACCACGCCACCGTCGAGGCGCAGCACGCGCGCGCTGACCTGCGCCGCTCCCGGGCCCCACCAGGCCCAGACGGTCGCGTCGAGGTCGGTGACGCGCGGCGCCCCGAGCGCCGCGCACACGTGCATCGGCCGGTACGCGCGCCGCACGTAGTGGTAGGCCGCCTTCGGCTCGCCGAAGTAGTCCACGGCCGCCGTGCACCACCCGTTGGGGAAGGACTCGTTGAGCTGCCAGGGCAGCACGCCGCGGCTCCGCGACCGGCGCCGGCCGGCCTCGATCGCGTACCGCAGCCCGTCGGCCTGCAGGAGCTGGCTGGCCCTGGACATCGTGGCCAGATCGCCGATGCCGCCGCCGAACGCCTCCTGGACCAGCGGCTCGTTGTTCCACCAGCGGCCCAGGTGGTTCCAGACGGGGTCGCGGTGGGTGGGGAGCCGGCGGGCGGCGGCGGGCACGACGGACTCGATCGCCCGCAGGTTGCTCATGCCCTCCACGCCGAACTCGCTCAGCAGCAGGGCGCGGCCCTCGTCGTAGAGCCGGTAGTGGTCGTCCAGGCCCTGGTGCTCCCAGGGGCCGTGCACGTCGTGGTGCTCGGGCCCGGTACGCACGCTCTCCAGGGTGTTGCCGAACACCGGGCCCGACGGGGACGTCGGCAGCCAGTGCCGGTCCGGGTCGAGCCGGGCCACCACCTCGTGCAGGGCGGCCAGCACCGGGGAGTCGGCGTCCGCCAGCGGCACGCCGTCGGCGCGCTGCAACTCGTTGCCGCCGCACCAGATGGCCAGGCTCGGATGGTTGCGGCGGGCCGGGACGATGCGCTCGGCCTCGGCCGCCATCCGGGCCACGAACGCCGCGTCGTCGCTGGGCAGGCTGCGCATCCCGGAGCTGGACTGGGCGAACTCCTGCCAGACGAGGATGCCGTACTCGTCGCACAGGTCGTAGAAGTCCTCCGTCTCGATGAGGCCGCCGCCCCAGACCCGCAGCATGTTCACGCCGGCGTCGCGGGCCAGGGTGAGCAGGTGGCGGAGCTTGGCCCGGCCGGTGGCGCCGTAGAGGGCGTCGGCGGGGACCCAGTTCCAGCCCTTGATGGCGGTGGGGGTGCCGTTGACGGTCAGGCGGTAGGGGAGGGTGCCCGGGTCGCCGGTGAAGCGGACGTCGCGGAAGCCGAGGCGGAGGCGGTGCTCGTCGCCGGTGGGGAGGGTGGTGGTGAGCGTGTAGAGGTCCGGGCGGCCCGTGCCGTTGAGGTGCCAGGGCCGAGGGTCGTCCACCTGGAGCACGGCGCCGTGGCGGGGGACCGTGGCCTTGGCGGCGATCGAGCCGTCCGGGGCGCGCAAAACGCATTCGGCGGTGCCGTCCGGTCCGTCCACGTCCAGCTCGACGGTGACGCGGCCGCCGGGTGCGGGGCGGGCCCACACGCCGGCCAGGCGGGACGGGCCCGTCGTACGCAGCCGGACCTGGCCCCACAAGCCCTGGTGGACGAGGCGGGGGCAGAAGTCCCAGCCGTACCCCATGCGGCCCTTGTGCACGCGGACCTTGTCCGTGTAGCCGACCTGCGGCTCGCTGACCGGGGCCGGCTCGACGACGACGGCCAGCGTGTGCTCGCCGTCCCCCAGGTGCCCGGTGACCTCGACGACGAGGGGGACGTACGTGCCCTCGTGGGTGGCGAGGAGGTGCCCGTCGAGGTAGACGGCCGCCGCGTAGTCGATGCCGTCGAACTCCAGGAACGCCCGTTCCCCCGGCGCGAGCGCGGGCGGGCGCAGCCGGGTGCGGTACACCCAGGTCCGCTGCGGCACCCACTCCGAGAGCAGGCTCTGCGTGCCGACGTACGGGTCCGGCACCTGGCCGGCGGCCAGCAGGTCGGCCAGCACGCTGCCGGGCACCCGGGCGGGCGACCACCCTCCGTGACCGGCTCCTTCGCGGGCGTGCAGCTGGGCCCGATGCAGTTGCCAGTCGTCGCCGAGGAAGCCCCGAAGCTCCCATCCCTGGTCGAGAACGGTAACGCCGGTCATGAGCTCCCCTGGTGTGGCATCGTTCCCAGGTGATCCTAGGATGCGCCGTTATCGCACGACAACGGGGGCTGGACCGGCTGCGGGCAGGCTCGTTAGAGTGACCGTATGACTACAGTGGGTCACGATGTAGAAGCGCTCCGCACCGCGTTCCCCGACTGGTCGTTCTTCTTCAGCGACGAGGGGGTGCTCTACGCGACCAGGCGCGGAGTCCGGCTCGACGACACCGACATCCTCAAGGGCCTGCATCAGACGGTGAGTGCGAACGACGTGGAGACGGTCGTCGACCTCCTGGAGGACCAGGCGCGTGTGGCAGCGATGTCATAGCCCCCTGGCCGGGTCGTGAGGGCTGGTGAAACCAGGTGAGGGCGCCGTGAAACCGCCGCCCCCGACAGTGGAGCCATGAACATCGCAGAACTCGGACGCACCGGGGGCGGCGATCTGGCCGTACGTACGGAAGGGCTGGCGAAGTCGTTCGGCGAGCACCGTGCCGTCGACGGGATCGACCTGCACGTACGCCCCGGTGAGATCTTCGGCGTCCTCGGCCCGAACGGCGCCGGCAAGACCACGACCCTACGGATGCTCGCCACCCTCCTGACGATCGACGCGGGCCGCGCCGAGATCTTCGGCGTGGACGTGGCCGGCAACCCGCACGTGATCCGCCAGCTCGTCGGCGTCACCGGACAGTACGCCTCGGTCGACGAGAACCTGACCGCCCGCGAGAACCTCTGGCTCTTCAGCCGCCTCCAGGGCATCGCCGCGCCGCGTGCCCGCAGCATCGCCATCGACCTGCTGGGCCAGTTCGGCCTGGAGAAGGCCGCCGACAAGCCCATCGCGCAGTTCTCCGGCGGCATGCGCAGGCGCCTCGACCTGGCGGCCAGCCTGATCACCAGGCCGCCGCTGATCTTCCTCGACGAGCCCACCACCGGCCTCGACCCGCGGACGCGCGGCCAGATGTGGGACACCATCCGCGGCCTGGTCGCCGGCGGCTGCACGGTGCTGCTGACCACGCAGTACCTGGACGAGGCCGACCAGCTCGCCGACCGCGTCGCCGTCATCGACCACGGCCGCAAGGTCGCCGAGGGCACTCCTGACGAGCTGAAGGCCGCGGTCGGCAACTCCACCCTCCAACTACTCCTCGCCGAGCCGGGCGAGGTGCCCGCCGCCATGGAGGTCGTGCGGCGCGTGCTCGGCTCCGAGCCGGTGCTCAGCCCGGAGCAGGGCCGGCTCAACGTCGCGCTCGAACAGGCCGACCTGGCCGCCGACGTGCTGATCGCGCTGCGTACCGCCGGGGTGTCGATCTCCTCGGTGAGCGTGGCCAAGCCCAGCCTGGACGAGGTGTTCCTGGTCCTCACCGGCCACGAGACCGACGGGGACGGCCAGAACGGTACGGAGGAGAGCCGATGACCACCACGATCGCACCCGAGCGCGAGACCGTCAGAGCCGCCGACCGCGTGGCCGCCGCCCGGCGGCGCGTCTCCCCGGGCGAGACCGTCGGCCAGACGCTGACGATGGCGTGGCGGGCGCTGAAGAAGATGCGCAGGAACCCCGAGCAGTTCTTCGACGTGGCGTTGCAGCCCATCCTGTTCACCGCGATGTTCGCCTTCATCTTCGGCGGCGCCATCGCGGGTGACGTGGAGAGCTACCTGCCCCTGATGATCCCCGGCATCCTCGCCCAGACCGTGCTGACCACGTGCATGGCCACGGGCACCCAGCTGCGCGAGGACATGGAGAAGGGCGTCTTCGACCGGTTCAAGTCATTGCCGATCGCCCGGATCGCGCCGCTCGCCGGGCCGATGGTGGCCGACCTGCTGCGGTACACGATCGCGGCCACGCTGACCTTCGGCATGGGCCTGGTGATGGGCTACCGCCCGGGCGGCGGGATGGGCGGCGTGCTCGCCGCGATCCTGCTCGCCATCTTCACCGGCTGGTCGCTGGCGTGGGTCTTCACCTGGGTCGGCACGATCGCCCGCAGCGCGCAGGCCGTCCAGGGCATCTCCATGATGATCCTGTTCCCGCTGACGTTCCTGTCGAACGCGTTCGTGCCCGTCGAGACGCTGCCCGGCTGGCTGGCGGCGTTCGTCCGGATCAACCCCGTCTCACACCTGGTCACGGCCGCCCGGGACCTCGCCAACAGCGCGGTCGTCAGCGGCGAGGTGGCCTGGACGCTCCTGGCGTCGCTGATCGTCATCGCGATCTTCGCGCCGCTGTCGGTGCGCAGCTACAAGCGGCACATGTGACCCGCCCCTGTCGCGTACCTGCTCGACGAGCTCGCGTGCCTCGCCGAGCAGGTCCGAGCCGCGCCGGTCGCCGTACTCGGCCCGCCTGGCGTCGATCGCCCCCGGCGCGGCCCGCTCCGCGTACGGCTCGATCCGTTCGAACGCCATGCTCGGCGTGGTGCTGTTGTACGCGAACCGCTCGGCCAGCACCAGCAGCCCGATCGCGTCGCCGGGAGGCATGGCCTCCCGCAGCAGCCCCCAGGCGCCGAGCGCGAAGAGCATCGCACCGCACAGCGGGTAGTCGAGGGCGGGATCGTTCACGTCCAGCGCGTTGTAGCCGCAGATGGTGGCGAACAGCTCCGCGCCGTACCGGACGTCCTCCGGCTGGGCGTGGTACGCGTACGCCGTCAGGGTGGCCGACTCGGCCACGAGCATCCACGGCGTGAACTCCGTCATCGGCACCCCGGGCAGGCGCAGGCCGCGCGCCCGGCGGACGGCCGTGCGGTACTCCTCCAGCGCGGCGGCCGTCTCCCCGCGGGCGAGCGCAACCTCGGCCGCGCACAACGAGACCATCGCCACCCCGCCGAGCACGACCTCCCTGTCGGTGATCCGCTCGATCGCGGCCAGCTCGGCCTGCGCGGTGCCGAGATCGCCGTCGGCCAGCGCGGACGTCAGCAGCAGCGCGCGGAGCTGCGTCTCGTCGTCGGCGGCGCCGAGCCGGCTCAGCACCGGGATGGCGACCCGCGCGTGCTCCACCGCCCGCCGCCGGTCGCCGAGCTGCATGACCAGGTGGGCCAGCACGGAGTGCATGATCGCCGCGAACCACGGCCCCTCGTCCTTCGAGACCAGCGTCAGCATCCGCTCGGCCGCCTCGATCGCGCCGTGCACGTCCCCCGCGTTCTCCAGGACGTGCACACTCGCGTACGTCGTCGCCCTGGCCACGTCCGGGTCGGGGCTGCGGCGCAGCTCCGCCAGCCGGCGGTGCATCTCGGCGCCGTCGGTCGCGTGGCTGGCGAGCGCCACCTGGGCCATCGCCGCGATGCGGGCATCCGTCGCGTCGCTGGTGGGCAGCTTGCGGAGCAGGTCGCGCAGCGCGTCGTCGCGGCGGTCGGTGGTGACGATGACGTTCATCAACGTGATCAGCATGGCGACCCTGGTCACCTCGACGAGGTGCTCCGGCGGCCACCAGCCCGTGATCACCTGGATGATCGCATCCCGGTGGGCGATGATCCGGAGATGGTCGCCGCGGATCGACCACAGCGCGCCGACCCCGGCCAGCAACTGGACCGTCGTGACCTGGTCGCACTCGCCGAGAGCCTGCCGGAGCAGGTCCGCGAGGTTGCCCTCCTCGGCGCGCAGCGCGTCGGCCGCCTCCAGCTGCGCCGGGCTGAACAGCAGGGAGGCGTGCCGGAGCGCGTACTCCGTCGCCCAGGCCCGCTGCGCCGCCCTGGCCGGCTCCTGCTCGCCCGCCTCCTCCAGCCGCATCCGGCCGAACTCCCTGACGGTCTCCAGCATCCGGTAGCGCAGGCCGTACGCGGTCTCGCGGACGCTCAGCATCGACTGCTCGGTCAACGCGTCCACGACGTGCAGGGCGTCCGGGCCGAGCACGTGCTCGGCCGCCTCCAGCGTGAATCCGTCGCCGAACAGCGACAACCACCGCAACGCGCGCCGCTCCGGCTCCGCCAGCAGGTTCCACGACCAGTCGATGACCGCCAGCAGCGTCTGGTGCCGGTCGGGAGCCGTACGGTTCCCGCCGCGCAGCAGCGCGAACCGGTCCGCCAGCCGCCGCGCGATCTCCTCCACCGACATCACCCGCACCTTGGCCGCCGCCAGCTCGATCGCGAGCGGCAGCCCGTCGAGGCGGGCGACGACCTTCCCGATCACCCCGTCGTGGAGCCGCACCCCGGGCCGGGCGGCCGTGGCCCGCTGCCGGAACAGCTCGACGGCGTCGCCCTCGGGCAGCTCGCCGAGCAGGTAGACCCGTTCGGCGGGGATCGACAGGGGGGCGCGCGAGGTGGTGAGCACCCGCAGATCCCGCGTCGTCACGGTCAGGAACCCGACCAGATCGGCCACCGCGTCGATCACGTGCTCGCAGTTGTCCAGGATCAGCAGCGCCGGCGCCTGGTCGAGCTGCTGGGCGATCCGCGCGCGCACGTCGGCCCGCTGCTCGGCGGTCAGGGCGTGACGTCCCCGTACGGAGTCCCGCACCCCCAGCGCCGAGCCCACCTCGCCCACCACCCCCTCGGGCGAGGAGACGCCGACCAGCTCCACGAAGTGGGCGACGGGCTGCGCCGCCCTCCTGCCGGCCACGTGGGCCAGCCGCGTCTTGCCCAGCCCGCCCGGGCCGATGATGGAGACCACCCGATGGGACTGCAGCAGGGCGTGCACCGCCCGGATGTCGTCGTCGCGGCCGAGCAGCGACGAGCCGTCGAACAGGATGCCCTGGCGCACCGGCCGATCGGCGACCAGCAGCTCGCCGTACACGCGGGCCAGCTCGGGCCCCGGCTCCGTGCCGAGCCGCGCGACCAGCCCCGCGCGGTACCGCTCGTAGCGCTCCAGCGCCGCGGCGGCGCCTCGCACCGCCGCCTCGCTGCGCAGCAGGCAGGCCAGCAGCTCCTCGTCGTGCGGGCGCTCGCCGGCGGCCTCCTCCAGCAGCGGCAACGCGCTCTCGTGCGCGCCGCTCCGCCCCCGCGCGACCGCCGCCACCCGCCGCGCCTCGGCCGCCCACTCGCCCGCGACGCTCCTCAGCTCGGCCAGCGCGCCCGTGGCGCCGTCCATCCCGCCCGCCGCCAGCCCCATGGCCTCCTCGGCGCGGCTCCGCGCCCCCGCCACGTCGTCCGCGCCCAGCGCCGCCCGCGCCTCCTCCACCAGCAGGCCCAGCCGCAACGCGTCCACCTGCTGCGCCGCCAGCCCGAGCCGGTACCCCCGCGGGATCCGCTCCACGACGCCGGCGCCGGTCGCCGCCCTGGTCCGCGAGACGACCACCTGCAGCGCCTTCGTCGGGTTGGCCGGCGCCTCGTCGGGCCACAGCTCCTCGACCAGCCGCTCGTCACCGACCCCCGCCCGGCCGTTCAGGGCGAGCACGGCCAGCAGGGTGTGCGCGCGATCGCCGACCACGCGGACACCCTGCCAGCGGACGCCGTCGAGCAGGACCAGTTCGGGGGACACACCATCAGCTTACGGACCGGCCCGCAGCCGGTGGCCCGGCTCGCCCTGGATGCCGCGGCGATCTCACGCCCTGCCTGATGCCACAGATGACACGACTTTCCGCCCGTGGCCGGCCGGGTGCTCGGCTACCTGCTCAACTGCAGGCCGCCCCAGCAGACGATCGCGCAACTGAGCGAGGCGCTGCTCGCCGGCCGCAGCGCGATCACCGGCGCGGTCACGCTGCTGGCCGGCCACAACGCCGTGCGCCGCTTCCGCTCGGCGGGTCAACGGGTCGACCACGTCAGCCTCGACCCCAGGGCACTGGAGCCCAAGGGCTTCTCCGCATCGCCCTACCAGGAGCAGGCCGCGCTCGCACGCATGGCGCTCGACCTGCTCGCCGACGACGACGCCGAGCGGCGCGCCATCGTGGAGGAGGCCGCCGCCTTGGCGTCGGCGTCAGCAAGATCATGACAGTCCGGAGTGTTGTCGGTCCTCATGGCTACTCTCCCGCGTATGGCAGTCCCCGAGATCATCCCCATCGTTTACGAACCGGACTATCACACCGGCACGATCGGCCATTGGGAAGGCGGCCAGTTCTTCGGATCCGTCATCGCCGCCTTCCGTGAGGGCTACACCCGCACCGACGACTGGCGGACGCACAAACGCTGGTACGCCGTTCTGCACACCTTCGACGCCGCCGGCCACCACCTGGACTCTCGCATCGAGCACACCGGTGCCGAGGACGACCATCGGGCAAGCGTCGACCTCGCCCGCGAGAGACTGAAGCACTGGCTCGACGCGCTTCCGGGACTTCGCTTCGACGACATCGCCATCCGGCCCTTCCAGCACACGTTCGACGGGGTGCTGTTCGGCCTGGTCATCGAAACCTTCGAAGGCGAAGAACACGCCGAGTTCTACCCGAACAACATCGGCTTCTACGAACCATGGGACGGCATGTACGACACCTGACCATCTGATCTGTAGGGAACGGCAGCAACCACGTTCGCAGCCTCCTGCCCTGCTGAAGCGGGGGACGCGAGTTGATGCCATGTGATCGCGTGAGGCGGTGTTGCTTTACGCCCTGCTGTACAGCACTCCTCCACGAAATGCACGAACGTGGGGCATGGCCCCCATCAGCGGTGATCCAAAAGAGACCTTGAGACGAGATCGTCTGGAGTGCCGACCCGGTATGGGGGAGGATCGAGAGAGGACGCTCGGATGAGACGATGGGCCGCCACGTTGACCGTCGCGATGACCGTGTCCGTCGCGGTCACCGAACTCAGCACAGCCGCGCATGCTCAGACGACCCCTGCCGGCCCGGCCGACGCACTCAGGCGTCAACTGGTCGAGAGCCGTGGCGTGACCATGTCAGAGGTCTTCACTTCGAGGGAAACCGGGGAAAGTAGGAGTTACCGCAAGAAGACCCGCGTCCAGTTCGGCAAGGGCACGGTGACGGCTACCGACGTCAGGGACGTCGCCAGCCCCGACTTCCCTCAACCTGCGCCACGGTTCCTCACGCTCAAGGGCCGGAGGTACTGCCAAGGCTGGATCTGCCCCGCTCCCGAGGGAAAGACCTGGGTCCTCCTCTCCGAGAACGAGAAGATCCGTCCCTTCCTGGAGTCCGGCGGGATCGACCTCGCTCATCCGGCAGCGCTGAACGCGGTACTGGCCACGACTGAGTCCAAACGTCGTGGAGGCACCTACGACAACACCCGCACCACCATCTACCAGGGAACAATCGCCTTCGGCGACCTCTACAAGGTGTCACCCGCGTTCCGCGACCAACACGATGGGACGCCCACTGGGAAGTATGCGAAGACAAACCTCTCGTGGCAGCTCTGGCTCGGAGAGGACCAACTGGTACGCAGAGTCCGGACCTCCTGGTCCGAACAGCTCGGCAAGCGCTCGATTTCCCACGTCGTCGACGCCCGCCTAACTGGCTGGGGTGCCAAGACCGACATCGCAGTTCCCTCCGCAGATGAGACAGCGGGACCGGACGATTGGAGGAATTCTCCATCCTGAACCTCCGCGCCGAGCGGTGAGCGCTCTTCTCCTGTAACTGGCACCCCTGACTTCCTGCTTGCAGACGGGAGCCGGTCAGGAGCTGTAGGGGCTTCCTCCCTGCTCCGGCATGTGATGACGGGCGTCAACACGAGGCGCTGTACGGCCCTGTTGCTGTAACCCTCTGCTGTACAGCAACCACCTCGTCAGCGGTCTTCCTCATCCAGCCGACGCCACGATCCGGTCGAACTGCTCACCTTTCGCTTTCAAGTGCGTCAATCAGCCTGTTCCTGAGCGGTGACCAGGCGGCATGTGGTCGCTCATGGCGCCGACCATGTGTGATCGGCAGCCGGCGTTGCCGTCACCGGCCGGCTACTGAGGCTTGATGTGGAGGCGTGCACTGGGCAGTAGGGCCTTGAGGTCATGATCCTGGAAGGTGGGCATCGAAGACCTTCCTTCCTCGATAAGCCTAGAGGAGCAACTCCGGATCTCCCGGCAGCTCACCAGAGTCGGAGGTCAACTGCTGCGCTGGCAGACGACCATGACGGAGGACTCGACCGTCTCTCTGCCGCTCTTCGGCCTGAGCGTTTCGGCGCTCAAGCACCGTCAGCGCGTCCAGGAGGAGGCACGGAAGGTGGCAGGGGACGAGTGGAAGACCTCGGACTTGACGTTCACGACCCCAACAGGCACGCCGATCGAGCCGCGGAACTTCAACCGACCTTCGAAAGCCACTGCCGCCGAGCGGGTGTCCCGCGCATCCGTGTGCACGATATCCGGCACACCTGCGCCTCGCTCCTGGCCGCCCTCGACGTCCACCCACTGTGGCCATGCGCATCCTGCGCCACTCGCAGATCTATCTCGATGACCGTGGACATTTACACTCAGATCCCCAGTCCCGAAACCCGTAAGCCCCTTGACCGGCTCAATCAGAGCCTCGACCGCTCAAGCGAGACATAACTAATCTCTCGGTCCCACACTTAGGCCCTCTGGGGGTATCCCAGAGGGCCTAAGCGTGTGCTCAGGATCTCGTCATAACCGAAGGGATACACCGGACTGGCTACGGTGGTCATTTCGCTTTTCGCTGCTTGTGGTTCAAAAGAATGGGGCTTCCGGCGAGGCGCCAGTGCACTAGGCCGGACGAGGCGGAGGGCGAATGACGCACCCTGTGATCTGTGAGCGGGCCAAGGGGCATTACTGCGGATGCTCCGCCTGCGGAGGGGCGCAGCACGGCTGGACCAACGGTCTCTCGTTGGCCCGAGACCCCTCTCCCGTTGCTCGTCAAAAGGCGAGAGATGACAGTGACCTTGCCTGGGCCGGAACTAGGCCTCCGATAGGGCGACGTAAGCCATCCAAGGACAGACAGGCGGCAGCCACCGATAGCGCCACAGTCGACCTCGTTGACTGGCTATCCGAAAACCCGGACACCATCAACCGCATCCAGGAAATCGGAGACATCCTTGCTGGCCCCGTAATCCAGGAGCTCGATGAGAGGTTCGGCGGTAGCAAGCCGCGAGAGGCCAGAAGACAACTTAACAGTCATTTCTGGTGCGATCTTCTCGTCGCCGTAGCCGAGGCCATCGAAAAGTTTTCGAAAGCCATCGACCGAATCCCGGAGTACGTGACAACGGTCATCCTGCAGTCCCGGAAGGCCGAGGGCCGAAGCGCTCTCCTCGACGCACAAGGCCGTCCAGGACGGCGCCCTTCTTCCCCTGGCGAAGGAGGGACTGCTGGAGACCAGCAGGGAGCGGCTTGAGCAGGTCTTCCCTGCGGATTGGGTCCGCCGCCTACGAGAGGGTCTCCACGGTGCCTGAGTAGAGCGGCCGGCGTCCCGATGGCCTGAGCTGCACGCGTGGGATCGGCGGTGTCGGGCTGCGTTGCTGTACGACGCTGCTGTAAGGCCACGAAAAAGGCCCTCCGGGATGATCCCAGAGGGCCTTTGACCTGAAGCGCGGCCGAGAGGACTCGAACCCCTAACCTTCTGATCCGTAGTCAGATGCTCTATCCATTGAGCTACGGCCGCTCGCTGCGTAAGCAAGCATAGCGGGTTTCGAGGAGTGCCTCGAACCAGAATCGGCAATCATGGGGCCGCGGGTTCCAGCCGGGGGTGGTTGAAGGGGTGGTGGTGTGGCGTTGAGCTGGGGCGGGTGGGCCCCTGGAGAGGGGTGGGGGGCCCACGGGTGATCTAGGCGTCGAGCTTCTTCGCCAGGCGTTCGACCACCAGCGCCAGGTCGGTGAGTCTGCGGTAGACGGTGTGGTGCTGGTCCTGGATCTGGGAGCGGAACTTGGTGAAGTGGTCGTCCGAGTGCCTTCTGAAGCCTCCGATCTCGTCGTTCAGGGCGGAGAGGTCCTGGGACAGCTCGGACTGAAGGCCCTTGATGGTGGTGTTCAGGCGGGTGACGTCCGTCGGGGTCGGTGGGGTTTCGGGTTGTATGTCCTCCGGTGGGGTGCAGTTCTGGGCCGGGATGCTCATGCGCCGGCGTCGTACCCTCGTGCGGCGGCCGGAGGCTCTGCTGCCGGAGCGCACGCTTGCTTCGAGGGCGTCTACACGGAGTTTCAGCTTGCGAATCTCCGCCTCTATGTCCACGAACCCCTACCCTTGCGGTAGCTGGAAGGGACCCCTTGTCCCGAGAGTGGTCGGGCCCGGGTGGTCCCACGAACTGTGAGCACATCGTCGCAACGAGTGTGCGGTTGTGGAAACCCTTGGCGGGGTGCGGGTGGAGATTTATGCCCCCTCGGTGTTATTGGATCCGCGCCGGAGTGAGATCTCTCCTCGATGGGCTGAGGGCGAAGGGCGCGGTTCAGGGCTGAAGGGCTTGTAGTGCCGTAACCGGCGCGTTCTTGGGCATGGCTGCTGGAACTTGGGCGCTTGCTGCTGTGGATAACTCGCCGCCTGTGGATACATCGAAGGGTGTATCCACAGGAGGACCTTCGTAGGAGGGAGGGGCGGGCGGGAGGTGGTGGGATGAGGGCATGAAACAGGTGGTGCTGGGGGCCGGGCTCGCCTTCGCGGTGGGGCTGGTGCTGATCGCGGGCGAAGCCCATCTCGAACGGGGTGTGCCCACGTGGGTGCTGGCCGTGCCCTTGGCGTTCACCTGTGCGGGGGTTCTGGTGCGGCAGCGGGCGCCGCTGGCCTGTCTGGGGCTGGGGGTGGTCGGGATCGTGATCGACGGGTTCGTGGGGCCGTCGCTGGGGACGGTTCTGGTCTTCACCGACAATCTCTACGCCGCCGCTCTGTACGGGCCGGCTCGATTCTCCCGGGTGCTGCTCGGGGTCACCGGGGTGCTGGCGGTGGTGGCGGGGGCCGTGGCGGGGTTCCTGGCGGAGGATTGGCGGGTGCTGGCCGTCATGGGGGTGCAGGCCGGGCTGGTGCTCATCACGCCTGTCACCACCGCGGTGGTGCTGCGGGAGCAGCGTGATCGGGCCGCGGCCGAGAGGGCACGGGCCGAGCAGGTGGCTCACCTCGCGGAGTTGGACCGGCAGGCGGCCGTGGCCGCCGAACGTACGCGGATGGCGCGCGAGCTGCACGACATGATCGCCAACCACTTCAGCGCCATCGCCATCCAGTCCACTGCCGCGCTCTCGCGTAAGGACCTGGATCGGGAGACCGTGCGGAAGGTGATGGAGTCCGTACGGGAGAACAGCGTCAAGGGCATGGCCGAGATGCGGACCATGATCGGGCTGTTGCGGCAGGAAGGCGACGAGGGGGAGAACGAGGCCACCCGGCCGCGGCTGGCCGACGCGGAGACCCTGCTCGAACGGGTGCGGCGGGCCGGGATGACGGTGGAGATGCGGGTGGAGGGGGAGGCTCGGGAGCTGCCGGCGGCCGTTGATCTCGCGGGGTACCGGATCTTGCAGGAGGCGCTCACCAACGCGCTCAAGCACGGGGATTCTCCGGTGTCGGTCGCTGTCGTTCATGAGGGCGAGCGGGTCTGCCTGAGCGTCGAGAACGCTCTTGGAGAACGGGGGCGGCGGGCAGAGCTGCCGGGGGCCGGGGCGGGGCTCATCGGCATGCGGGAGCGGGTTTCGCTCGTTGGAGGGTTCTTCGATGCGGGTGAGGTGTGGGACGGGGAGCGGGGGGACGGTGGTGTGGGGCGGTGGCGTGTTCTGGCGGTTCTTCCTACGGCTGTGGACGTGACTCGTTCGGGGATTTCCGGTGAGGGGGAGGGCGGCGGTGGTGCCGGGTCCCGGCATGGCGAGGGTGGTGCGGGGAGAGGGGCTTGGTTCGGGGTGGGGGATGGCGGTGCGGCGAGAGGGGCTTGGTCCGGGTGAGGGGCTCGGTGGGTCGGGCGGATGAGTGGTGTGGTGAGTGAGGCGGCTTCGGGCTGAGGTAGGTCTTCGGCGGGCCGGTGGTGACAGGTGTAGTGGGCTTGGTGGAGGTGGCTGGTGACCATCAGGGTGCTGGTGGCTGACGATCATGCGGCGGTTCGGGGCGGGATCGTGCTGATCCTGGGTGGGGCGGATGACATCGAGGTCGTGGGGGAGGCGGGTGATGGCGAGCAGGCCGTGGTCATGGCGCGGGAGTTGCGGCCCGACGTGGTGCTGATGGATGTACGGATGCCTCGGCTCGACGGGATCTCCGCCACCCGGGAGCTGGCGGGTGTTTGTGATGTGCTGATTCTTACGACGTTCGACGTCGATGAGTACGTGTTCGGGGCGTTGCGGGCCGGGGCGGCTGGCTTTCTGCTCAAGAACGCTGACGCGGAAGCTCTGATCGAGGCGGTCCGGGTGGTGGCCCGGGGAGATGGGCTGATTTCGCCGGGGGTCACGCGGAGGCTGATCGCCGCGTTCGCCGAGCAGATGCCGGTGCGCCGGGCGGTGGGCGAGGAAGCGGCTGGGCCGGCTGGGCTGACGCCTCGGGAGAAGGAGGTGCTGGCTTGTATCGGGCGGGGGTTGTCCAACGCTGAGATCGCCAAGGAGCTGGACATGGCGGAGGCCACGACCAAGACGCATGTCAGCCGGGTGTTGAACAAGCTGGGGTTGAAGAGCCGGGTGCAGGCGGCGATCTATTACTCGGAGGGGGTGTAGACCGTCGGTGGAGTGAGGTCTGACCGGGTGGGGCGGTTTACGAAGTGCGGTGTGCGGCCGGGTGTGGTGAGGTGTTGATCCGATGGCAATCGTGGGTGCCTAGTCTGATCATGACTAGAGGGGTAGACCAAGCCAATGAGTACAACGCCACCACCTCCGCCGTCCGAGGAGCCTGAGAACGGATCAGGGGCGGAGGCGGTGCCGGAAGAGGGATCGGCGTCCCCGCCGCCGCCTCCGGACGGGGAGCGGGGCAGCATGCCGTCTGCGGGTGGGGAGCGGGGCAGCATGCCGCCTCCACAGGGGGAGCCGGTCATCATGCCTCCTGCGAGTGGGGAGCAGGTTCAGGTGCCGCCTCCGGGTGGAGAGCCGGTCGCCGAGCCGCCTCCGCGTGGGGAGCCGCAGATCATGCCGCCCCCGTCCGGTGGGCCGGGGCCCAGGTCGGTGCCGGATCAGGGCGTTGGGGCCGGTTCTGGGGAGCAAGGTCGTGGGCATGTCGGTCGGCCGGCGTTCCTGCCGCCGGACGCCGGGCCCGGGCAGCAGCCCTCCCGCGAGGAACCGCCTCGTGGGAGCACCTTCTCGTGGGAGCCGCCGTCCGGTCGGTCCGCCCAAGGCGAGCCGCCGTCCCAGGGCGGCCCGCCGTCGTACGAGGGCGGCACGTCCCAGGGCGGTCAGCCGTCGTATGGGGATGGCGCGTCACAGCCGTCCTACGGAGGTGCCTCGCCTCAGGGGGGTCAGCCGTCGTTCGGGGGTGGCGGGTCTCAGGGTGGCGAGCCGTCGTACGAAGGTGGAGGGCCGCAGGGGCAGCCGCCGTACGAAGGTGGAGGGCCGCAGGGGCAGCCGCCGTACGGGAACGGACCGCAAGGTGCCCCGCCCCAAGGACAGCAGCCGTACGGAGGCCAGCCCTACAACCAGCAGCCGCCCCCCGGAGGCCGGCCACCCTACGGCAGCCCCCCGCCGCACCTCCACCCGGGCGGCTACGGCCCACCCCCACCCCCACCCCCGGTCACCAGCTCGACAGGCATGCTCATCGGCATGCTCTTCGCCGGCCTGGGCATCTACAGCATCCTCAACACCGTGGTCGGCTTCTTCATCTTCGTCGCCGCCATGGACGCCAGCGGCAGCGCCACCCCCTACCTGGCCGCCGGCGCGGCCTTCCTGGCCCTGGTCGGCCTGGGGGCAGGGATCGGGCTGTGCTTCGTGCGCCGGCCTTGGAGCAGGGGCCTGGGGCTGGGCCTCATGATCGGCTGGGCGCTGTGGTCGATCCTGTCCGCAGGGTTCTGCACCGGTCTCAACCCGGGCCTGTACGCCTGACCGCCATGCCCTATCACGAGATCTTCGTCGGCCTCGGCGTGGCGGTGGCGGCCGTCGTCTTCGTACGGGAGGCCCGCAGGCGGGGCGCGCTCAACGAGCAGTCCCTGATAGCCGTCACCGGCGCGCTGGTGGGCGGCGCGATCGGGATGCGGCTGGCGGGCTGGCTGGAGACGCTGGAGCTGGAGACCCTCTGGTTGTACGGCTCGCGAAGCATCCTGGGCGGCCTGACCGGCGCGTACATCGGGGTCCTGGTGGCCAAGCGGATCATCGGCTACCGGGAGCGGACCGGCGACCTGTTCGCCCCGGCGGTGGCGCTCGGCATGGCGGTGGGCAGGATCGGATGCCACCTGACGGAGGCGCCCGGCAGGCCCACCGACCTGCCCTGGGGCGTGCACGCCCCGCCGACGACCCCGGAATGCCCGGGCTGCCTGACGGGTCAGGCGATGCACCCGTCGTTCATCTACGAGATCATCTTCCAGCTCGCCGCGTTCGCCGCGCTCATGTGGGCGCGCAAGCGGCTGACCCGTCCGGGCGAGCTGTTCACCCTGTACGTCGCCGCGTACGCCGCCTTCCGCTTCCTCGTCGAGTTCACCAGGGCCAACGAGACGGTGTGGCTGGACCTGACCAGACCCCAGTGGTTCCTGATCCCGGGCATGCTGCTGCTCGCCGCCAGGCTCGGGTACGGCTGGCGGCGCGGCTACTACACCCCCCTCTTCGCACGAAAGACCCCCCTCTTCGAATGAAAGCGAAAGGTCACGACATGAGCGCAGGGATGAACCTGCGGGGCGACCGCATCCTCAGGTACGTCAACGCGTTCTGCCCGAGCTGCCACGGCCGCGCCCTCGACAAGGTCGAGCGGCTGAGCGGCTATCTGGCCGAGCGCGACGGCCGCGTGTGGCTGGAGCGCGGATGCCGCGAACACGGATTCATCCGGACTCTGTACGACGAAGACCCGGAAATCCTGAAGTACCTGGAGGAATGGACCGCCCCCACCAAGCAGCACATCCCCGACACCACCGGCAACTTCGCGCCGATTCCCTCCGCCTACCTCCATGGCCTGCCCGAGCTCCAGACCCAGCACACCTGCATCCTCCTCGAGGACATCGCAGAGACCTGCAACCTGCGCTGCCCCACCTGCTTCGCCGGCAGCTCGCCCGACCTGACCGGCGTCGTCCCGGTCCCGGACGTGCTGGCCAACGTCGACCAGCGCCTGCGGCGGGAGAACGGCAAGCTCGACGTCCTCATGCTGAGCGGCGGCGAGCCCACCCTTCACCCCGAGCTGAAGACGCTGCTCGCCGAGCTGAGCGCCCGCCCGATCACCCGCATCCTGATCAACACCAACGGCGTCCTCCTCGCCAGGGACGACTCCCTGCTCGACCTCCTCACCGAGCACAGGGAGCGCGTCGAGGTCTACCTCCAGTACGACGGCACATCGGCCGACGCCTCCAGGCACCACCGGGGCGGCGACCTGACCAGGATCAAGGCGGAGGCCGTCGAGCGCCTGTCCGAGCGCGAGATCTTCACCACCCTCGTCATGACCGCCGCCCTCGGCGTGAACGACGGCGAGATCGGCGACGTCGTACGCCTCGCGCTCGACACCCCGTACGTCGGCGGCGTGTCCCTGCAACCCCAGTTCGGCTCGGGCAGGTCGGGCACCATCGACCCGAACGACCGCCTCACCCACACCGGCGTGCTCAAGCGCCTCGGCCCGCAGACCGGCGGCCTGGTGACCTGGCGCGACCTGACCGCCCTGCCCTGCTCCCACCCCCACTGCTGCTCGGTCGGCTACCTCATCCGCGACGACGCCCGCCAGTGGCGCTCGCTCACCGCGCTGATCGGCCACGACCGGCTCAAGGAGAACCTCGGCCTGGTCTCCAACCGCATCGCCGACAGCGAGCTGCCGAAGGAGCTGCGCCTGGCCGTACAGGAGTCGCTGCTCGGGCTGCTCTCCGAGCAGTCGTCGCTGTCGCACCCGCAGGTCGGGGACCTGTGGCGGACCATCTGCGAGAACTGCGACCTCGGCGTCTCCACCCTGCTCTCGCTCGCGTCGTCGGCGCTGCCCGGACGGCGCAGGAAGCTGCGCAGGATGCTCGGCGAGCGGGTCGTGCGGATCACGGTGAAACCGTTCATGGACATCTCGACGATGATCGAGGAGCGGCTCACGCAGTGCTGCGTGCACGTGGGCACCCGCGCCGAGCAGGACCAGTGCGCGCCGTTCTGCGCCGTGCAGGCGTGGCCGGAGCTGTCCAGGCAGCGGCTCTCGGCGGTGGCCCGGTGACGGCCGCGCCCCCGCCGGAGAAGGAGCCGTACGATCCGCTCCGGTTGTGCGTGTACGCGACCGTCGCGCTGCTGGGGTGGCTGCTCGGGCCGTGGGCGGTGCTGGGGTTCGCGGCGCTCGGGTTCGCGGGGTACTGGAAGGCGCGGCGGGCGGGGCTGACCCGGAGCAGGTGTTTCCTCCGGGACACCCGGCTCGTGCTGGCCTACCTCGGCCTGATCGGGCTGGCCGCCCTGGCGGCGATCATTCTCTGATCGCCCCGGGGTCGAGCACGGTGTACTCCTCGCCGCCGCCCCGCGTCCTGATCTCGCAGGCCCGGTCCGCGCAGTGCTGGTAGAACCGCGCGCCGGCGTCCCAGAAGAGCAGGGAAAAGTCCTGGATGCGGCCCACGTCGCCGCCCTCGACCCCCGGGGTGCGCTCGCCGACCCCGGCCAGCTCGCCGGTGGCGAGGTCGTACACGGCGGCGAGCGGCACGCCGGCCTTGTGCACGTCCGGTTCGTAGACGCGGAACAGGGCGTGCCGGTCGTCGAGCAGCCACCAGACGCCGTACCCCATCAGCATGGGCGGCAGCGTCCGCCGCCCGGACCCGTCCACCCGCTGGACGATCAGGCGGTCGTCCAGCAGGCCCGTGCACCACTCGGTGCCGCACTGCCACCGTTCGGCGCCCGGGGGCACCGCCACGCCGGTGGAGCCGCCCGTTTCGAGGTTGACGATCCTGGTCACGTTGCCGGCGGCGTCCCACTCGTGGGCCCACGGCCAGGAGGCCAGGCGCAGGTTCTCCGCGCCGGGCATCAGTTCCGGTGTGCCGCCCGCGAGCGGCAGCCGGTGGACGCCGCTCCGCTCGCCCGACCAGGCGAGGAAGCCGTCGGTGACCGCGAGCTCGTACACGTCGGACGCGGCCCGGCCCACGCGCCTGGCCTCGCCACCCTCCCTGGGCATGACCCACAGTGTGTGGTCCGGCCCGGCCCAGGCGAGGTGCCGGGCGCCCACCGCCACCCGTACCGGATCGGCCGGCACCTGGCCGAGCACGCGCGTGCCGCCCGTCGCGGCGTCGTACACCTCGAACCGTTTGTTCCGGAACGTCAGCACTTCGCGCGCGCTCAGCGCGGTCATGGGCAGCCTGTCCGCGGGCACCTTCAGCACGGCCTCGGGCCACACCTCGGTGGCGGGACTGATGACGGCGGGGGCGACCTCGCGTTCCTGAGCCGTCGTCACCGCCGTCGTGCCGCCCGCGACGGCGACCACCGCCGCGGCCGCCACCGCCACGCCCAGACGCTTCCTGGTACGCCGGGCGCGCCGCCGCCCTGCCACCCCGCTCGCGAGATCCGCCGGAAGCGCGGCCTGCCGCGCCGCCGCCCGCATGGTCAGTACGAGATCGTCTTCGCTTCTCATCGCAGCACCCGTGCCTCTCGGTTGATCCGGAGCTTGTCCAGGGCACGGGCCGCCTGGCTGCGCACGGTCCCCCGGGAGACGCCGAGTATGGCGGCGATCTCCTGGTCGGGCAGATCCTCGTAGTACCGCAGCACGAGTACGGCCCGCTGCTTGCGGGGCAGTTCCTGGAGCTCGGCCCACAGGTCGGCGTCGCCGTAGCGGTCGGGCACGCCGCGGTCGGGCACGGCGGCCACCAGGTCCTCCCGGTGCCGCCGCCGCCACGACCTGATGTGCAGCCGGACCATGGTCGTCCGGACGTACCCCTCGGGGTCGTGCTTCTGCCGTACGCGGGGCCAGGCGTCACCCAGGCGGGCCAGCGCCTCCTGGACGAGATCGGCGGCGTCCTCGGAGTTGCCGGCCAGCACGTAGCCGTACCGGAGAAGGGCGTCGCCCCGGGCCCGGACGAACTCGTCGAATTCCTCCACGAACCCAGGGAGCGTCTTACGCTGCCGGCTGTTGCACGCCTATTGGGCGCGCACGTACAGGCTGAGGGTTTCCGCGACGCAGGCGGGCCGCTTCTCGCCCTCGATCTCGATCGTCATCTTCAGGCTGGACAGGTGGCCGGCGGGGGAGTTCTTGACGTCGATGAGCTCGCCGACGGCCCTGATCCGGGCGCCGACGGGGACGGGCGTGTGGAAGCGGACCTTGTTGAGGCCGAAGTTGACGCCCATCGCGATGCCCTCCACCTTGATCAGGGAGAACATGAACGACGGCAGCAACGACAACGTCAGGTACCCGTGGGCGATCGTGCCGCCGAACGGCCCCTCCTTGGCCCGCTCCACGTCCACGTGGATCCACTGATGGTCGTCGGTGGCGTCGGCGAAGGTGTTGACCTGCTCCTGAGTGACCGTGCGCCACTCGGTCGGGCCGAACTTCTCGCCGACGGCCGCCTTGAGTTCATCGATGTTCGCGAAGGTCCGCATGGCCCCGAACGCTATTGCGCGGACGGGACGGCTGCCAAGTTCAGCACCTCGTACGCGCCCCGCCGCTCGCTCCAGTAGATGACCGTGCTGGGCTCGCCCGCAGCGCCGAGGGCCAGTGTCCTGGCCTCGATCGTGGCCGTCGAGCCGGTCGCGACGTCGTGGACGCCGTTCTTCAGCGGTACGAAGCGGTTGAGCAGCGGCGCCATCGACAGTGGCTTCGGATGCCCGAAAACGCCGTCGATGGCCCGCAGGTCGCTTCCGTTGATCCGCTGCAGGAAGCTGCCCCCCGCGCGGCGGCCGAGGCACCAGTGCGGGCCGCAGCGCACCCCCTTGGCCTCCGGCAGGCTGTCGACCTCGTGGGAGGTGATGAGGGTGAGGTCGACCAGCACCGTCTGGTTGCGGTCATCGAGGTCGGGCCCGGCGGGGGCGTCGCTCGCCCAGGGCCATCTCAGCAGGTGCAGGCCGTCCGCGGCGGCGATCCGGTCGGGCGCGCCGCCGGCCAGGGGGACCCGCCAGACGCCGCCGCTCCGCTCCGACCAGATGACCTGGTCGTCGTTGACCGAGATCGCGTCGAGGTCGGAGCGGCCGCCGGTCAGCTCGGTGACCAGCCTGGCCTCGCCGCCTGCCAGCGGTGCCGTCCAGATCTCCCGTACGGACTTGCCGGCGGACACCTGCCAGACCACGTTCCTGCCGTCGGCGGCCACGGACGGGATCACGAACTGCCGTGACCGCGGCAGCTCGGCGACCAGCCGGCTCCTTCCCGCCGCGGAGTCGTACACCTCCAGCCTGCTCCGGGCCTTCTCCCTCGGCATCCAGGCCAGGACCAGCACCTCCGTCGGGCTGATGCCGGTCATCGGGACGCGGCGCGCGCCGTCGGGCGCCTCCATGGGCAGGGTGAAGACGGCGCCCGGCCACAGCTCCTCCACGGGGGCCGATCGCGGGGTGGGTGGTTCCGGAGCCGGCGTCGTGGCCAGGTCGCCCTCGCCCCCGCCGGACAGGAGGACGCCCCTGATCCCTACACTCAGCACCACCACGGCGGCCGCCGCCGCCAGCACGCGCACCCTCCGGCGGGTCCTGCGCCGCCTGCGCAGCGCCACGCCCGCCAGCAGGTCGCCCCCGTCGTCGGGAGCGTGCTCGCCGGCCGCCCGCAGCGCGCCGATCAGCTCGTCCTCGCTTCTCATGACCGCTCCCCCTTCCGAACAGACCCGCTCAGGGACTCGCGTACCGACGGTTTGACGCGCAGCGCGTTGAGTGCGTGGAACGCCTGGCTGCGCACGGTTCCCCGCGAGATGCCGAGAATCTCGGCGATCTCCTGGTCGGACAGGTCCTCGTAGTACCGCAGCACGAGGACGACCCGCTGCCTGCGCGGCAGCGTGGCCAGCTCCTTCCACAGCTCGCCGAACGTGTGCACGTCGGTGTA
Organism: Nonomuraea rubra; assembly: GCF_014207985.1. Taxonomy (NCBI): domain Bacteria; kingdom Bacillati; phylum Actinomycetota; class Actinomycetes; order Streptosporangiales; family Streptosporangiaceae; genus Nonomuraea; species Nonomuraea rubra. The sequence goes on along the minus strand of NZ_JACHMI010000001.1, from coordinate 12,296,156 downwards.
CGAGCCTTCGGGCAGGTCGTCGGTCAGGTGCTCCCTGCGCCGCCCGCGCCACCAGCTGATGTGCTGCCTGGCCATGGTCGTGCGGACGTACGCCTCCGGGTTGTCCTTGTTGCGGACCCGTTTCCAGGAGTCGCTCAGCTTGAGCAGCGCCTCCTGCACCAGGTCTGCCGCGTCGTCGGCGTTGCCGGTGAGCACGTAGCCGTACCGGAGCAGGGCCGGGCCCCGCGCCCGTACGAAATCGTCGAACTCCACATCTCCTGGACGCACCGGGGGCTCCGGCCTGTTGCAAAGATCTTTACTCGAAACCATCGCATGAGTGTTCGAGTCCGCGCTACAGTTCTAGGTACCGCAATCGAACAGAGGTTCGGCCTGGTGAGAGGGGGTGTGTCCGATGACGGTGCTTGCGCCCGCCCCTGCTCGGACACGCCGTAGCACTTTCTTCCCAAATCTAAGACGGCCGCTATATCCGGCAATAAAGTCCGAGAGCGTGGACCCTGTGCGAAACCCCTACGCTCCAGGCGCCGGGCAGCGCCCGCCGGAGCTCGCCGGGCGCGATCGCGAGCTGCAGCAGTTCGAGGTCGTGCTGGAGCGGGTGGCCCGCGGCCGTCCCGAGCGCAGCATGGTCGTGACCGGCCTGCGGGGAGTGGGCAAGACCGTCCTGCTCAACACGTTCAAGTCGATGGCCATGCAGCGGCTGTGGGGCACGGGCAAGATCGAGGCCCGGCCCGACCAGTCGATCAGGCGGCCGGTGGCCGCCGCCCTGCACATGGCCATTCGCGAGCTGGCGCCGCGGCACCGCGCGCCCGAGCGCATCGAGGAGTTCCTCGGCGTGCTCAAGGCGTTCGCGATGCGCGACCCGGCCGCGGCCAAGGGCACCTCCCACTGGTCGCCCGGGATCGAGGTGCCGGCCAGCCGCGGGCGCGCCGACTCGGGCGACCTGGAGATCGACCTCACCGAGCTGTTCGTCGACGCCGCGAGCGTGGCCACCGACCTGGCGGTGGGCATCGCCCTGTTCATCGACGAGATGCAGGACGTGCAGCCCGCCGACGTCTCCGCGCTCTGCGCCGCCTGCCACGAGCTGTCGCAGACGGGCGGGCCGCTGATCGTGGTGGGCGCCGGGCTGCCGCACCTGCCGAGCGTGCTGTCGGCCAGCAAGAGCTACTCCGAGCGGCTCTTCCGCTACGCGCGCATCGACAAGCTCGACCGGGAGGCGGCCGACCTCGCGCTGATCCTGCCGGCGCGCGAGGAGGAGGTCGAGTTCACCCAGGAGGCGCTCGACGCGCTCTACGAGGCCGCCGACGGTTATCCGTACTTCGTGCAGGCCTACGGCAAGGTCGCCTGGGATCTCGCCCCGCGCAGCCCGATCACGCTCGACGACGTCAAGGTCTCCGCGCCGGAGGCCGAGGAGGAGCTGGCGGTCGGGTTCTTCGGCAGCCGCTACGAGCGGGCCACCCCGGCCGAGCGCGACTACATGCACGCCATGGCGCAGATCGGCGACGAGCCGGTGCCGACCGCCGAGGTGGCCGACGCGCTCGGGCGCAAGCCGTCCAGCCTCTCGCCCGCCCGCGACAGCTTGATCAAGAAGGGTCTCATCTACAGCGCCGAGCGCGGCCTGATCGCGTTCACGGTGCCGCACTTCGGGAAGTTCCTGCGCGCTCAGCCGATCTGAGCGACGCCCCTAGACCTCTATTGGGCTGTCTAGTGGGGAAGCTAGACAGCCCAATAGAGTCATATCGCCATGCCTGTCGAGGGTTGTATACGGCTCTATAGCGTCAGGCCGATACTGCCGTATATTCCGGCAGAGACCCGCTGCCCTCCGTGCTGACCACGGCCATCCGCACCGCCGGGCGCCGTCCGGTCAGGTAGACGGCGAAGACGACGTCGTCCTCGTCGTGGTTGCGGAAGGCGAAGAAGCGCCAGCACAGCTCGCGCCAGCTGTCGTACGGCTCGGCCGAGGCCAGCTCGCCCTGATGCGCCCGCCAGGTGCCGCTCGACCTGAGCCGCGACAGGACGACCGACTCGGCGGGGCCGCGGCGCTGCTCGCAGGGGGCGCGGTGCCGTACGCGGTCGATCAGCTCCTCGATCTCGGGCGACAGCGCCACGAGCACCGCCACCCCAGCGGCGAGCAGCCACGACGGCGCGAGCGCCGCCGCCCAGCCCGGCACCGGCGCCCACACCGACACCCCTGCCATCCCGGTCAGCGCCACCGTCCTGCCGATCGAGCGCAGCCCGACCGGCGCCGAGCTCACCTCGCCGAAGCAGCCGCACCCCGCGTCGGGCCGCCGCCTGCGCAGTTCGAGCAGCACGTACGTGGACAGCGCGAAGAACGCCACCGTGCCCCAGCGGAACAGCGGATGCGTCGTGAGCAGCAGCCCCGCGGCCAGCACCAGCTCGCCCGCAGCGCACACCAGCAGGGCCGCGGCCTGGACTCGCTCGGGCACCAGCACCGCGGGCCCCAGCCTCGACAGGCCCCCTGGCTCACCCTTCGTGGCGACGGTGACCGCCTTGGCCGCCGTGCCCAGGACGAGCATGACGATCAGGAGCGGGAGCTGCGATTCGAGCACGAGCCTCACCCCAATCCGATCTGCGCGTTGAAGCATCCCTTGACCAGCTCGCCGCCGAGCTCCACGTAGGAGGACGGCGACAGCTCCGCGATCCGGCCGCGCGGCGAGGTGTCGCACTCCACGCACCGGTCGCAGAACCGCCCCGCCACGCACCCGCACGCGACCACCGGGACGTTCGAGGAGCGGTTCGAGCACACGTTCCTGACCTGCAGCAACGACCCCACCGAGAGGTACGGCAGGCCCGCGCACGACACCCCCGTCTGGGTGCAGCCGGTGTCGGCACGCTCCAGCATCGGGTAGGCCGCGCCCCGCTCCTCCTCGTCGAACGTGTCCGACCAGGTGACCGTCCCGGCGATGCGCGCCTGCTTGTACGCCGGCGACGGCGGCGGCACGGAGCGCGCGGGATACGCCGGCTGCGAGGTCGCGGGCAGCAGGGCCAGGCTCGCCCCGTCGCGTCTGACGCCGATCGCGTCGAAGAGGTAACCGGGCTCGAACTTGGGATGCCGCACCTGCAGCCGTCCCGACGAGCGGTAGGGGACGACGACCGTACGGTGGCCGCGGTGCGGCCCGCAGTCGAGCTCGACCGTCAGATCCTTGCGGCCCTGGATGGACAGGATCGTCCCCGTGATCCGGGTGGTGTCGGCCCAGATCCGCTCGACCACCCGGCCGTCGCGCAGCGCGCGCATCAGCACCATGGCGCCGATGGGCAGGTCTGCGGGGGCGAGCTCGGCGCCGTGCCAGGCGGTGGCCCACGGGGCGATCACCAGCCGCTCCTCGGCGCCCGAGGGGGTCTCGATGGTGATCAGATGCGGGCTGACGTCCAGCACCTCGCCCACCACGGCCCGCAGCGGGTCGCCGTCGGCCGGATCGGGGCCGGGAACGCCGCTCGCGCGTCCGAGCGCGGCCGCGGCGAGCACCCGGCGGCGCTCAACGCTCGGATACCCCATCCGCCCCTCCCTCGCTCGGGTACTAGATTCACATGACTTGAGGGCGGCTCACACCGTAGTGGTCCAGAACAGAGCAAAATACGCATCCTCGGGGAAGTGCCTTCACCTACGGCGGCATACAAACCACCACCGACCTTGACGGACCTTTATCCTCGGCGGGCCGAAACCTGAATTGCGGTTCAGGCCGAATAGGGCATCAGGCTGCGATTCTGGCCACGATGCAGACCACCAGCTGGGAAGACGAGTTCCGCGAGTACGTCATGGCCCGCGGTCCCGCGCTGCTGCGTGCGGCCCATCAGCTCACCGGGCATCCGCTGGACGCGGAGGATCTGTTGCAGAGCGCGCTGACCAAGACGTACCAGGCCTGGGAGCGCATCGAGGACCGGGGCGCCCTGGACGGCTACGTGCGGCGGGCCATGGTGAACATCAACATCTCGCAGTGGCGGCGGCGCAAGCTGGAGGAGTACCCGTCGGACGAGCTGCCCGAGCCGGTGACCTTCGAGCCGGCCGGGTCCTCCGAGGTGCACGAGGCGCTCGAACAGGCGCTCAGGGAGCTGCCGGAGCGCATGCGGGCGGCGATCGTGCTGCGGTACTACGAGGACATGACCGAGCCGGAGATCGCCAAGAAGCTCGGGATCAGCGTGGGCACGGTCAAGAGCACGGTGTCGCGCGCGATGGCCAAGCTCAGGGCCGCGCTGGCGCTTCCCTCTCAGTAGGGAACGAGCTCTCCGTGGATCCGGCGGTGGCGCAGGGGCGCACGACGTCCCTGATCTTGCGCAGGCTCTTGAGGAACGCCTCCAGCTCGTCGGAGCCCAGCAGCCCGGTGAAGCACTCCTCGATGTCGCGCAGGTGATCGGGCAGCACCGACTCCAGCCGCTCCCGGCCCGCGTCGGTGAGGGCGGCGTACGAGGCCCGCCGGTCGGTGGCGCACGACTCGCGCCTGACCAGCCCCTCGCGTTCGAGCCGGTCGACGACCCGGGTCACCCCGCTCGTGGACAGCTGCGTCTGCGCGGCGAGATCGCTCATGCGCAGCCGCTGGTGCGGGGAACGTGCCAACCGGATCACCGTCTCGAAGTCGATCTCCGACAACCCCGCGCCGCTCAGCACCGGCTGGAGCCGGCTCATCAACCCGGAGTGGACCTCGGTCAGCAGTCCGATCGCCGTCAGCCGGGGGTCGTCGAAGTTCGTCACGTTCATAGCTTAGCCGACGTTAGTTGACGTGCGGAATATTCCTCATGTAGAAAGTTGTTGCCGCAGACATCCGCACAACAGCTACTCTCTGAGGAGAACCCCGATGACCACCCGCACCTGGGAGTCCCTGACCATCCCGGCCGCCGGCACGTACAACCTCGACGCCGCCCACACCACCATCGGCTTCGTCGTCAAGCACATGATGGTCAGCAAGGTCCGCGGCCACTTCGGCACCTTCAGCGGCTCGGTCACGGTCGCGGAGAACCCGCTCGAGTCCGCCGCCGAGCTCTCGATCCAGGCCGACAGCATCTCGACCGGCGCGCCCGACCGCGACGGCCACCTGCGCAGCGACGACTTCCTGTCCGCCGAGAAGTTCCCGCAGATCACCTTCAAGAGCACCCGCGTCGTCGGCCACTCCGGTGACGAGTTCGTCGTCGCCGGCAACCTGACCATCCGCGACGTCACCAAGGAGGTCGAGCTCGCGGTCGAGTACGGCGGCGTGGGCACGAACCCCTGGGGCCAGCAGGTCTGGGGCTTCTCGATCAAGACGGAGATCGACCGCGAGGAGTTCGGCCTGACCTGGAACCAGGCGCTGGAGACCGGCGGGGTGCTCGTGGGCAAGAAGATCAAGATCGAGATCGAGGGCGAGGCCAACCCGGCCGCCTGACCGCCTTTCGTGATGGGTTATCCACAGGCCTGAAGCCCGTCCCAGCTCTGGACGGGCTTCGTCCACAGGGGGTTACCCACAGGCTGTTGATAACTCTTGGTGAAGAGCGCCGCGGTTATCGCTTTGCCGCCTCGCCAGAAGGCCGGTACGCTGTGCTGAGCCGCGGTGGCTCCGGGAGGATTCGCCTAGTCAGGTCTATGGCGCCGCACTGCTAATGCGGTTTGGGTTTACCGCCCATCCGGGGTTCAAATCCCCGATCCTCCGCAGGTGAGAGGCCCTCTCCCCCAAGTTGGGGAGAGGGCCTTTTTGATCTTCGGGGACGTCATAGTTGCAGTCCTAGTTGCAACGGCTACGAGTTTCCCCAGAGAGCGGACGCGAGCCGTTCCCCCGCATCGCGCATCAGCGGTGTGGATACGTGGGTGTAGCGCTCGGTGGTCGTCACGCGGGTGTGGCCGAGAACCTGCTGTACGACTCGGATGTTCACCCCTTGCTCGATGAGTAGGGTCGCGGCGGTGTGCCGGGCGTCGTGGACCCGGACGTCCCGAACGCCGGCCTGCTTGAGGATGGTCTTCCACAGCTTCCAGTCCTCGGTGCGCTCGATGGGAGTGCCGAGCTTGGTCGCGAACACCAGGTCATGATCCTGCCATCGATCTCCCGCCTTTTCTCGCTCAGTGTCCTGAATCTCGCGGTGTGCCTTGAGCTGGGCGAGGAGCTCGGGCGGGCATTGAAGGGTGAGCTTGCTCTTGCCCTTGCGCTGCCGAAAGACCACGCCGCCACCGCTTCGCTTGGGGCACTTGTCCGCGTGGCCGGTGCAGTCCTTGAGACAGGGCCGCTTGTAGCAGGCATGGCCCGGCTTTGAGCAGTCCGGCTTGCACGCCGGTCCATGTCCGTGGATCTTGCACTTCTTCTGGCACGGTCGGCGATGCCACTTCTCACCGCAGGCATGCGGGTCGTTGCACCCGTGACGCCATTCCTGGCGCTGCACCTGGAACCAGGCGCGGATCTCGCCGGTGTCCATGTCGATGTACGACCAGCGGAGCCCGAGGGCCTCGCCCTGGCGGATGCCGAGCGAGAGCGCCACCGACCAGCGGGTGCCGTTCCTCTTGGTCCTGGCCACGTAGAGGATGCGCCGAGCCTCCTCGCGCGACAGCGGTTCGATCTCGGTCTCCGCTGCTGTGGGCGCCTCAACGAGGGTCGCCACGTTCCGCGTGACCTTGTCGCGCCGCACAGCCACCTTGAGCGCGCGGGAGATGATCCGGTGCACCTTGAGGACGGTACTTGTGGACAACCCCTTGTCCAGCATCGCCGTGTACGCGGTGTCGAGGTGCTCAGGAGCGAGCCGGTTCAGCCGATGGCGGCCGAGAAGGGGAACGATCCAGTGACGTGTCTTCGAGCGGTAGTCCGCCAGGGTACGCGGTGCCATCCTCCCGGAGGCCACGAGGCGTTCGCAGATCACATCGAGGTATTCGGTCATCCATTCGGCGACCGTGGGCACCCGGCCCGGCTTGGTGACCTGTCCGGTCTCGCGGTTGCCCTCCAGTTCGGCGACCTTGCGGGTCACTTCAGCCTCGGTCTTGGCCATTCGGTGACGACGATCGGGAGAGCCATCCGGTTTGATGCCTACCGTGATCCAGCCGTGCCAATAGCCGTCGTTGCCGAAGTAGATGGAGGAGCGGCCATTCGGCTTCTTCGCCATCAGGCCACGTCCTCGGTCCGTACCAGCCCCGCTCTGGCTTCCAGCGTGCGAGCGAACTCCGCGAGCGCCCATCGCGGAACCAGGCGATAGCCGTCCTCCTTGATCGACTTGAGTTCGCCCGTCTTGATGAGTCGGAAGACAGCCGTGCGGCTCATGCCGAGAAGCGTGGCCGCGTCCTTGGGGCGATAGAACAAGGGCTCCATCACGCTGCCTCCTCTCTGACTGCCGAAAGATCTTGGCCCGCTGCTCGGGCTTCGAGTTGGGCCATGTGGGCTCGCCATCGTTGACGTTCGGCCACTGTGCGGAGGAGCCGGACGGCCAGGGGCGGCACGTTGGCGTCTCCGGCCGGGAAGGGCTTCCAGGCGTATCGGTGTGGGTCTGGTGGTTGGTCGGCTTGGCCGAGGGCTTCCAGGACCCACGTACGGCGGTCCTGCTTGTGTTCGGCCAGGGTTTTGTTGGACCACTTGCGGGAGACCAGGACGCGGCGCCCGGCGTAGCCGAGGTGTTCGGGCTTGTGGGCCTTGCCGCGGCAGCGGCCCGGGGTCATCCCGGCTTTGGCGTCCTTGGGCTGGATGCCGTAGCGGAGCCAGTTGGCGCAGGTGGGCGAGCAGGGTTCGAACCGCAGGGCTTCGGCCAGGCGGGCGGCGTGATCACGGCGTGCCTGGTGGTCGGTGTCGAGGCTTTCGCCGAGTGACTTGGTCAGGTACTTGGACAGGTAGCGGATGCACTGGTCGGCGTCGGGAGTGCCGGCCAGCACGCCTTGCACGTCCACCTGAGTGCCGAAGCGGATCACGTGCAGGGGTTCGGTCGTCTCGTCGGTGTCGAGCTGGTCGAGCGCCTCGTCCCAGGTGGGCAGGACCTCGCCCGTGGCGGGATCGATGTAACCGGTCTGGTCGTCCCAGACGGGCAGGTGTTCGCCGTCGAAGACGACCCGCTCGGCAGGGGGCCACCACACTTGGTGGTAGGTGGCCGCCGCGATCTGCTTGATCTCCGCGCGTGGCAGGGTGCCCCTGATCGCCATGTGCAGGTGCGGGGCGAGCCGCTTCTGAGGTTCCACGGAGGCGAAGTACTGCACGTCGTAGCCCGCTACCCGGCGGAGGTTCTGCACGAAGCGATCGACCAGCTTGGAGAAGTGCAGCGCGTCGCGGACCGCGCGAGCGTAGTCGTAGGTGTCGGGATCGATCGGGACGCCGTCGCGGATCTTGCCGTAGCTGGGCAGGGTCAGCGTGACGAACAGCGAGGGCCGGTAGACCTTGCCGTCCGAGCTGGTGAACGTCCGGCCGAGTGTCGTGCTGGCCATCTTGCGGCGGGGCAGGTCTGGAGCATCCTGCCGTCGCCGGGTCGATCGGGTGCGCTTGGGCGTGGTCCGGCCGAGGACGTTGCCGCGCATCCCGGCCGCGTTGATCTCGTCGTCCAGGCCGGACAGGACGGCGTCCAGGTCGGTGGTGTCCTCGCCGGCCTGCTCGGCGGCGTCCCGGCGGGCTTGCATGTCAGCACGGAACTCGATCAGCCAGCGTTGTTCGTCGTTCGGCTCGTCCGGGGTGATGGCCGGTTCGTGGTCGAGGTGCCAGCCTTCCCGGCATTGGGCCATGCGGAGCTGCCGGTTGCGCTTAGCGCACGGCGGGCAGACGGCCTCCCGCGTAGCCCCGCAGGGCACATCGATGATCTCGCTCTGCCCGGTCTGCAGGTCGATCCGCTTGAGTGCGACGGGCCGGATGCACACGCCGTACTGCTTGGCGACCTCCAGAGCGACGTCACGCGCCCACGGCATGCGCAGCCGTTCGGCCCGGGGCAGAGCGCGATCGTAGGTCACCGCTCCTCCCCGTCGTCGGCGACGATGAGCGCGCCCTGGCCGCATTCGCGGCACTCGACGATGCCCGGCTCCAGGTCGAGCCAGAGTGTGTTGTCGGACTGGCAGGTCGAGCAGCGCAGTCCCTCCAGCAGGTAGGCCACGTCACGCATCGGGACGCACCTCCGTCTCGGCCATCTCCGCGCACAGCCGGTACCGGCCGTCGTAGGGGTGGGCGAGCACGCGGGCCTGGTAGAGCTCGAAGACCCGCATCCGGGGCAGGCCATGGGCGGTCAGGAGAACCATGAGCGGGCGGCCCGCCACCAGGTCGAGCTCGTCGGCGGTGCCGTGGAAGCAGATCCTCATGCCGCCCTCCCGAAGGTGGCGACCATGGCGCGGATGTCGGTGTCGGAGACGTAGGCCGCGCGGACCCGGACGGGTTCGGGGCTGGTCTCCAGCCGGACGTATCCGATGCCCGCGCCGAGTTCGGGGACAAGGGAGATGTGGTCTGCCAGAGCGCCCCGGTCGCGGGCGCCGTCACCGAGGACCATGTCCACCTGTTCCGACTCGTCCAGCCGGAGGGCGATCTTGTCGGGGAACAGGTTGCGGATGTTCATGACCTCCTTGCGGGGGTCCTGGAGCGCCGCCAAGACACCGACGCCCACCGCGCGGCCCTGGGTGGTGAGCGTGGCCAGCGCGGCGGAGATGCGGTGCTTGAGCTGCCGGTCCGTCTGGTACGCGGTCAGGAACGCCACCTCATCGACCACGACCAGGACGAACGGGTCATCGACGGTGGGCGTGTGGTTGCGCTGGAGACCGGCGAACCGAGCGGCCCGCTTCTGCATGATGCTCACGGCCTCGTCCAGCAGATCGGCGCACTCTTCCGGCGTGGCTGCGTAGCGTGACCCGAACAGATCCCGGCCGTAGGACAGCTCCATCAGCTTGGGATCCAGCGCCCACAGTTCGGCCAGGCCCTCGGCCACGGCGGGGAGAAGCCCGCGGATCGCGGACCACAGGATCGAGCCCTTGCCGGCCCCGGTCGCGCCTGCCACGAGCACGTGAGTCCCGTGGACCTTGAGCAGCCAGGGACGCCCGTCCTCCTGCTTGCCGACCTCGATCGCCTCGACGGTGGCCGCGTCCGGCAGCGGGCGTGATGGGATCGGGACGGCGAGCGGGTCGTGACGCGGGAAGGTCAGTGTCAGCCGCCCGGAGTGAGTCAGCGCGACCCGGCAGGAGACGGCGCCGAAGCCCTGGGCGAGGTGGTCGAGGCGGTCGGCCCAGTCCTTGACCGCCTGGCCCTTGAGCATGCGCACGGTCACCAGATCCGCCCATGGGGTGCAGGTGACCTTGACGAGGCGGGGCAGGTAGTCGCGTCCCCGGATGTGCCTGCCCAGGCCGGAGACGATCATCACCGGTTGCCAGTGCCGCCGGTAGATCCAGATGAGCCGCCACCAGGCTTGCAGCCGACGCCCGACCAGCCGGACGAACGAGTCCCGGTCGGTCAGCGCCCAGGCGGCGAGCCCGGCCGGGGTGGGTGCGGTAAGCAGAAGCGCGGTCTGCCAGCCGTACAGGATGGTGAGCACGCCGGGAGCGACGGCGGCGAGCATGGCGATGGGGTGCCGCCAGGTCATCCGGACCAGCCCGGCCAGGACACGCCCGGCGAGGATGATCAGGGTGAGGATGGCGGGAGTGGTGACCACGGCCGGGCGGAAGACGACGGCCGTGTCCGGGGTCGTGGAGACGAGGTTGCGTGCCTCGTCGCCAGGTAGGCGCTTGAACATAAGCTGGACACCTCCTCGTTGATGTGGAAGTCGCGGGAGAACAAGGGGGCCGCCGGAAGTTGCCGCTTCTGGCGGCCCCGCCTTACTGGTCAGGCCGCCCCGGGGGTGGCCTGGTCGGTGGCCGACTGTTCGGCGTGCAGGCGCTCGCAGTCGGCCAGGTAGCGAGCGGCGGCGTTGAAGATCTCGCGGGCGGTGTCCAGATCGGCGCTGGTGACCGGCCCGGCTCCGGTGGTGGAGATGTGCAGGTCCGCGTCACGCGAACGGATCTCCAGGTACGGCCGCGGGTCGTCGAACAGCATCCCGGCGCTGACGCGCAGGCCCGGCGTGTAGAACGAGATGGCCAGATGGGGCTCGGAGCCCGGCCGCATCGACAACGTGACATAGGTGTACGGCCCGGAGCTCACGCCGCCGCCTCCTTACCGGCCGGTGCGGCCTGCTGCTTCGGGCGGGCGGGCTTCATGCCGGTGGCCCGGTAGGAGTAGGCCAGCCGTCCGGACGGGTTCACGTACGGCGTGATGGTCATGCCGGTGAACTCGACCGGTGCGATCGGCAGGCCGGCCAGAGCGGGCGGGGCGATGGGCTCGGTCTCCGACAGGATCTTGACCGCGATGGTCTTCTGTCCGGCCTTGAGGTTCGGGTCGCCGTCCATGACGGGGATCTGCCAGATCGGCTCGCCGGTCGTCTTGTCCCGGGCGTAGACGGTCTTGCCGCCGGTCGAGGCCTCGAAATTCTTGACCTGCTCGACCTGGCCGACGATGAAGCAGCCGTGCGGGAACGCCTGCTCGAAGCTGACCGGGATCGGTCCTTGAATTGCCATGAGGGATCCTCCTTTCAACGGGGACGACTCTTCGTTCGCTCGTCCACTTGTCCGCATGAGTTGAGAGTAGGTGATCGCAACTCGTCCGCACAAGTGGATAAGCGGTAAGGGGCGGGTAAGAGTTAGCTCACCTTGAAGACATCTTCGAGCTCGTGCAGGCTCCCCGGCAGGGCCAGGCTGACCACCATCAGCACGTTGCCGGCAGGGTCGTGCACGGTGGCCAGCACGCCGAGGACCGGCCCGGACGAGCCGAGCAGTTCGGCCTCTTCCTTGGTGGGCGGGCGGGCGTTGATCCGCTCGGTGATGTGGTCGAAGCGCAGGTGTTTGACGGCCTGGAGGTGCTGGCGGATGCCGTGCCGCAAGGGTTCGGGCTTGTCCAGGTCCGTGCCGAGGGCGTGTTCCAGGGGGACCCAGACGGTCTCTACCGCCGAGATCACGTCGGCTTGCCGGGCGAGCCGTTTGCGTACGACCACGGGGGTCTTCTCGGCGACGCCGAGCAGCCGGGCGATATGGCGGGGAGCCGGAACTCTTCCGGCTTCAAGGACCGCGTTCGGGCTCTCGCCCTGCTCTGCTGTCGTCAGGCTGGGGTGTGCACGGTCGGCCGCGCTCTGCGGGCGGCCTTTGACGAACGAGCCGCGTCCGTGCTCCCGTTCGATCCATCCCTGCATGGCGAGGGTCTGCAACGCGCGTACGACGGTGGTCCGGCCGACGCCGAGTTCGCGCACGAGCTGGGTTTCGGACGGCAGCATGTCGCCGGGGGCGTACTCGCCCGACTCGATGCGGTCCTGAATTGTCCGCATGACCTGCGCGTATTTAGGTGGGGCGAAATCCATGCCCATCTCAACCGCCCGTTCACTCTTCCACTTGTGCGCATAAGCACAGTACCGGCTGAGCTCAGGCCTGTCAGCGGCCCGCGTTCATAAGCGAGCAGGATGTAACTCAGGAGCCCGTCACCAGGGCCGCGCACATAGGGCAAGCCCGGGAAACGTGCGGAGAAAACCTGACCGACCAGCCGCAGAACGGCAGCGGCCGGACTGGAGCCGAGCAGAGGCTGGCCGTTGTGCCGGGGATGACCGCGTGCACCTGGCCCGCCGAGAGGCCGACCACGTAGTCCAGGGGACAAGCCACCTCGATCGGCTCTTTGAGATCGAGATCGTCCCATTGCAGTGGCCAGCGCAGGACTCCGCAGGGCAGACCGAACGGGTGCTCATCGAGCTGGACGAGAGCCGCTGTGCCGTTACGGAGCACCGCGACCACAACGCCCTCACGGCCTATCAGCGCAGCGCTGTTGGCACGGACGCGGGCATGGCTGTGCAGGGTGCTCACGATGGTGGCCCGCCAGCCGATCCGGCTCACAACGGCTCCGCCGAGGTGCCGGCACAGTGTGAGGTGATCGGGTGGTGCTGGGCGCGCAGCTCGGCGTACCGCATGGCGATGCGGCGGGCCGCCCGGAGAGGATCAGACGCCGGATGCCAGGCGTAAATGACGCGGCGGCGATCGGCATTCCATCCGGTACGCCACCAAAGACGTTCGCCGTCGCACCACACGACCAAGCCCACCCAGACTGAAACCAGCGCCAGTCCGTAACCGTCGTGGACGTCGGAATTGATGCCGTCTCGCTGCAAAGCGTCGCGGAGGGTTTCCGCTGACCGGCATGGGTCCAAAGTGACCATGGCCGGGGAGATCATTTCTCCACCCGCTCGAATCGCACGGACCCGGCTGGATCCACGTACGCGCGGAAGGTCTCGCGGTGAGCCTGGGCGTTCTCACCGGCGCCGAAGTCGTAGCAGGTGTGCCGGATGCTGCCCCGGATCGAGGTTTCGCGCGGCATGGCGCGCATCGCCGTGCGCAGCTCGTCCATCGCGGTGGCCTGGAACCCGCTCCATCCGCTCGGACCAGCGACTTCGCCGTTCTCGGTGAGAACGCGGACGGTCCAGGAGAAGCCCTCTCGCTGCGTCTCGGGGGAGCCGGTGCAGAAAAGGCAGTCCTCCTGAGCGGACGCGGCCAGGCCCAGCCCGGAGGCGGTCATGTGGCCGCGACGAGTGACGATCTTCCAGCCTCGTCCCTCGCACTCTGTGCATCTAACTGGCGTTGTCATGCCGGTCAGCATGAATGTCCATGCTTTTCAGACCTATCTCACGCTGATATAGCACGAGCGCATATAGGCTCCACGGCGGAGCACGACATCATCCCGGCAACGGAAAGCCGGAGGTCCGAAATGCAAAATGGCGCGTTCGACCCAATTGAGCTACCCGATGCCGTCTGGGATCAGGACGAAACCCGGGAAATACTCAAAAGCCGCGACATTGCCGGACTTTTCAGGATCGCCCGAAAATACGGCGCCAGCCAGGTCCGCATCGGCACCGCCACCGGCCTGGGCCAGCCTCGCGTCAACAAAATCCTCAACGGGGGCGGCTGTATCAAGGAGCTCGCCGTCATCGAGCGCGTCGCCAACGGCCTGCGCCTGCCCGATCACGCCCGCATGCTCCTCGGCTTGGCCCCGCTCGCCGGTACACCCCAGGCCCACGAAGAGGACGACGAGCACGAAGACCAGGCCCGCGAACTCGCCGCACTGCTGGACAGCACGGCGACCATCGACCCGACCACGGTCATGATCCTGCGCACCGATACCAACAACCTGCGCCTTCTGGATCGGCGGCTCGGGGGAGTGGCCATCGCGGACAAGATGCTCGCGCAGATCTCGCAGATCCAGCGTGCACACCGTCACTCCGTACGCCCCGGTATGCGCGCCGAGCTCGCCCACCTCCTCGCCGAGACCGCGTCCCTGGCCGGCTGGCAGGCCATTAACGCTCTGGCCCTCAAGGACGCCTGGCACCACTACGAGCAGGCCAAGGCCGCCGCCTACGAAGCCGAGGATCCCGCTGTCCTGGCCTACGTCTCCGGCGAACAGGCCTATGTCCTGATGGAACTCGGCCGGCCTGCTGAGGCGATGGAGCTCCTTCAGCACGTGCACGCCCAGCATCACACCCGCGTACCCGCCCGACTCAGGACCTGGCTCTCATCCGCCGAAGCGGAAGCCGCTGCTGTCCTGGGCGATGAGGCCACCTGCCGCCGAGCCCTCGATCAGGCCGTCTCGCTGCTCCCCGGCGGGGACGCCGACCCGGACATGCCCTACCTGTCGATCAACACCCACCACCTGGCCCGCTGGCGCGGCAACTGCCTGGTTCGCTTCGGTGACCCCGCCACCGCCGAGGACCTGCGCTCAGCCCTGGCCGGGATGGACGGCACCTACAACCGCGCGGAGTCCGGCGTCCGCTGCGACCTCGCCCACGCCCTGCTCGCCGCCGGAGACGCCGAAGCCGCCCAGCCCCACATTCAGCGAGCCCAGCAGTTGGCCACCATGACCGGCAGCCGCCGGCAACGCCGTCGCATCAACGAACTGGCCAAGGCCGTCAACCGCGGTCTTGGTTGTTGAGCCACACCTGCGCCTGCAGCACCCCGACCAAGGTCCCCGACGTCCAGATGTCCCCGCGGGCTACCAAGCCCGGGATCTCGCTCATGGGGACCCACTCGATCCGGTCGGCCTCTACTTCACCCTCAGGCTCGCCCACCAGCTCAGCCCCACGCCCAACGAACAGCATGTGCTCGGAGTCGACCATCCCCGCCATTGGCTGATACGAGACCAGAGGCTCCAAGCCCTTCGGCCGATACCCGGTCTCCTCCTCCACCTCCCGGAGAGCGGTGACCATCGGATCCTCACCCGCCTCGATCAGCCCGCCGGGAAGCTCCCACCCCCACCGATCGAACACGAACCGATGCCGCCACATCATCAACACCCGGTCCTGCTCATCCAGCACGACAGCGATCGCCGCCCGATCCAGGTGCACCACATGATGCTCAAACCGCTCCCCACCAGGGATCTCCACATCTGCCAGGCCCAACCGGACCCACCGGTTCTCGTAGACGAGTCGTTCTCCGTGCACTATCCAGCGCGTCAGCTCAGCGTCGTCAGCCACACCGCGAAGTTACCTTCTTGCTGATCGGCAGTACATAACTCCGAGAAAAGGCATCGCCGTAGATCCTTCCGAAGGCTGTACTCTGAGCTCTTCCTAGCACCCAGGACAGGAAGCCCGGTGGGTTCAGGCTGAGGGCGGCAAGTGCAATGGCAAATCTAGCCACAATCTGATCGAAAGGGCGATAACCACGCATATCGGGTGAACATAGGGTGGAACATGTCTCACCCATCGGATACTCTCAGCTCGTGACCGACTACCGTCTCGACGGGCTAAGCCCTCGTAGCTTCGAGCACTTCGTACAGGCTCTATGCATAAAGACGATAACAGAGACGACCACTCCTTTTGGAGACGGTCCTGACGGAGGTCGCGAGGCAACCTTCGACGGTCCAACCAAGTATGGTGTCGATTCCGGTCAATGGAACGGCTATGGCGTCATTCAGGCGAAATTCCTCCAACGCCCAAGCAATTCGACCGCGGATGGTCGATGGGTACTTAAGGAACTCAAAGCCGAGTTAGCGAAGTATGCTAAGCGAGACTCTAACCGGCAAATGGACTACTACATTTTGGCTACCAACGTTGCTCTAACTTCTGTTTCTCGTACCGGAAGCAAGGACAAAGTTTTCAGAGAGCTTCGCCAATTTGCCAGGAAGCATCAGCTAAAAGATGTAGACGTATGGGACTATGACAAGCTTCGCATCCTCCTCGATAATAACAAGGATGTGCGTGAAGCGTATATGGCATGGGTGACACCAGGTGACGTTTTGGCAGAACTGGCCCAGACACTGCAGTCTCAGCGACCCGATTATCGCTACTTAATTGCTCGGTTCTTACAGAAGGAGCTACGTGTTGACCAATTTGCCAAATTGGAGCAGGCAGGCCATTCGGCCGATGAGGCAATACCGCTTTCGCAGGTATTCGTAGACGTACCAGTGGCAGCGGAGCCGCATCCTGACCTAACAATCGATAGCCCTCATGGTATGCAAGCCAGCAAAGACCTATACTTTGCGGATCTCATTATCCGTGAATCATCCCTCCACTGTCGACAGGATGATTGGCAGGATAATTCTGAAAGAGCGCGGCCAGTTGGACGGCACGTTCTCATTGGAGGACCAGGGCAGGGAAAGACAACAGTCGGGCAGTATATATGTCAAGTATTTCGCGCAGCGCTGTTGGTTGATCTCCCAGATGGAACTGTTGAGCATGAGCCGGCAGCCATAGTAGCTGCGATTAAAAAACAATGGGATGACGGTCTTCTTGCCAAGCCTGGAGCGCGTCGAATCCCATTTCGGGTAGTCCTAAGCGAATTTGCTAAAAGTCTTGCCGATAAGCAAACTACCAGTGTCTTGGGATACCTAACTAATGTCTTCAACATGAGAACAGACGGCGATCTAAGGATACGTGACTTCCAATCCTTACTCGCCGCCTATCCAAGTATTCTCATATTTGATGGCCTAGACGAAGTTCCCGCGTCGACAAATCGCGACCAAGTCCTAGGGGCTATTAAGGACTTCTGGGCTGACATAGCTTCTTCAAAGCTAACAGGCTCCGACATTGACGTCTTGGTCGTCGCCACCAGTCGGCCTCAGGGATATAATGAGGAATTCTCGCCCAAGTTTTATTCCCATCACTGGATGACCCACCTTTCCCCTAATCAAGCCATCGAATATGGAAGTAAGCTTGCAGAGGTTAGATTCAGCGGAGATGTTGACCGGGTAGAGAAGATTAAAAGGCGCATTCGTCGTGCAGCCGAAAACGAGGCGACTGCGCGTTTAATGCGAAGTCCTTTGCAAGTCACCATTCTAACGTTACTGTTAGACCGCATGGGACAACCCCCGCAGGAGCGTTGGCCTCTCTTTGACGAGTATTTTAAGCTGATTTACCATCGAGAGATCGAAAGGGATATTCCGGCCGCTGCGGTCTTGCGTGAGTATAAAACTGACATCATTACCGTTCATCGACAGGTCGGCCTCCTGCTGCAAGTTGAAGCGGAACGATCAGGCGGAACTGATGCGAAGCTGACAATTGGTCAATTCCAAAAGATTGTGGAGTGCCACCTTCACGAAGAGGGGCACGAGAGCGAAAGTCTTTCCACGCTTGTCGCATCCATTATCGAGGCCGCAGCACACCGACTAGTGTTTCTTGTCGGGCTCGAACAAGGCCAGGTTGGTTTTGAGATTCGCTCCCTGCAAGAGTTTATGGCCGCAGAAGGTCTGATGGCTGCTGATGACAAGATGACCCAAAATCGCTTGAAGGCCATAGCGGGAAATACCAACTGGCGCAATGTATTTCTCTTCGCCACGGGCAAGTGCTTTTTTGACCGTCAATATTTGCGTGACACTATTCATGCGGTTTGTAGCGAGCTTAATGATGATATCGAGGACAGGGTTGCTAGGTACACGCTTGCAGGCTCTGAACTAGCTCTTGACGTTCTGGAGGAAGGTTCCGCACGACGCCAGCCACGATGGAATCGAATGCTTACACGTACAGCCCTGAGGCTTTTAGATGATCAGTTCACAGATTGGGCACCTCGCCTCGCTAATGTATGGCAGAAGGAAACTTCGGACGTCTTCTTATCTGAAATACGTAGCAGAATTGGCGGTAGCGATCCGAATGCTGCAAACAATGCATGGGTATGTCTTAGCTACCTAGCAGAGCACGACGCAGATTTCGCGCTTCTTTTTGCGAATCTGCTCGATAGTCGAAATATTGATGAGGAGTTGTTCCAGACGCTCCTCGTGGATGGCAACCACGATTCAGCATCACTGAACGGGTTTTTGGCCGGGAGAATTCTTGATTACCCGGCCAGTGCTCTCGCTCGGGCCCAGGGACCAATACGTGTCGCGGGCCTAGACGATGCACGTCAAACGTGGGTCAGCACGCCATCAGCTCCTGATTGGCTCGGCCCATTAGCAAATCTACTCTGGTTTCCAAGCCGCAAAAGTGGAGATAAGTCAATCAGGATTACGAGTGGGCGCAAACTCCTGCTAGTGGGTCGATTTCCCCCAATCCTGCCGACACGCCTAAGTGAGGCAATCGACACGTTTCCAGGAGGAGATCAAGGCTGGGATGCTATTAGAGCATATCTCGACTTCATGAAATCTCCTAACAGTGACAACCTTGCTAAGGTTCTTATCTCGGCGGCGCGTGAGGCAGATTATTACGTAGTATTCAAAATCGCATCTTTGGCGCCATGGCCACTTGCAGAAGCGCTGATCGCGTTTTGGGATCCGGATAGCACGGAAGCTTTGGTAAGCGCCGCTAGCAGTGGTGCCTTGGGGGACATTGATGATTGGCTGACTTGGCAGCAGGATTGGTTTGGGCGTGGCGTGCATCTCCAGCAACTTCATGATGGAGATATTATGAGGAGTGGGATAGCTGGCAAGCCATGGTTCCCGATAAGGCTGCTAGAGAGGGAATCGCATAATATTCCATACCCTAAAGATCCGCGCAACCTTATAAATGCTGCAATCGAATCTCCTGCTGGGCGGGTTCGTGAATTCCTGGCCAGTATGGCCTTGTCGCCGAGAGGGAGGGCGTCTATTGTCTTCGACGCCAGTTTCGCTGCTCTCTTAGACGGCGTGTTTGAGACGTCTCCGATGCTTGGGGTGCAATTATTGTGCCAGGTGTCTCCTGATGCGTTAAGAAAAAGCAGATGGGTCGAAGCTATCGCGAAATCTATTCGCCGAAATAGCAGTCTACATCTCATGTTCTTGCACGATATCAACGAGCGTAGATACGGCGATATAATGCAGCAGGCTTGGCTTGATCACCCGCAAGAAAAAGAGCTGCTGTTGGCTCTCTCCTATGTTGGAAATAGTCTTGAGCCCCACGCGCTCTTCCTTGAAAAGCTTATAAAGCTCGACACGTCTGAGATTTCAATAGAAGTGCGGCTTGCGCGCATAATGCTGCTATTAAGGTGCGGTTATTGGAATGAATCATTGATTGCTGAGCTTCGTGAATGTGAGGAAGATAACCCGAAGGAGCTGTCTGAGGCTCTCCACATACTATTGCTGGCCTTCAGCTCGTCGGGTTCGGCTAAAGAGGACATTCTAGTCAATTTATACGAGTCCGGCATATTGCATACTAGATGGACGGGACTTGCAATCCGTATACTTAGAGAGAAAATGAGATCGCGTCAAAGTGTGCTCACCCGTATAGCAGCTTGGGGGGAGCTGGGATTTTCTAGAGAACTGTCTCAACTGATCGCTTCGGATTTCCAAGCTCGCAAATAAGGCTTTGGATGTTGCGTCTACCATGGATATGCATTTGAGCGGACTGTTAATTTAAGGCGCGGTATGCTTGAAAAGGGCATCGTTGGGCTGTTAACCTTCTTTCCATCGTTGAGCCGGGCCACGCCAGTCTGTAGCGATGCGGAGACTCTTAAGGTGAACACGATAAGCGTGCGCATCTTGCTCGGTATCGGCCAGTTCGAGCCACACCTATAAAACCCCGGCGGGGAACGCACCGACAGCTGCCCTTGGGCGCTCGCCCTCAAGGACTTGCCGAATTGATCTCTCAGGTATCAAGCGGCGGCGCGGCGCGCCGCCGTACCTCCGGCCCTCCGCCCGCCCGCCGTCCGGGCGTGCGGCCTGGGGGCCGGTCCCGGACGGCGGCGGGACAGCGGGCCGGCCACCGCACGCCGCCCCCGCCGTGTCAACCGAACGCACCGACCAGGGTTGCCACGCCGCCGCACAGATGCAGCCCTACGATCGCCACTGCATGGCTGGCCATCGTGCATGATCGGGGGCGATCGAAGGTCCAGAGCTTCGTTCCTCAGCCCTGGCCCACGGTGTTGCGGGGTGCGGGTAGTGATCGTCGGAAGGTCGGAGGCAACTCCCGACGGCCAGGAAGACGCAGGTCCAGAATGCCTACAGATGCTCGGAGCCGTACGGCATCATGACTGTCATGACCCATCCCAGCATGGAGGAGATCCGCGAACGCAAGCGATGGGTCCTGTCTCTGATGGAGGTACAGGGCGGAGACTTCCTTCGGCTACCGCCAGGCGATCAGGCGTACACCTGCCCATGCTGCTTTCTCCCCACCCTGCACTACCGCGGCGGCTTCGAGATGTGTGAGGAGTGCTGTTGGGAGGACGACGGACAGGACGATCACAACGCTGACGTAGTGATGGGTGGCCCCAACGGATCGGACACCTTGACCGCAGAGCGACAGCGCTACCGAGAGGCTCAGGGACTGCCGCCACTGGAGCTGTGAGGGCCCGTGCAACTGCTCCCTTAGTTGCAGTGCTAGTTGCAATCCAGTGCCGTCTCACTTCGTTCCAGATGGACCGGGCGGGTCTGTTGATCCAGGTTGAACGGATCTGGACGGTCAAGATCCGAGCTGCTAATGCGGTTTGGGTTTACCGCCCATCCGGGGTTCAAATCCCCGATCCTCCGCAGGTAGGAGGCCCTCTCCCCTTAACCGGGGGGAGGGCCTTTGATCTTCTAAGAGGGCCAAGGTTGCAGTTGGCCGTTAGGGAGTGCCCCATGGGGCCTCGTCCATGCGGTTGCTGGCGTCCTTCATCTGGAGGGGCGCCACATGGGTGTAGCGCTCGGTGGCCGTGACGCGGGTGTGGCCGAGGACCTCTTGCACGACCCGGATGTGGACACCCTGCTCTATCAACAGGGTCGCCGCTGTGCGCCCCGCGTCGTGAACCCTGGCATCAAGTACGCCAGCCTGCTTGAGGATGGACGTCCTCTGCTTCCAGTCCTCCGTGCGCTCGATCGGGCCGCTGAGTTTCGTCGTGAAGACGAGATCATGATCGGTCCACTTGTGCCCGGCATTCAGCCGCTCTGCGGCCTGGAGCTTCTTGTGCGCGCGTAGGAGCGCCGGAGGGCACTGGAGCGTGCGCCTGACTCTTCCCCTTGCGTTGCCGAAAGAAGAGGCCGCCGCCCGTACGCCTCGGGCACTTGTCCGCGTGGCCCGTGCAGTCCTTCGGGCAGGGACGCTTGCAACAGCGATGGGAATGCTTCCCGCCCCTAGCGATGCTTCGCATTGGCGCGGAGTCGCGCCTGGTGGATGGTGATTCAGCCGTGATCAGAGTTCCGACCCTTGAAGCGTAGGATCGAAATCATGCTCCCGCCGGAACATCCAACTGCCAGTGCCAAAGCCCGGCACGCCAACTTATATAGGGCCGCGACCATAGTGCTGATGCTGATTCCCTTCACGTTGTCGTGCACTGTTCAGGATGCCACTCCACCTCTCCCAGCGCGTCCACAGGTGCTGCCCGAAGTGCCCGAACTTGAGTTGGCGGCGAACATATGGCGTGATGCTGTTGTCAAGGTGCCTGCGAAGGCCAAGGGCGAGCCAGCCATCAAGCCGGCGGCCATGTTGAGCGAGGACGAGGCTCTGATGGTCACCTCGTCAGAGATGCGTCCCACTTTTTACTCCTATGACCTTCGTACTGGCGGGGTTCACGCCCTCGGCACTGCGCCGAAGTGGGCAGAATGTAGTTTGTGCTTCGAGATCATGAGCGTGGCCACGAGTGAGACCAGGATCGTGTGGAGCGCAGGGGTCTACCGCTCGGAACCGTGGAACGCGGGCAAACGACACATGGAACTGTGGACGATGCCCCGGTCGGGCGGTGAAATGAGATTGGTGACCTGGTTGACCGGGCATGGCGAGGTGCCGTTTGAGGACAAGCTGTCGATAGTCGGTGATGACGTCGTTTGGTACGGAGATCGGCATGCCTATCGTGTGCCGATGGGTGGAGGGCCCGTTCAGCGGCTCCCGTCGGCCGCGCAGACGGCGCCGACGGCTGTGCGGGAATTGGATGGAACGCAGTGCGGGCGCGAGTGGTGTGTCGGCATGCCGCCAACTCGTCTCTATGAACTGACCAAACTCGTAGTGCTGCGAAAGGACGGGACGGAGCGTCGAGAAGTCGTGGCGTCGTACGGAGGGCCCCTGATGAACGATCGGTTCGGTCTTTTCGGGGGGCCGTATGTTAATGACAACAAGGAGATGAAGTACACGGCGAAGCATCCCGCGCCACAGCCGGTTCAGTACGACCGATGCACGGAGAAATCGGGGAGGATCGGCGGGCTGCTGGAGGACAGCGCCGCTTACGACGTGTTCACGGGAGGCGAGCGTGCGGCCAACCCAGAGGAACCGCTCCTATACTGGAACTCGTCTGACCGTAAATCGTGGATAGTGCTTGATCTGTCACGCATTCCCGACTCTTCGTGCACGTAAAGTATGCGAGTTGCCATGGATAGCTTTCCGTGCGGTCTCGTGAAGGTGCCGTTGGTGTAGCGCTCGGTGGTCGTCGCACGGGTGTGACCGAGAACTTGCTGTACGACTCGGAGGTTCACCCCCTGCTCGATGAGTAGGGTCGCGGCGGTGTGCCGAGCGTCGTGTACCCGGACGTCCCGAACGCCAGGCCTGCTTGAGGACGGTCTTCCACAGCTTCCAATCCTCGGTTTCCAGTCCTCGGTGCGTTCGACGGGAGTGGCGAGCTTGGCCGCGAACACCAGGTCATGGTCCTGCCGGCGATCCTCCGTCCTCTCTCGCCCGGCGCCTGGCATTCCGCGGTGTGCCTTGAGCTGAAGAAACTCGCCGTCGACAGCGACGCGCCGCCGTCATTCGACCGGCAGCTCCGGACGTCCGTCCTGCCCGCTTGGATCCAGTCCAAGCAGGTCCTCGTGCAGCCCTTCAAGGGTTCGGCCGGTCGGTACCGGATCGCGTCCGGTGACCTCGACCAAAAGCCAGCTTGGAAGCTGCTCCTGGAGCATCTCTGACACATCGTCCTCGGTGAGATCCGGCTCATCAAGGCGATACAGCACCCCGAAGATGGTTTCGAAGGCGACCCATCGAGCCAACGTGCCGATCTCCTCCGGGCTGACACCCAACTCGTCCACCAGGCGAAGCAGCACCTGCCCCGCATCGGAAAAGGGCCCACTTGGATTGCGCTGAAGCTCTCGTCGCGTGTTGGCTATCCAGGTGGCGGCGCTGTCTCGGTGGGCATCGATATGCTCTGACCACAAGCCGCGCAGCAGCCGGAACCTCGCGAGGTGAGGTACTCCCTCATCCATCTCCGCACGAGTGAACCCTTCGGGATCTCTCGCACCCAGAGCTGCGAATTTGTCGCGAAGCGCCATGGCCTCAGCTCGGACACCCGGAGCGAGAGCCGCGAGCCAATCAGCCCACGCGAGATTGTCCATACGCCGACTGCTCCATCCATGGTTGCACCCAGCCTCCGGCGGGGCTCCGGCTCCGAGATGATCGCCGGGCCCTGGGTGCTGCCCCGTGGCCCTGGCCCGCTTCCCCTTTGGGCGGGTCGACGGCAGACGGGACGATCAGGCAGGGTGAGGTACGCGCACCGCACAGGAACTCTCACCTCCGTCAGCGACATTGCGATGTTCTGCATGGGGTTGGCGCCATCCATCGCGGTACATCGACGACGCCGGCTCTACGTCAAGGTGCGATAGGGCGGTAGCTCAACGCCTGATCAACGACTTGTTCCGCGGTAAGCTCAGTTCCTTCGGGCCAGAAGATCAGGTCGGAGACATATTCCGAAGGACACACGAGCGCGCGGCTCATTTTCTCCAGCCAGCCGTTAAGTTCCCGCTCGTCTCCGTACTCCCCGTCCATGATCCGCTGTACCAAGGAGATCGCTTCCGCTCGACTCAGGTGCGCGCTCAACTAGTACCCTCCCTTGCTGCTGTTTCTTGGTTCGCTCTCCGCTGACTCCTGACGGCATTGTGCAATAGACGCGCAAGGATCTTGGTTTCAGGGGCGGTGAGGTCGACTCCTGCCGCAGGTGGAAGGCCATCTCTCGGTCGCAACGGTCACGTGCTGTAAGCCGAAGAGCCTTGGTCGTGGCCCAGGCGGCGTGATTACGGAGCGTGAGACGATCTGGACGGTCGGGATCCGAGCTGCTGATGCGGTTTGGGCTTGCCGCCCATCAGGGGTTCAAATCCCCGGCCCTTCGCAGGTAGGAGGCCATTTCCCAGATCTTGGGAGGGGGCCTTCTGATCTTCTGTGTGCGGCGGTGGGACACCGGGCCGGGCGCCGTACGCCTGCCGCGTCGTACCAACCGAACGCTCCGACCGGGGATTGCCGGGCCGCCCCTTACGGTCTGGTACCGGTGTCCGGTGAATCCCAGGACAGGACCACCGGCTCGGATGGCATCTCTCCACTCAGTAGGAGTTCCAGCAGGTCGGCGAGGCCGGCGGGGAGCACGCATTCATCCGTGGTACGCAGGTCGGCCGGCGTCCACCAGCGGAAGACGTCCAAGAGAGAGCGCTCGAACTCCTCCATGCCGGAGAAGTCCACCTGCAGGGACGGCACGCGGAGGAAGAAGAAGGAGTGCTCCGAACGCATCGGCGTGCCGTCGTGACGGGTCCAGTCGCCGACGCTGGTGGCAACGAGAGGTCCCAAGGCGCCGGGACGGACATCGTGCCCGATCTCCTCATGGAGCTCTCTCGCGGCTGCCATGCGCGGCGTCTCCCCAGGTTGGATGCCGCCCCCAGGGGTGTACCAAGCGTAATAGGGATCTTGGACGGACCTCAGCGCCCGGTACAGCAGGATCCGGTTACGGCCGTCGACGAGCAGGACGCGAGCCGACGCGCGCAGGATCGGTTGGGGAACGGGCGTAGCCCGGATGCTCGCGGGCGGGATGGTGTGATGAGGTGCTCCATCGCCGAGCATGTGGCCTCACTGCGATCCGCGGGTGCGCCGGCGCACTAGGACGATCAGCCCTATCTGGATGCCAAGTAGCATCAGCGCGATCAGCCCCGATGCGGTGATCGTCTCTTCCTCTGAAAGCCCGCCAACACATTCCGTTATGTTGCCGCCCTCATATATGAGGGCGCAGCTGCGTCCAAGGGCCATGGCGATGATGAACCAGTTGACAAGCAGAAGGGGGACTGCGCCCAAGACCAGGAGCGGTGTGATGTGGTTCACCCTTCCACTCGCCGGGTTCACCTTCGCCGGAAGGGGTTTGAGACGCCCAGCTGTATCGAGATCGCGACTCACTCCGAACACGTAAGCATGAGTAGACGATCAGGACAAGGTCGGTGCGGCCCACTTCCAATCCGGCGGGTGGGTACTGCAACAGCCCCGCACGATGAATCAAGATCACTTGCGAGTGCCCGGCCGGTCGTGCCTGTTCCCTTCCGGCGTAACGCCCGCTGCCCGTAGCCTGTCCTTCGAAGTTCCGGACATGCGCGAAAGCAGGTACCCGGTGGACAGCGCGTCGCCGATGTCTTACGCCTGGTTTGTCGAGGAGTATCGAAGGGACAGTGACCTGATCGGCGTGACGTTCGTGCGGGGCCTGTCTCCTGAGGGGGCGTTGCGCCGGATCGGCGCCACGCCCGGTGACATCTCCCGGGAAGTGGGCATCGCCGCCTACGCGGCGGACGGCGGAGCGGTCCTGATCGACTACCACTGCTGGCCACTCCCAGAGAGCCTCTCCCAGGGTACGGAGATGGCGCGGGTCGTCACAGGCGACACCATCGACGAGCACTTCGTCTACTCCGCCGACGGAGTGGTGATCACGAGCTTCGAGCCGTACTTCCCTGGCGATCGAGAGGGCAGTGAACCGGATCGCCTGCTGTCCCACATGCAGGTTCTGGGCATGCGGCTGGACGGGGAGGCTGACCCGCGGACTCGCCTCGCTCTCGCCATCGCGCTGGCCGCGCGGTCCACCGGGGTCACCCTGACATCGGCTCACTACGCGGCAGAGCCTACGGTCGGGTCGATCGACTGAAGGGTTCGGCAGGCGCCTCGACCCCACGGTCCTTGATCCCCGACAATCACCTCGTGCGTCTCCTCTTGAGGTCGGCCCTGGCGGGGTCCGCGGTGGCGGTCTTACTGGTGCTCCTGCTCCACTGGCCGACCTCAGACTCGGAGTCCGAGCTCAGGCTGGTGCAGGTGTTCGCCCTGGCGCCCTTCCTGCTGAGCATGGCGGTGGCCGGGTTCATCCCTGCGGCCCTGCTCTGTGCGTGGTTGTTCGGCGGAAAGCCGGCGGGCACGCCACAGGGAGACAGCGAACTCCGGGCTTGACCTGGAGTGCGCTCGACCTCCTAGCGTCGAACGCGTAGTGGGACGCCGTCCCCGTCCGGGCCGGCGGCCATCTGACTCTGCAGCGCACCGCTGTTCAGCCAGCTTCTGACGCCATCGACGACAGGAGAAGTCACGTGAAGACCGTACAACTCGGCCGTACCGGCGAACAGGTCAGCCAGCTCGCCCTGGGGTGCATGATCATGGGCACCGTCACGCCGGAGGGCGAGGCCGTCACCATGCTGGACCGGTACGTGGAGGCCGGCGGGAACTTCCTGGACACCGCCGACTGCTATTGCTGGTGGGAGAACCAGGGGAGTTACGGAGGGGACAGCGAGGAGCTGATCGGCCGCTGGCTGGCCGGGGCGCCCGGCCGACGGGAGAACGTGTTCCTGGCCACGAAGGGCAGCGCCGTTGTGCGGGACCTGGACGCGGTCTGGGCCGACGGCCGGCCCGACTGGAGTGCCGCGTACCGGAACTTCGTCGGGGCCGGGGCGAAGACGTTGCGGGACGCGATCGACGGCAGCCTGCGCCGGCTCGGCACCGACCACGTCGATCTGTACTACGTGCACGTCGACGACCGGGCCACGCCCCTGGAGGAGACGCTGGAGGCGCTCGCCGGCATCGTCCAGGCCGGAAAGGCCAGGTACATCGGCTGGTCCAACGTGCGGACCTGGCGGCTGGAGCGGATCCGGCAGCTGTGCGCGCAGCACGGCTGGCCGGCGCCGGTCGCGCTCCAGCAGCAGCACTCCTACCTGCGGCGCCGCGCGGGGCTGCGGCACGTGTCCATCGTGGACGACGAGCAGCTCGACTACCTGGAGACGCACGACGACCTGACGCTGGTGGCGTACTCCCCGATCCTCAAGGGCATCTACGACGACCCGGCCAAGCGGAGGGGCCACGGGATCATGGGGGCGTACGAGGGGCCGGATGCCGAGGCCCGGCTGGCCGCGGTCGGCGAGGTGGCCGCCGAGGTCGGGGTGACGCCGAACGCGCTGGTCCTCGCGTGGATGATGCACCAGACCTCGCCCGCGATCGTGCCGCTGATCGGGCCGCGTACGCTCCAGCAGTACGAGGCGGCGCTGCCGGCGCTCGACGTCAAGCTCACGGCTGAACAGCTCAGCCGGCTCGACACCGCCGGTGCCTGACTCCTCAGGGTCGATTACCCTGAGTGGTCGATATAGTGCGTAGAGCATGCGGATGCCACGGTTCTCGATGCTCGGCCTGGCGCTCGCGGCGGGGGCCGTCGATGCGCTGAGCTTTCTGGCGCTCGGACAGGTGTTCACCGCGAACATGACGGGGAACGTCGTGCTGCTCGGCCTGGCGCTGGGCTACGGGCGTACGGCGCACGTGATGGCGTCCGGGCTGGCGTTCGCCGGGTTCTGCGCCGGGCTGGCTGCCGGCTTCCTCCTGGTCGGACGGGGGGCCGGCGGCGGCGCGGCGCGGGGCCCGGCCGCCGCACTGGGCCTGGAGCTGGTGCTGCTGGCCGGGATCGCCGTGGGGTGGTGGGCCGTGCAGGTGCCCCGGCCGGTGCTCGTCGCGGCGTCGGCGGTGGCGATGGGGTTGCAGAGCGCGGTCACGCGGTGGGCCGGCGGGTCCGGGTTGTCCACGACGTACGTGACGGGCACGGTGACCGGGCTGGCGGGGCAGGTCGTCGCCTTGTGGCGGCCTGGGAGGGATGGGGGGAAGGGCGGCGGGATCGGGCGGCCGCTCGGGGTGGTGCTGGCGCTCGCGGTGGGGGCCGTGGTCGCGGCCCTGGCCCTGCGGCTGTACGAGCCCGCGGCGCCGCTGATCGCTCCGGTGGCCGTGGCGGTGGCGGCGGGCTGGTGGGCCTGGTCCGCGAGGCGTGGCCGGTGAGCAGCTTGGGTGCCTGAGCCTCGAACTCGCGAGGGAGCGGGGTGAGGCACTCGCGGGTGGGCCGCGGGCGGGATTAGCGTGGAGCGGGAGATCGCCCGCGATGACCCGGGGGTGGCCACATGCAGCCTGCCGCGGAGCCGCCGCAGGAGCTGCTGGAGCGGCTCGTCGAGGCGGACGAGCGCGTACGGGGCCCAGCGGAGCATGAGGGGCAGGCCGTGGGACTTCCCCTACCGCCACCTGCCGGGCAATGTCTTCGCGCTGGGCGCGGTGGTCGTCTGCATGACCATGCTGTCCGTGGTCTGGTTGTCGTACGGGACGGCGCTGAAGGTCGGGGGCGTCATGTCCGAGCTGGGGGACGAGGGGGGTCGTGGAGCTCGCGGATCCTGCTGTTTCTCATGGGCGGCTGGATGGGGTTCCTGGCCGGCGACATCCCGTACTGGCTGCCGGCGGCGGCCCTGATCCCCGGCCGGTTGCGGCGGTGCGGACGGCTGCGCATGGTGTGGATCGATCCGGCGAGCACGCCGGCGATCAGGGATCTGTGCCGTTTCTACGCGTTCGTCGCCGGCGGGCTGGCGGTCACGGTGCTCGTCTTCGAGGTGCTGGCCGCGGTGTACGCGCGCTGGCAGCAGTCGGAGGTGGCCGCCAACGTGGTCATCGCCTTACCGGTGCTGACGGTGGTCGTCGCGCTGTACGTGGGCGTGTGGCCGTTCGTGGTCATCGCCCGCCTGGTACGCGACCACCTGGACCATCTCCTCGACCCCGTACGCGCCCAGATGCGGCGACCCCCGGCCGCCCTGCTGACCACGCCCGGCTCCCCGCGACAGCAGGGAGCCGGGCCCGTGAGCCGCTACGGCTGCAGCACCGACAGGATGTTCCCCGAGGGGTCGGTGAACCAGGCGATCGCCGGGCCTTCGCCCCTGGCGATGCCACGCTCGTCCTGATTCATCCCGTCGTAACGCTCGAACCGCACACCCCGCGCCGTCAGCTCGTCCACCGCCCGGTCGATGTCCTCGACGGGGAAGTTCAGGACGGTGTACGTGGCCGGTGCGTGAGCGGCTCCCTTCGGGTAGACGAGCACGCCGTTCCCGACGGGCAGTGTCAGCATCCCGTGTTCCTCCGAGACGCTGAGGCCCAGCGTCTCGCCGTAGAACTTCTTCGCGCTCTCGACGTCGTTCACGGAGAACCCGCTGAACGCCTTGCCGGTGTCGAGCATCGTCACATCCCCTGCCGGTGTTCCTCGCTGAGCTGAATGATCTGCACGTAGTTGCCGTCCGGGTCGATCGCGGTGGCGAACAGGCTGCCGTCGCGGTCCTCCAGCTCGGCCAGCCACTGCGTGCCCGCCCGTTCCATGCGGGCGGCGACGGCGCGGGCGTCCTCGACGTCGAAGTTCAGTATGACCCTGCCGGGCTCCGGATTCTTGTCCGAAACGTCTGCCCGCGTGTCGATGAACAGGAAGAACTCCCCGAACTTGAGCAGGCGGTACCCGTTGACGTCGCTCGTCTCGCCCGGGTCGAGGGCGGCGGCGTACCAGGTGCTCAGCCGCTCGGGGTCGGTGCTGGACAGCAGCAGGCTGCCGAGTACGGGTCGCTTCATCGCGAGTTCCTTTCTCTTCTTCTCGATGTGCAGACCGGGCGGCCGGCCGGAAGTCATCGGTGCGGGAGAGGAGAAAGGAGCGCGGCGCGCCCGGGGAAGGGCACGCCGCGCGGATTTTCAGGGCGTCAGCCGGTTCTGAGCGTGAGGCCGTACACGCTCAGTGCTTCGTTGACCGGCTGGTGGTACGTGGTGCCGCCGGTGGTGCAGTTGCCGGAGCCGCCGGAGGTCATGCCCTGGGCCTGGCTGCCCGAGATGAACGAGCCGCCGGAGTCGCCGGGCTGGGCGCACGCGCTGGTGCGGGTCAGGCCGGAGACGGTGCCCTGGGCGTACCTGACGCTGGCGTTGTGCTGCTGGATGGTGCCGCAGCGCCAGCCGGTGGTCGAGCCGGAGCGGCAGATGGACGCGCCGACGGAGGCCTGGGTGGAGCCTCGTACGGTCACGTTCGCGCCGCCGGAGCCGCGCACGTACGGCGTGGCGGTGTTGCCGGGCGCGGCGACCCAGGCGTAGTCGTTGCCCGGGAAGGACGAGCCCTGGAAGGTGCCGGTCGGGTTGGTCGTCCTGGAGCCGGCCCGGCCGCAGTGCCCGGCGGTGGTGAAGCCGGGGGTGGTGCCGCGGGTGACGGCGAAGCCGACGCTGCAGCGGCTGGAGCCGATGTAGTACGCGGCACCGCCGATGATGTTGATGAACGTCGTCGGCCGCTCGGCCGTCGCCGACACGACGACCGCGTTCCTGTCCACGCCCGCCGCGGCGACGAGGGCCTCGGCGGCCTCGACGGTGGGAGCCTGGACGGAGACGGTGTTGGTCTTGACGTCGGCGAACCACAGCGAGGCCCCGGCCGAGACCCGCCTGGGGGCCCGGTCGAGCTGCTGCACGATGCCGTTGAGCTGGGACAGCGAACGCTGGACCACGACGGGCTGGGCGCCCTGTGCCTCGATGGACGGTGCGGCCGCCGGATTCGTGGTGGCGACCATGAGCTTGGAGGCGTCGTCGTTCAGCCAGGCGCCGCCGAACGTGTCACCCAGTGCGGGGGTGAGGCTCGCCTCGGCGGCGGCCGCGCGCTCCTCGTTGGCCAGGCGAGTGATGACCTGCGCCTCGGAGAGACCCAGGTCGCGCTCGAGCGCGTCGATCATGGAGGGGGGTGCGGTGGGCGGAGCGGCGGCTTGTGGCGCCGTGTCGGCTGCTGCCGGGCTGAGCGGGGTGGCCAGGCAGACGGCGAGGATGGCGCCGCCTACCAGCGCACAGCGTTTACTCAACATGTGCACTCCTCGGGTGGGGGTGCTGTCAAGCTAACGGTTGCTTCGGGCCCTGTTAGATACCAAACGGACACTATTTCGGTGTTATGGACCCTTTACGGCCATCGACCCGAATATGAAATTTTCAGCCTTTAAGGCGAAGGCCCTGATGGGTGGGTAAGGTGCCGTGGCTGGAGGTGTTCTCTGTGCGTAATGGTGTTCGTCATCTGCTCGGCGCCGGCGCAGGACTGCTGGCCACACCGCTCATCGCGGCGGGCCTTCTCTACTTCGCGAGCGGCCGGGCCCTGGCCGCCTGGATCGCCGTCGCCGCGCTCGGCGCCTCGATGGTCGTGGTCGGCGTGCTGTCAGGGTCGCGGATCTCGCCCATCGGATCGCTGGTGCCCGGGCTGGTCCTGGCCGTGGTGGCGGGGCTGGCGTACGTGCCGGGGGTGCGGGTCGCGGGCCTGCTGCCCGCCGAGTACGCCGAGCCGTACGCGAGGCTGGCGGGGACCTGGGCCCTGCCCCTGGCCTGCGTGTTGCTGGCCGCCTCGGTGTTCCCCGCGCGCTGGCGGGGCGCCACGCGTCCCGAGCCGTCGGCGGAGCCCGAGGACGAGGCCGTCCCCGAGCCGCCGCCACTGCCCAAGCGCATCCCGTCCCGCTACTGACCGGCCCGCGCGGGGCCACCATCAGCGCGGTACCGAACCGACCGGCCCGTGCGGGCCGCCGTCAGGGCGACGACGGGCCCGCACAGGCCGCCGTCAGGGCGATGACCGGACCGACCGGCGCGTGCGGGCCATCGCCAGGGCGATGACCACGTACGGCAGCGCCAGCAGGGCGAACGTCGCCCCGTGCGACACCTGGGACGACGCCGTCCCATACGCGGTGTAGACCCCGAGCGTCACCACGTTCGTCCCCAGGCCGGCCACCGAGGTCACGGTGGCGCGCGCCGGGCCGGTGATGCGCTCCTGCAGGCGCACGTCCGCCAGCACCTGGGCGAGCTGGAACGCCCCGACGGCCAGCCCGATCGCCACGAACCCGGCCGGATGCCCGCTGAGCGCGCCCGCCGCCAGGGTCAGCGCCGCCAGCCCGAGCAGCGCGGCGTACCCGCGGGACCCCAGGCGCTCGGCCGGCCCCGCCAGCAGCCCGCCGGCCGTGGCGCCCACCCAGACCAGCAGGATCAGCAGCGGGATCGTGGCCTTGGCCACGCCCGTCTCCGCCCCCAGGTACGGGACGTACTCCTCCAGCGCGCCCCAGATCGCCGTCACGAACGCGACCAGCAGCATCGCGCGCAGCACCCCTCGATCGGCCCGGGCCAGGCCGATCCCCTCGCGCAGGGCTGCCAGGTAGCCCAGGCCCCCGGCGGCGGCCGGCGCGCGGTGCTCGGGGAGGGTCAGCGCCGTGGCCGCGCACAGGACGCAGGCCAGCACGCTGGCCGCCGCCACGGCGGGATAGCCGCCGGCGGCGAAGACGGGAGAGGCCAGGCCGATCGCCGACGCGCTGCCGGCCAGGCCGAGGGCGGTCGCGCGGCCCATGACGGACGCGTACCTGCCGGAGCGGCCGCGCCGCTCCAGCTCCTCGTACGCGAGCGCCTCGTACGCGCCGGAGACCAGCGCCTCCCC
The DNA here is from genome assembly GCF_014207985.1 of Nonomuraea rubra. NCBI lineage: Bacteria > Bacillati > Actinomycetota > Actinomycetes > Streptosporangiales > Streptosporangiaceae > Nonomuraea > Nonomuraea rubra. Next base: position 12,263,425 of record NZ_JACHMI010000001.1, on the reverse strand, counting down.
GGCACCCCACAACACGAACCCGGCCGCGAACACCCAGTAGGAGGGGAAGAGCACCCAGAGAGCGAAGCCCGCGCCGCTCAGCAGCGGGCCGAGGAACAGCAGCAGCCGCCGGGAGACCGTGTCGGCCCAGGCGCCCGAGGGGATCTCCAGCACCATGCCCGTCACCGACCAGATGACGAACAGGGTGGAGACCTCGGCGACGGAGATCCCGGTGTCGGTGAACAGCAGCGCGTACACCGGGTAGATCAGGATGAATTCGCTGAGGAACGCGTAGACGTACAGCGATACGACAAGCATGAGGCCTTCCAGGGGGACGAGTGGGGACTCCGAGTGATCGCCGTCAGCTCGGAGGCCCGCGCGCCCCGCGCCGGCCCCTGGTTATGGATCAATGTCGCCAGGTCATGTGAACGAGTCTAGGCGTTGACGTCCCCGATGCGCTCGCGAAAATTCCGCCGCTCCAGTGCCTGGAGCGTGGCCGTCATGAGCTGCTCCAGCGGCACGGGCAGCTCGGCGTCCAGCTCGCGTACGGCCCGCTCCGTGGCCGCCCACTCGGCCTCGATGAGGGGGAGCGCGGCGCGGGCCCGGTCGGTGAGGTGGACGATGCGGTGGCGGGCGTCTGCGCCCTTCTCCAGGGTGACGAAGCCGCTGCGGCGCATCTGGACCACCGTCTGGCTGGCGGCGGAGTGGCTCACGCCGATCGCCCCGGCCAGGTCGCGGATGGCGAGCGGGCCCCGCGCCACCAGCGCGCGCACGACGGGCGAGTAGCGCGGCCGGTAGTCGGGCAGGCCGTGCTCGGCGTAGATGCCGGCGATGGCGCCGTCCATCAGCTCGTGCACGTGCCGCATCAACGTGCCCAGTGCGATCACGACACCAATGTAACAGTGCTGTCGGACTCGTCGCCTGGCGGCTGGCACCCGGCGACGTCACGGCGAACTGTCCAGGTACAGCGGCGCCATGCGGTAGCGGGTGGGCTGGGCTACGCTGCGGGGCGTGGCGCTGGCAGTGTGTGTGGTGGTCCGATATCGCAAGGCGGTGACGTACGGCGTGCACGCGCTGCTCGCCGCCCTGGAGACCGCGGGGGTCGAGCACGAGCTGCGGCTCGGCACCACCCCCGAGGAGACCGCCGGGCACATCCTGGCCAGCGAGGCCGACCGGGTGCTCGTGCTCTGGTCGTTCTACTCGCCCGACGCCGAGGCCATGGCCGCCGAGCTGGCCGAGGTCAGGGCGCGCAGCGGCGAGCGCGGGCTGCACATCGCGGGCGGCGTGCACGCCACCGCCGAGCCGCAGCAGGTCATCGACGCGGGCTGGGACCTGGCGGGCATCGGCGAGGGCGAGTCGACGATCATCTCCCTCGTCCGGGCGCTGCAGGAGGACACGCCGCTCACCGCCGTACCCGGCCTGGCGATCAAGGACGCCGACGGAGTCGCGCTGCGCACCAGGCCCGCGCCCCAGCTCCCGCTCGACACGTTCCCCTCGTTCGCCGGCAGGAGCGGGCCGATCGAGATCACCCGAGGGTGCCGCTACACGTGCCGCTTCTGCCAGACGCCGTTCATGTTCGGCGGGCAGTTCAGGCACCGGTCGGTGGCGAGCGTGCGCGAGCACGTGCGCGGCCTGGTCGAGCGCGGCCTGCGCGACGTGCGGTTCATCACGCCGACCTCGCTGTCGTACGGCTCGCCCGGGCCCGATCCCGATCTCGGGGCGGTGGAGGAGCTGCTGGCCGGGGTCAAGGAGGAGCTGCCGCCGCACGGGCGGGTCTTCTTCGGCAGCTTCCCCTCGGAAGTGCGGCCCGAGCACGTCTCGCCCGAGGCCATGCGGCTGCTCAAGCGGTACGTCGCCAACGACAACCTGATCATCGGGGCGCAGTCGGGGTCCGACCGGGTGCTGGCCGCCTCGGGGCGCGGGCACGACACCTCACCCGTACGCGACGCCGTCAGGATCGCCGTCGAGCACGGCTTTCGGCCGAACGTCGACTTCATCTTCGGCATGCCGGGGGAGTCGGAGTCGGATCAGGCGCAGTCGCTCCGGCTCGCGAGCGACCTGGCCGAGCTGGGGGCCCGCATCCACACCCACACGTTCATGCCGCTGCCGGGCACGCCGTGGCGGGACGCCGAGCCGGCGTTCATCCCGCTGGCGACGATGAGCGAGCTCGACCGGCTGGCGCAGCGCGGCGACGCCTACGGGCACTGGCGCAGGCAGGCCGAGCACGCCGTACGCCTGGCCGAGACCGCCAAGGCGTACCCCCGCAGGGCCCGCCGCAGGCGCACCGCCGACTAGCTCGGCCGGGGGCCGTCGTCCTCGTCGTCCAGCATGCGCAGCGCCCGTTCGAAGGCATCGCTCACCGGCCGCAGCGCCTGCGAGAACGCGTTGACGAGCGGGCCGAAGATCTCGCCCACCTCGGTCATGAGGTCGGGACTCTTGTTCTCGGGAGGCGCCCAGCGCATGGCGTCGGCGCTCAGCGTCTCCCACTCGTCGACGACGCCGTCGATGGCGTCGAGCACATGATCAGGATCGCTTGGCATGACCGGTTCTCCGTGAAGGGGCCGTCAAGCCCACGGTACGTCAAGCGGGGATGGACACGCCCACTCCGCCCCGGGTCTGCCCGCCGTACCGCTGCTTGTCGGCGTTCAGGTCGAGCGGGCGGATGCTGGCGCGCCCGGCGAGGAGCTCGTCGGTCAACAGCGAGGCGGGCACCAGCCACGACACCTCGAACTCCAGCCCGTCGGGGTCCCTGGCGTACAGCGCCTTCGTGGTGCTGTGGTCGGAGGAGCCGACCAGGGCGCCGAGCTCGGCCAGCTTGGCCTGCACGCGCTCCAGCTCCTCCAGGGTGTCGACCTCCCAGGCCAGGTGGTAGAGGCCGACGGAGGTGCGTCCGGCGGAGGAGGGGGACGCCTGCTCGCCGATCTGGAACAGGCCCAGGTCGTGATCGTTGGAGGAGCCGGGGGCCTGGAGGAAGGCGGCGCCCCGCATGCCCATGACGACCTCGAAGCCGAGGGCCTCCCGGTAGAAGGCCACGCTTAGCTCCACGTCGCGGACGTAGAGGACCGCGTGGTTGAGCCGCTGTACCGGCATGATGTGCCCCTTTCATCAGTCCTCTCCAAAATAGTTGAACGCGCATATATCTAGCGATGGCCAGATGAGGACGAACCGACACGCGGGGCTGGCGTAGCGCGCGAACTGTCGGGCCGAGGCCGTAGCGTTCTCCGGGTACCCGACCGAGGAGAGGCGATGTACGACACTGAAGATGCGCTGTTCAGGGCGGTTCACGGGGTCGCGGGGCGGTTCGCCGGCCAGCCCGTTCCCGTGGTGATGGAGGCCTTGCTGCGCCATCTGCCCAAGGGTTCGGGCGTCGAGGTGACGGACATCAGGAGAATCGCTGAGGAGATCAGCGTGGGGCGCGATCCCTCGGGCTTGTGAACAACCGCTTGTGAACAACTGATCGCCAGGGGAGCATCGAATCATGTACGAGCCAACCCCTGACGATCGGTTCACGTTCGGGCTGTGGACGGTCGGCTGGCAGGCGCGCGATCCGTTCGGGGACGCCACCCGGGCGCCCCTCGACCCGGTCGAGAGCGTGCACCGGCTTGCCGAGCTGGGGGCCTACGGCGTCACCTTCCACGACGACGACCTGCTCGCCGTCGAACCCGATCGCGAGAGGGCGATCGCGTCCTTCCGGAAAGCGCTAGCCGAGACCGGGCTGAAAGTGCCCATGGCCACCACCAACCTGTTCACCCACCCCGTCTTCCGCGACGGCGCCTTCACCAGCAACGACCGTGACGTGCGCCGGTACGCCCTGCGCAAGGTCATGCGCAACCTCGACCTGGCCGCCTCGCTGGGCGCCTCCACCTACGTGTGCTGGGGCGGCCGCGAGGGGGCCGAGTCCGACGCGGCCAAGGACGTACGCGCCGCGCTCGGCCGCTACAAGGAGGCCATCGACCTGCTCTGCGGCTACGTCCGCGAGCGCGGCTACGACCTGCGCTTCGCCATCGAGCCCAAGCCGAACGAGCCCCGCGGCGACATCCTCCTGCCCACCATCGGCCACGCCCTCGCGTTCATCGGCGAACTGGAGCACCCCGAGATGGTCGGCCTCAACCCCGAGGTCGGCCACGAGCAGATGGCCGGGCTCAACTTCGTGCACGGCATCGCCCAGGCGCTGTGGCACGGCAAGCTCTTCCACATCGACCTCAACGGCCAGCACGGCCCGAAGTACGACCAGGACCTGATCTTCGGCCACGGTGACGTGATGAGCGCGTTCTTCCTGGTCGACCTGCTGGAGCACGGTGGTTACGACGGGCCGCGGCACTTCGACTACAAACCTTTGCGCACCGAGGATCCCGGGGATGTCTGGGTTTCGGCCGCGGCGAACATGCGGACGTACCTGATCCTCAGGGAGAAGGCCCGAAACTTCCGCGCCGACCCCGAGGTGCGCGAGGCGATGCGGGCCTCCCGCGTCGAGGAGCTCGGCCTGCCCACGCTCAACCGCGGCGAGACGCTGGCCGACCTCGCGACGGACGACTTCGATCCCGAGGCAGCGGCCCGGCGCGGATACCATTTCTCCCATCTGAACCAGCTTGCGCTGGAGCACTTGTTAGGAGTTCGTGGGTGACGCTGGTCGCTGGGGTCGATTCCTCCACGCAGAGTTGCAAGGTCGTCATTCGAGACGCGGAGACGGGAGAGCTGGTCCGGCAGGGCCGTGCCGCTCACCCGGCGGGCACCGAGGTGCACCCCTCCCACTGGTGGACCGCGTTGTTGCGGGCCATCGAGGAGGCCGGTGGGCTCGACGGCGTGGCCGCCATCAGTGTGGGCGGGCAGCAGCACGGCATGGTCTGCCTGGACGAGTCCGGAAATGTCGTACGCGAGGCGTTGTTGTGGAACGACACCCGCTCCGCCCAGGCCGCCCTCGACCTGATCGCCGAGCTGGGCGGGCCGCAGGCGTGGGCCGACGGCGTGGGCTCGGTGCCCGTGGCGTCGTTCACGGTGACCAAGCTGCGCTGGCTGGCCGAGCACGAGCCGGACAACGCCCGCCGCACGGCCGCCGTGTGCCTGCCGCACGACTGGCTCACCTGGCGCCTGTCGGGCGCGCTGGCGTCCGGCGTCCCGTTCTCCGCCGCCGCCTGGGCGGACGCGCCGCTGCCTCCGCTGTCGCACCTGGTCACCGACCGGGGTGACGCCTCGGGCACCGGCTACTGGTCGCCCGCGACGGGCGCCTACCGTACGGACCTGCTCAAGGCCGCCTTCGGCGCGGTCCCGCTGCTGCCCAGGGTGCTGGGACCGGCCGAGGAGGCGGGCGCGGCCGTGGCGGGAGGGCCCGGCCCGATCCTGATCGCCCCCGGCACGGGCGACAACATGGCCGCCGCGCTGGGCGTGGGAGCCCGGCCGGGTGACGTCGTGGTCTCGCTGGGGACGTCCGGCACGGCGTTCGCGGTCGCGGAGACGCCCAGCGCCGACCCCACGGGCGCGGTCGCCGGCTTCGCCGACGCCACGGGCCGCTTCCTGCCACTGGTGGCCACGCTCAACGCCGCCCGCGTCCTGGACGCCGCCGCCCGCGTCACCGGGGTCTCCCTGGACGAGCTCGGCACCCTCGCCCTCCAGGCGCCCCCCGGCGCCGGTGGGCTCACGCTGGTCCCCTACCTGGAGGGTGAGCGCACCCCGAACCGGCCCACCGCCACCGGCTCCGTCCACGGCCTCACCCTGGCCACCTCCACCCCCGCCCACCTGGCGCGGGCCGCCGTCGAAGGCATGCTCTGCGGCCTGGCCGACGCGCTGGACGCGCTGGCCATGCGGCCGGAGCGGGTGCTGCTGATCGGCGGCGCGGCCCGCTCGGAGGCGGTCCGCCGGATCGCCCCCACGATCTTCGGCGTCCCGATCACGGTGCCGCCGCCCGCCGAGTACGTCGCCGACGGCGCCGCCCACCAGGCCGCCACGCTGGTGACCACGCCTGACTGGCGGTCGGGCGACACGGCCGTGTACGAGGGCGAGGCGATCCCCTCGATCCGCGACCGCTACGCCCGCGCCACGGGACACATCCTGGACTGACCGCCTGTCGGCGAGCGGGCACCAGGAAACCGGCTACCAGGGTGAGCGTCGGCAGTGCGACGCTCACCCTGTTCGTCACGCTGAAGGCCGCGCCCCAACAGGAGCCTGCCCGGCCGGCACGCCTTCCAGGGTGAGCCGGGCGAGGGGCGCGACGGCCAGGCCCATGCCAGGGGCCGGCGAGTGGTGACTCAGGGGCGGCTCAGGGTCGGGTCGGGGATGGGACCGGATGCCGGAGAAGGGGGCAGGCCGGGAGAGTTGGTGTCATGACCGCAGTGAAGAGGCTCTCCCCCTGGATCGCCTGCGCCTCGATTCTGTTCTCGGTGGTCGCCGTGGTGGCGGGCCAGCTCGGCCCCGACCCCTACCTCGACCCCATGAACGTCACCATCAGCGAGTACGCCGTGTCCGACCGCGGGGGCGTCACGGAGGTCGCGATGGCGGTGCTCGGAATCGGGTCCCTGGCGCTGCTGGCGGGGCTGCGGTCGGTGGGGGCGCCCATCAAGGGCGCGCCGCAGTGGTTGCTGATGGTGTGGTCGGGCGCTCTCGTGGTGGCCGCGTTGGTCCCGACCACGCCCATCGGCCAGGACCTCGACCTGGCGGCCCAGATCCACCGGTACGTCTCGGTCGCGGCGTTCGTGAGCCTGCCCGCCGCCGGCGCGCTGATGGTGCCCAGGCTGGCCTCAGACGCCTCCTGGAAGCCCGTCGCGAGGGCGGTGGAGTGGGTGGCCCTGGCGGGGGGTTTCGGGCTGCTGGCCATCACGTACGTGGCCATGCCCGGCGAGCGGGTGATGATCGGGCTCGTCGAGCGGTTGCTGCTGGGCGCGGAGGTGGCGTTGCTGGCCGTGCTGGCGGGCTGGCTCGTACGGCTCACGTGGCAGCGGAGCGCCGCACGGGCCGCCATGGCCGCAAATTTCCCGACATATCACAGATTTATCGCTAGTCGATCTTAAAAGCATCTGTTTCGGTGCTATTCTCTCCCGCGATCTTCTATCCGGGAGCAGGTGTCATGGCATCGGGCAGATCCATCAGATTCAAGATCTCGACGCTGCTCGTCATCCCCTTGATCTCCCTGATCGCGCTCTGGGGCTTCGCCGCGAGCACCACGTCGGGAGAGGCTCTCAACCTGCTCAAGGTCGAGACCATCTGGACCGATGTCATCAACCACACCGACGGCCTGGTCGGCAACCTGCAGACCGAGCGCCTGGCCTCGGCGCAGCGCCTGGCCGGCACGAGCGGCGACCCGGACGCCCTGGCCAAGGCCCGGGCCAAGGTCGACAACAACAACAAGACGCTGCGCCAGCGGGCGCTCGGCGAGGACGCGCAGTCGGCGCTGACGGACGACATGAAGACCCAGCTCCAGACGGTCTTCGAGGCGATCGACCGGCTGCCGGACATCCGGCGCAAGGTGGACGACCGCCAGCTCACGCCGGGCGGCCTCGTCACCGAGTACGCGAAGATCTCCGACGAGGTCCACCTCCTGTACTCCCGGCTGACGATGAGCACGGACCTGGAGCTGGCGCTGCAGGCGCAGGGCCTGATCTCGGCCGACGAGGTACGCGAGCTGCTGGCCCGCGAGCACGCCCTGATCGTCGCCGCGAACGGCCGGGCGAGCATGCACGACGTGCACCTGCTGGCCGGCATCGACGGCACCCGCAGGCACCTGTTCCCGAAGGCGCTGGCCAACCTCGACACCGAGCTGCGGGCCCCGTTCGAGAAGCTGTACTACTCGCCCCGCTACGTCACCATGGAGAACCTCCTGGAGGCGTACATCGGCGGCGAGCCGCTGGACCTGGACCTCTGGCGGGGCATCTCGGACCAGGTGCAGAAGGAGTACCGCGAGTCGATCTGGCGCACCGGTGACAAGCTGCTGGCCAGGATGGAGCCCGCGGGCGTGGGCATCGCGGTGCGGGCCGGGGTCGCCGGCGCGCTCGGCCTGATCGCGGTCATCGTCTCGATCGTCATCTCCGTCAGGATCGGCCGCAGGCTCACCCGGGAGCTGGGGGCGCTGCGCCGTACCGCGCTGGACCTGGCGGAGATCAGGCTGCCGGACGTGGTGGCCAAGCTGCGCAAGGGCGAGCCCGTGGACATCGCGGCCGAGGCCCCGCCGATCACGGTGAGCCAGAAGTCGACCAGCGAGGTGCGCGACCTGGCGGCGGCGTTCGACAGCGTGCAGAGCACGGCCGTGGACGCCGCCGTCGAGCAGGCCAAGCTGCGCGAGGGCGTCTCCGAGGCGCTGCGGAACCTGGCCAGGCGCAGCCAGTCGCTGCTGCAGCGCCAGCTCAGGCTGCTGGACGAGATGCAGCGCCAGACCGAGGAGCCGGAGGCGCTGGAGCGCCTGTTCAAGCTCGACCACCTCACCACCCGCATGCGCCGCCACGCGGAGGGCCTGGTGCTGCTCTCCGGCGGCGCGGCGGGCCGCAGGTGGCGCGGCGTCATCCCGATGGAGGACGTGCTCAGCGGCGCCGCCGCCCAGGTGGAGGAGTACACCCGGGTACGCGTCTACCCGATGCCCGAGGCCGGTGTCTCCGGCTCGGCGGTGGCCGACCTCATGCACCTGTTCGCCGAGCTGATCGAGAACGCCACCACCTTCTCCTCGCCCAGCAACGAGGTGGCGGTGCACGGCGAGATGGTCGGCAGGGGCTTCGCGGTCGAGATCGAGGACCGCGGCCTGGGCCTGGACGAGGCCACGCGCAGGGCCATCAACGAGCGGCTGGCCAGCCCGCCGGAGTTCGACGCGTCGCAGACCGAGCGGCTCGGGTTCGCGGTGGTCGGCATGCTCGCGGCCAGGCACGGCATCAAGGTCACGCTCAAGCCGTCGCCGTACGGCGGGACCACGGCCATCGTGCTCATCCCGGCCACGCTGGTGGAGCCGATCGCGATGCCGGTGCAGCCGGTGGAGTTCGAGCCGGTGCCGGTCTCGGTGATCCGGCCGGACCCGCAGGAGGTCACGGGGCCGGGCGAGCTGCCCAGGCGCGTACGCACCAGCAGGCGCAACGGCACCGCGTCCACCCCTGCGGCGCTGCCGCAGCAGGCACCGCCGCAGGACGACGCGCCGCCGCGGCAGTTGCCCCGCCGCGAGCGCCCGGCGGGCCTGCCCCAGCGCCAGCGGGCCGAGGGGCCGCCACAGCGCGAACGGCAGGCGGGGCTGCCGCAACGGGAACGGCAGCCGGGGCTGCCGCAGCGTGAAGGGCAGACAGGGCTGCCGCAACGGCTCGGCCAGGAGCCACCCGCCACGCCACCGATCGAGGAGCGTTCGCCGGAGGAGACCAGGGCGCTGCTCTCCTCGCTCCAGTCCGGCTGGCAGCGCGGACGGCAGGAAAGCGACCAGGATGGGGGATCTCAATCGTGAGCCGCGAGCACGAGTGGGTTGACGAGGAGGCCGGGCCTGTCGTGCGGCCGTACGCGGTCGCGCGGGGGCGCACCAAGTCGGCCGCCGCCGAGGTCGACCTGCTGGCGACCGTCGCCTCGACGGGGGTGCCCGTCCCCGCCAAGGCCGAGCTGAGCGCCCAGCACCGGCGCCTGCTGGCCGTGGCGGGCAAGAGCAGGCCCGTCGTGGAGATCGCCTCCGACCTGGGCCTGCCCGTCGGCGTCGTACGGGTGCTGCTGGGGGACCTGCTGGAGCACGGCCTGGTGACGGTGCGCCCGCCCCGCGACAAGGCGACCACCCCGACGGAGAGCCTGCTCCGCGAGGTGATCAACGGTCTCAGGGCGCTGTGACCACGATCAGTTGGCCGAGGTGAGCGTCCTCAGCGAGTGCTCGACCAGCGTGATCATGACCTCCTTGGCCGAGGTCCTGCGGCGTACGTCGCAGAGCAGGACCGGGACGTCGTCGTCCAGGTCGAGCGCGATGCGCACGTCGTCCACGCTGTGCCGTTCGGCGCCGTCGAAGCAGTTGACGGCCACCACGAACGGCGTGCCGCGCTGCTCGAAGTAGTCGACGGAGGGGAAGCAGTCGGTCAGCCGCCGGGTGTCGGCGATCACGACCGCGCCCAGCGCGCCGTAGGACAGCTCGTCCCACATGAACCAGAACCGCTCCTGACCCGGCGTGCCGAACAGGTAGACGACCAGCCCCTCGCGGATCGTGATGCGGCCGAAGTCCATCGCCACGGTCGTGGTGGTCTTGGCCTCGACCCCGTCGAGGTCGTCGACGCCGATCCCGCGGTCGGAGAGCACCTCCTCCGTGCGCAGTGGCTTGATCTCGCTGATCGACCCGACCAGGGTGGTCTTGCCGACGCCGAACCCCCCGGCGATCAGGATCTTGAGCGCGACGGGGTCCTCAGAGAGCACGGAGTCCATTGATCACTTCCTTGAGAATGCGCTCATTCGACCGCGCTCCTCCGGCTGAGGGCGACGTCACCGAGATGAGGCCGTGGTCACGCATGTCACCGAGCAGGACCCGGATGACGCCGACGGGCAGGTCGAGCTCGACGGCCAGGTCGGCCAGCGAGATCGGTTCACGGGCCGCCCGCAGGATGAGTTGCTGTTCGGGCCCGAGGTCGCCAGGGGGGTCGCCGATGGCGCGCACGGTGGCCACGAGGTCGAACGCGTCTCCTGATGAGCGCGTGCGACCGCGAATGAGAGCATAAGGCCGGACGACGGGTCCCGCCTCCTCATCGAACCACTGCGGGCTATCGCTCATGACGCTCCAGCGCGCGGGTTGGTGGTGATGTGCTGGCCCACCCGCTTGACCAGCATCGCCATCTCGTAGGCGATCTGACCGACGTCCACGTTCGCCTCGGCGATCACCGCCAGGCAGGTGCCCTGGCCCGCCGCCGTCACGAACAGGAACGCCGACTCCATCTCCACAATGGTCTGGCGCACGTCGCCGCCGCCGAAATGCCGCCCGGTGCCGCGGGCCAGGCTCTGGAACCCGGCCGCCACGGCCGACAGGTGCTCGGCGTCCTCGCGGGTCAATCCCTTGGAGTGACCCACGGCCAGGCCGTCGGTCGACAAGATGACCGCCTGGCGCACGGCGGCGACCCTCGTGGCGAGGTCGTCCAGCAGCCAGTTCAGCTCACCGGCGTTGGTGGTCGGCGCACTCATGCATCCCCCTTACTCATGGGCCCCTCCTGGGAGGCTTCTTCTCTGGCGCGTTGGGTCCCCCGCTGGAAGGCGGAGAACAGGTCGCGTACCTCGTCGGGAGAGCGTTCCGCCGGCTCGGGTGCCGGCTCCTGCTCGGGCTCCTCCGGGGTCTCCTTGAGCTGCGGGGCCAGGTTCGCCTGCCGTACCCGCCTGGGCAGCCCCGCGTGGGTGCCGGAGCTCACGACCGCGAGCGCCTTCTTCCTCGTACGGCTCGGCAGCGCGGCCTTGCCGTCGCCGCCGGCCGCCTCCAGCGCGGACTGCTCGGTCACCAGCGCGCGCGGCACCAGCACGATGACCGTGGTGCCGCCGAACGGCGAGCGGCGCAGCAGCACCTTGATCCCGTGGCGCTGGGCCAGCGTGGCGACCACGAACAGGCCGAGCTGGTCGCTGTCGGCCAGGTCGAACTCGGGGGGCGCGGCGAGCAGCGCGTTGAACCGCGCGTACTCGTCGGCCGACAGCCCGAGCCCCCTGTCCTCCACCTCGATGGCGTAGCCGTTGCTCACCATGTCGCCGCGCACCTGGACGGCGGTGTCGGGCGGCGAGTAGATGGTGGCGTTCTCGACGAGCTCGGCCAGCAGGTGGGTGACGTCGGCCGCGGCGGTGCCGTCGATGGCGCCCGCCGGCATCGTCTCCACGGAGACCCTGGTGTAGTCCTCGATCTCGGAGACCGCCGCCCGGACGATGTCGATCACGGGCACCGGCTTGCGCCAGGCGCGTCCGGGTGCGGCGCCGGACAGCACGATCAGGCTCTCCGCGTGCCGCCGCATGCGCGTGGTCAGGTGGTCCAGGCGGAAGAGCTCCTCCAGCCTGTCGGGGTCGTGGGTGCGCCGCTGCATGCCGTCGAGCAGCGCGAGCTGGCGGTGCAGCAGGCCCTGCTTGCGCCGGGCGAGGTTGAGGAAGACCTGGCCGATGCCGTGCCGCAGCGCCGCCTGGCCGACCGCCGCCGTCACGGCGGTGCGCTGCACGTACCCGAAGGCCCTGGCCACGTCGGTGATCTCAGCGGAACCGCTCACCTTGATCGCCTTGGCCTCCTTCCGTACGTCGACGTCCTCGCCCCTGCGCAGCCGCGCCACGATGTCGGGCAGCCGCCGGCCGGACAGCTCGACCGCGGCGGCGCGCAGCCCGGCCAGCTCTCCGGCCAGGCGACGACCGAAGCGTACAGAGATGATGATCGACGCGAGCACGGCGATCAAGCCGAGGCCGCCCGCGATGGCGATCTCGACGACGGTGCCGGTGGCGGCCTGCGACGTACGGGCGGCCAGGGTGTCGGAGGAGCTCTTGCCGAGGTCGTCGAGGCGGCCGGTGAGCTGGTCGACGGCCCGGTGCCAGCCGTCGGCGTCGGCGGGAGGGGCGCCGATCTTGATGACGCGCGACTCCATGGTGGCGAAGGTGAGGAACGGCTCGGTGGCGAAGACCTGCTCGTACGGCCTGCGCAGCGTCACGTCGAGCCCGGCCAGGCCGCGAGAGTGCAGGAACTTCCTGGAGGCCGCGTACTCGGTGAAGGCCGCCGTCTCCTGCGGGGTGAGCCGGCCGTCGGACAGCGCGCCGATGGCCAGGGCGTGCTCCCTGGCGATGTACTCCCTGGCCATGCCCATGGCCTGCAGCGACGAGGCCTGCTGGAAGATCTCCAGGTCGGAGACCGTGATCAGGTGGTCGTAGAGCTGGAAGAGGGCGTCGAGCACGCGGTTGTACTCGGTCAGGCCGTCCAGGCGGGAGCTGATCCCGTTGTCGATGTCCGACCGGATCAGGGCGAGCCTGTCGAGAGCCATGTTGAGGGTGTCGAGTGGCCGCCGGAGATCGTCGCCGACCGCGCCGCCGGCGTCGGTGACGGCCTGCCTGAAGTCGGTGACCGACTTGTCGGTGCGGGCGCGCTGGCCGCCGAGCACCTCGGTGAGTTCACGCGTTGTGAGCGCCTCCGCGGAGCGCACGCGCTCGGCCTGAAGCTGAAGTCCCAGGTCGGTGGAGGTGACGCCGATCGTGTCGTAGAGGGTGTTCGCGCGGAGCAGTGACTGGGCGTCGCCCATGGTGAGGTTGAGGACGAAACCCCAGAGCGCGCTCAGAGACAGGAGGGGTAGCAGCAGCAATAAAAAGATCTTGAACCGAATTGACCGGTTTCGCGAGCCCATGTCCCAACCTCGAGTCGGGGGCATTTCCACACCTTGTGTAAATACACCTCCGGAAGATCGCACAGGAGACTAGCACCGATTATGCTTCCGGCGCAGTGGGAGGAAGGCGTTCATTACCGTGATTATTGGGACAAGATCCCCCGATCCCGGCGCGCCGAGGCCACCGTCGTCCACAGCCACCCGAGCGCGACCAGCGAGATCACGATGAGTCCCGCCCAGTTCAGCAGCGTGTACACGTGCACCTGCCACTGCGTCACGTGCGGCACCCGGCCGATGCGCAGCAGCTCGAACTGCCACGGCCGCCCGGTCAGCACCAGCGTGATCGCGATCGCGATGGCGCTCATCGAGTCCCACAACGCGTGCAGCAGCGAGACGCCCAGGTAGGTCAGCACGACCGGCCCGGTCACCCGCCCACCCGCGCGGAACAGCGCCCCGCCCGCGATCGCCGTCCACAGGCCGTGCCCGACCGGCGTCAGGATGCCCCGCAGCACCTCGGTCTCCACGAGCTGCGTCAGCGACAGGCCGCCCGCGGTGAACAGGGCGTTGAAGGCGTAGCCCGCGCTCTCGAAGGCGGCGAAGCCGAAGCCGACGGTGGCGCCCAGCACCACCCCGTCCCTGGTCGCGCGCCTGACCACGTGCCGGGTGACGAAGACCAGGGCCGCCAGCTTGACGCCCTCCTCGATCAGGCCGACGAGCACGTACACCAGCAGCGACGGCCGCAGCAGCCAGCTCTCCAGCAGCGACGCGCCCAGCACCCCCAGCACGCCGCCCACCACGAACGCCACGAACAGCCGCTCGACCGTCACCTCCGGCGAGCGCCCCCGCCCGTACGCCCACACCACGAACGTCACCGGCACCAGGAAGCTGCCGAACAGCACCACCGTCGGCACCAGGTTCGAGTTCCCCGTCCACGCGGTCACCACCACGGTGGCCAGCCAGAGCACCAGCCCCGTCAGGAAGATCCGCAACCACAGGGCCGTCGTCGTGCCGTCTCCGCCGCTGTCCGCGGTCACAGGGCCCTTCATGGCGCCAGCTCCGCCACGGCGCGCAGGGCCGCCGCGACGGCCGCCTCGCCGCGCGCGGCGGGCTCGGCGTCGGAGCCCGCGATCGCGATCCTGCCGAACCGGCCGCGCGCCGCGTCCGCCGGGAACGGCCCGTCCGGGTAGAACGCGTGCCACGGCCGGCAGTACTCGGGCGCCAGCGCGTGCCCCCACCGGTGCACCGTGATCGCCGCGATGCCCCCGCCGGGGTCGAAGCCGGCCGGGCCGAGCAGCCGGGCGAGCTGATCCCTGACCGTGTGCTCCAGCGTGCTGTACGGCGTCCTGAGCAACTCCCGCCTGCCCGCAGCCGACCCCGTCCCAGGGCCCAGCTCGGACCGGCACGGCGTGGCCAGCATCCGCACGGTGTCCGGAGGCGTGAACTCGCTCGCGCACCAGTACGCCCCCGTCCACCGCACCCGCCGCACGCCCAGCCGCCGCCAGGCGCCCGGGTCGCGCAGCCGTACGGTCGCCTCCAGCAGCGGCACCCGCGTCGCCTGCCGCAGCGCCCGCCGCCGCTCCTCCGGCAGCTCGGGCACCAGGTACGGCACCACGGCGCTCCAGCAGGCCAGGATCACCGCCCCCGCCTCCACGGTGCGCACCTGATGCCCGTCGAAGTACCCCACGGTCGCGGACCCGGCGCCGTCCCGTACGGACACCACCGGGCTGGACGTCCGGACGCGCACCCGCCGGTCCAGCGGAGGCACGGCGGCCACGGGCGCGGGCCCGTGCCAGTGCCGGCGGACGGTCGGCGAGTTGTACCTGGAGGGCTCCTCCCTGCCGAGCCCCAGCCCGGCGAAGCCCGGATACCCGGTGCCCCAGGCGTCGATCGCGCCGAACGCCCGCGTGTCGTACCCCCAGCCGGGGCTCGGCATGGTCCTGCAGAACCGCTCCGCGTCGGGATGCGCCCCGCACACCTCCCGCAGGAACTGCGCGTACGTCAGCTCCGCCAGCCGCTCCTGCTTGCCCTCGGCCGGCAGCCCGGGGAACCAGTCGGGCGGGTCCTCGTGCAGGGCGCGCAGGTCCCGCCGCGCCTGCCAGGCGATCGGCAGCCGGTCGATCCAGCCGGGGGAGGAGGTCTCGACCAGGGTGTCGGCGCCGAAGCTCTCCGCGTCGCACATCACGGCGTCGAAGGCGGCCGGCCCGGCGAGGGCTTCACGGCTGCCGATGGCCTCGCGGTCGCCGGAGGTTTCGCGGTCGCCGGGGGCCTCGCGGCCGGCGAGGGGTTCGCGGTCGCTGAGGGCTTCGTGGTTGTCGAGCAGGAGGACGCTCGCCCGCGGGTGGCGGCGCAGCCACTCGGCCGCCGCGCTGCGCCCGCCGCGCCCTCCTCCCACCACAACGAGGTCGTGACTCTCCCCCGTGGGCACGGGCGGGCCGGCGTGCGCCCAGAAACGGCCGTCCCGCAGCGCGTGCGCGACGCTGAGCGCCTCACTGGTGTCGCCGCGCACCGTGAAGGCGTCCGGCGGGTCCGGCGGCTTGAGGGCCGTTCTCCCGGTCGCGCCGCCGGCCACGCAGCTCACGGCGATGCCGTCGAAGAAGTCCCTGCGGGTGATGGGCACGTCCATCCCGAGCGCGCGCGGAGAGAAGCTCATGCCGCGATCATCAGCAGCCGGGAGAAAAGCCGCATCGGGACGCGCAGGGCTCGGGAAACATTTTGCCCGCCCTATTACCGCGAGGCCGATTTGACGGGCGGTGCCGATCTCGCCCGCATCATCCCAGGTAGTGACATGGCGGAGAACCGGGAATCCGCTGAATCCCGTGAATACCGACGTTACTCTCTCCTGTGCTCCTCACTTCCTCTAGCGTTTTGACCAATGTCCATGTAGCGAAATGGAGCGGCCATGCATAAAGCAATTCCCGGGATATTCCTGAGCACTCTGGTCATCGCCGGATGTTCCTCGGCGGAGGAGCCCGCGCCCCCCGCCGCCTCGGCGCCGCCCGCGCAGTCGTCCGCCGCCAGCGCCAAGCTGCGCGCCGCGCTGCTGCCGGTGCCCAAGGGCATGAGCGTCGCGTACGGCCCCGAGCTGGGCGAGTTCGGCACGCTCAAGTCCACCCAGCAGGGGCTGGAGG
The DNA here is from genome assembly GCF_014207985.1 of Nonomuraea rubra. Lineage (NCBI taxonomy): Bacteria > Bacillati > Actinomycetota > Actinomycetes > Streptosporangiales > Streptosporangiaceae > Nonomuraea > Nonomuraea rubra. Next base: position 12,247,080 of record NZ_JACHMI010000001.1, on the reverse strand, counting down.
CCGTCCGCAAGGCCAGGGCGCAGCACCCCGAGTGCGCGGGGGCCGCCCAGCTCGACGCCGCCAAGCCGGAGGTGGCCAAGTCGCCCGCCGCCGTCGTCGCCTTCTCCGCGGCCCGCGGCTCGATCACGCAGGCCGTGGTCTCGCTGCCGAAGGCCGCCTTCCCCGAGCCGCTGCCGAAGCAGTGCGCCGACTACACGGCCGACGTCGGGGGCGCGAAGGTCACGTACAGGACCAAGACGCTGGACATGCCCACCAAGGGCGACCAGTCGCGGGCCTACCTGACGACGGCGGCGGGCGAGAAGAACAACGCGCAGATCGGCTCGGTCATGATCAGGCGGGGGACCCTGATCATGAGCATGCTGGTGGTCGGGCAGCGGGTCAAGCCGCAGGGCCTGTACGAGCTGGCGAACCTGGCCGACCAGAACCTCGCCCGCGTGAAGCCGTAAGTTTCGCGATCTTTGGAAGTGTCGGAGGCGGCTCCGCGGCCCTTGTTAACGTCCCGAACGTTGATCAGGACCGACTTCTCAGGGGGACACATGATCGTACGCCGAGCCGCCGCCCTCCTCGCCGGATGCGCCGCGAGCCTCGCGCTGGCCGTGCCGGCCGCGCAGGCCGCCACCACCGTCGACCTGGTGCGGTACTACAACGGCGCCAAGCACTGGAGCACCACGGGCGAGGCGCCCGGCGGTAAGTACAGGCCGGAGGGGCGCGTCGCCATCCTGGCCAACCGCGCGCCGGGCACCATCCCGCTGTACGGCTGCATGGCCGGCCACGCCAAGCTCGACCAGTTCCTGAGCCTGCGGCGCGACTGCGAGGGCGACAACAACAGCTACCTCAGGCTGGAGGGCTACCTCTACGCCAAGCCCACCGCCGGCTTCACCCGCCCGATCTACCGCTGCCACTGGGCCGCGGCCGACAGCCACTTCTACTCCATCAAGGCCGACTGCGAGAACACGCCCACCACCAAGGTGACGGCCGAGGGCCGGCTCGGGTACGTCAGGGGCTAACCGGCGACGCCGTACAGGTCCATGAGGACGGCCGCGCGGGGCGTCCTGTAGACGTGGATCTCCCTGCCGTCCCGCCGCCGCTCGATCAGACCGGCCGACTCCAGCCAGTTGCAGTGGTAGGAGACCACGTTCGGGGCGTGCTTGACGCGCCTGGCCAGCGCGCCCATCGTCAGCGGGCGGTCCAGGCCGGTCAGGATGGCCGAGCGCACGTCCCCGACGAGGACCTCCAGCCTGTCGTCGCGCTCCTCGCGCCCGGGCTCGGCGCCCGGCAGGGGGTAGCCGATCCACACCGCGTCGGGGCCGTCGAGGCGGGCGATGAGCGCGTTCGGGCCCGCGAGCATGGGCATCAGCACCAGCCCGCGCGAGCCGATGGAGAACCGCTCGGGCTCGAAGTCGGGGAAGCTGAGCGTGCCGTCGGTGAAGCTGCAGCCGGCGTGCAGGTCGTTCAGCACCACGTCGAGCGACCTGCGCGCGGCGGCCACCGCCACGCGCTCGACCTCGCGCTCGAACAGCGGCCGCGCCCGGCTCCACACAGGCCGCATCGCGGCCCAGGCCGCCTCGACCAGGTCGGCGTAGCCGTGCAGCCAGCGGTCCGGGTCCTTCAGCGCGGGGTGCCAGTGCGCCGGCGGCTGCCCGTCGGTGATCGTGTCCAGCTCTTCCAGCAGGGCGTCGGGCCGCAGGTCGCGCAGCATCTCGACCTGTGACGGAACGTCCAGGTCGCGGGTGAACTCGCCGGGCAGCACCAGGTCGGGCAGCACGCTGAAGCCCGGGGTGGCCAGCGAGCGCAGCACCATCTCGTCCGGGATCCTGGCGGCCGAGCGCACCAGGCGGCGCCACGGCTCGGGGGCGCCCCTGGTCCGGCCCGAGAGCGCGTCGGTGATCAGGGCGAGCATGGACAGGCCCGGTGTCAGCGTCACCGACACCGGGATCCGGTCAAGCCGTTCGATGACCAGGCTCGTACGCATGCGCCGCTAGATGAGGACGTGCGCGTCCGGGCGGCCGACGAAGGAGAACTGGGCGTTCCTGGTCAGCTTGATGTGGTCGGCCTGCCAGGTGTGCATCGCGGTGTCGGCGCTGCGCCAGTAGACGAAGTTGAACCGGTCCGCCGAGTAGATCTTGACGCCGTCCTCCTTCAGCCGCCGCACGAGGTGGGTGTCCTCGCCGCGGGTGATGTCGGCGAACGGGTACGTGCGGAACAGGTCCGCCTTGCCGAGGAACGTGCCGCCCTGGACCAGCCACGAGTACCGGTGTTCGAGCCCGGGCAGCCGGAACATGGTGGTGTTGCTGCCCTCGAAGTAGGCGTAGTGCGCGCCCTTGCCGGTCATCTCCGCGTCGGAGTAGTCGAAGGAGCGCACCAGGTCCGACAGGTAGTGCTCGCCGTACAGGTTGTCGTCGTCCATCTTGGCGATCAGCTCGCCCTCGGCGGCGGCGATGCCCAGGTTCATGCACGCGCCGAGCGACAGCGAGGCGTCAGCGGGCAGGACGGTGACGTCCGTGATGCCCGCCATGCGGGCCTTGTCGGCCACCACGACCGGGTCGATGTCCAGGCCGTGCAGCACCATGACGAGCTGCAGCGGCCGGTGGAGCTGCTTGGCGACCGAGGAGATCGCGTGCTCGATCTGGGAGGCGCGGTTGGTGGGCAGCACGACGGTGATCGAGCGCGACCGGGGCGTCACCTGGTGGCCGAGGTCCTGGAGGATCTGGTCCACACGGTGCGAGAACAGGTGCTTGTCGAACACCTCGCGCATCGCCAGGTGCCCCATCCTGGCCCGCAGCTCCGGGCTGTTGATCAGGTGCAGGACCTGGTTGTACGACTCGATCGGCTCGCGCGCGATCGGGATCAGCTCGCCGAACGTCTCCTCGATGGCCCGGGACCACCCCGACACCACGGGCGTGGAGCAGGCGGACAGCTCGAAGACGCGCCGCGCGCACATGGTCGGCGAGTCGAGCACGGAGTTGACGTTGAGGAAGACCTTGTACATCCGGTACGCGGCCAGCATCTGGTCGTAGGGCAGCTCGCCCACGATGTGCGGCCGGTACTTCTCCGGCCAGGCGTACTTCTCGTCCACCTCGCCGTTGCGCGCGAAGATGTGCAGCCCCAGCTCCCTGACCGGGTCGAGCACGACCTCCATCTGCTCGCGGCGCTCGGGGTGCTTGTCGCGGAAGTACATGCCGGCGAAGACGACGTCGTGCAGGCGGCCCTTGTTCTGCTGGATCGGGTTGTGCACGCGGGGCTGGGCGGCGAACTGCAGCACGTCCACCCGGTCGTGTCCCAAAATTTCCCGATATTTCGGCAGCATGTCACCGTCGCAGGTGAACACGTAGTCGAACAGCTTGGCCGTGTCGATGAAGAAGTCGAAGTTCGGCGGGTCCTCCTTGTTCCAGAAGACCGTCGGGATGCCCTCGCTCCTGCACCAGGCCACCAGGTCGCGCAGCGGGTCCTTGGGCGCGTTCGTGCCGGTCATCTGGTAGCGCCAGCGGCCCTGGTTCCCGTGCCAGGCCGACTCGCAGAACAGCAGGTCGGGACGCTTCTCGGCGAAGATCTCCGGCCAGTCCTTGAGCCCGAACTCGATCTGGTCCCACTCGTAGCGGAAGGCCATCCTGGAGAAGTCGTCCAGGATCACCGCGACCTTCAGGTCGGGCCGGTTCACCGGGCCGTTCGGCCACTTCACCGCGGGCACCTCGACCAGCGGCGGCTTGTTCTCGGCCGCCGCGATGGCCAGGCTCACCGGGATGGGCGCCTTGGGCGCCTTCTCCCGCGACCGCACCGCCTCGACGATCTTCCCCGGGCTCTTCGAGCCCAGGGCCTCGCCCAGCTTGTACGTGCGCTTGGCCTGCGTGGCCTCCAGCTTCCAGGTGGCGTACGCGGCCTTGGCCTCGGCGATCTCCAGCCGCCGGCGCAGCTCCCTGACCTCCGCCTCGTACCGCTCGACGAGCTTGCGCTCCTCGGGCAGCCAGTTGACGGGGCCGAGACGCTGGTAAGTGGGCTGTTCAGGGGTTTCGGCCATGGTGGTACGCCAATCGCTCAGCAGAGGTAAGTCATAGTACGGCGGTTATCGCCGTTATTCGGGTCGTTTGCCCTGAGAGGCAGGCGCGAGGTTGTCCCCCTTGAGCCAGGCGGCGATCACCGTGGCGATGCGCGGCCCGGACTTGCCGTCCCACAGCACCGGCAGCTCGCCCGCAGGGGTGGCGGCCCCGTCGGCCAGCGCCTTCTCCGCCGCGGCAGGCAGCAGCGCGGGCGTGACCAGGCGGTTCGTGCCGTGGGTGATCGTGATCGGGCGCTCGGTGTTGGGCCTGACGGTCAGGCAGGGGACGCCCAGCATGGTGGTCTCCTCCTGGACGCCGCCGGAGTCCGTGACGACCAGCGCGGCACCGCGGACGAGTGAGAGGAAGTCCACATAGCCCAGCGGGTCGACCACCTTGATCGACTCGCCGTCCACAAGGCCCGCCTCGGCCAGCCGTACCTTGCCGCGGGGGTGGATCGGCACCACGATCGGGACCTGGCGCGAGACCTCCAGCACCGCGTCGACCAGCTCCTTGGCGGCCTCGGGGGTGTCCACGTTGGCGGGGCGGTGCAGGGTGGCGACCGCGTAGCGCTCCGGCAGGCCGAGCCGCGCCACCACGGGGGCCGGGTCGAGCTTGGGCAGCGCGGAGAAGAGGCTGTCGATCATCGGGTTGCCCACCAGGTGCACCTTGGCCGCGGGCACGCCCTCGTTCGCCAGGAACGCCAGCGCCTCCGGCGAGGTGGCGAAGAGCAGGTCGGCCAGCGCGTCGGTGACGACCCGGTTGACCTCCTCGGGCATGCCACGGTCGAACGAGCGCAGCCCCGCCTCCACGTGTGCGGTCGGCACGCCCAGCTTGGCGCAGACCAGGATCGCGGCCAGCGTGGAGTTGACGTCGCCGTAGACGACGACCAGGTCGGGCTGGTGCTCCTGGACGACCTCCTCCAGGCCCACGAGCAGCGCCGCCGTCTGCTTGGCGTGGCTGCCGGAGCCCACTCCCAGGTTCGCCACCGGCTCGGGCAGGCCGAGGTCGGCGAAGAAGACGTCGGACATCAGCGCGTCATAGTGCTGACCAGTGTGGATGATGCCCTGCCGCACGCCGAGCTCGCCGAGTGCCCGCACCACCGGAGCCGCTTTCACGAAATTGGGACGAGCACCCAATACGTGCAGGACCAGGGGGTTCTCCCTCATTGACCTCGCCTTTCATAGCGGAAGGGAAAAAACGCTGCCTATGGTACGGTCCCACCGTGGCATCCGACGCCAGTCGTCAAGACTCCTCCCGTTCATCAGACAGGGTTTCCGCGAAGTCCGCCCGTGCCGGCGTCGGTGGGCTTCTCAAGGGATTCGTCCAGCACCCGATCATCGTCTCCCGCGTGGTGATGACGAAGGTCAAATCAGACCCTGTACGCGTGGCACAGGCCGCCGCCGACACGCTCCCGCCGAAGTTGCGGCCCATCGTCGGCAGCGTCGCCTGGCCGGCCGCCCGGCGGGCCAGGCGCATCGTGCGCAAGTTCGGCATGCGCGTGGTCAAGGGGCCGTGGAACGAGGCCAAGGAGCACTGGGACGCCGGCCGCGTCAGCGAGGCCGCCGCCGTGCTCGAGGCCCACACCAAGTACCCGTTCGTCAAGCGCAGGGCCGCCTACTACCGGGGCGAGCTGGCCGCGATCAGCCCCGACCCGATCCCGCCGGGGCCCAAGGTGGCCATCCTGAGCCGGGTCCAGAACCGGGTCCTGCACGTGGTCACCAACGCCCTGCCGTACACGCAGGCCGGCTACACCGTCCGCACCCACCGCATCGTCACCTCGCAGAAGGCCGCGGGGATCGACCCGCACGTGGTCACGAGCTGGGGCTGGCCGATGTTGCAGGGGCACGCGGACGCGACGCCGTACGAGGAGATCGACGGCATCCCCTACCACCGGCTGCTGCCCGAGCCGCACGGCGAGATGCCGTTCGAGACCCAGGGGCGCATCATCAGGGGCGCCGACCGGGTCACCAAGCTCACCGCCGAGCTGCGGCCGCAGGTCCTGCACGCCGCCACCGACCACCGCAACGGCTCGATCGCGCACGCCGTGCGCGACAGGACGGGCACCCCGTTCGTGTACGAGGTCCGCGGCTTCCTGGAGGAGACCTGGGCCTCCCGCGACCCGATCCGCGTCGGCAGCCAGCGGCAGGTGCTCCAGCGCGAGCGCGAGGCGTTCCTGATGCGCGAGGCCGACGCGGTCGTCACGCTGGCCGAGACGATGGCCGCCGAGATCGTCGAGCGCGGCGTGCCCAGGGAGAAGATCCACCTGGCGCCCAACGCCGTGGACGACTCGCTGCTGACGGCGCACTACGACGGGGCCTCGTTCCGCCGCGAGTACGGCATCGCCGACGACGAGATCGTGGTCGGCTCGGTGTCCAGCATCGTAGCCTACGAGGGCTTCGCCACCCTGCTGAGGGCCGCCGCGCTGCTGCGCGACCAGCGGACCCCCGTACGCGTGCTCATCGTCGGCGACGGCACCGAGCGCCCGAACCTGCTGGAACTGGTCGAGGAGCTGGGGCTGAGCACCGCCATCCTGCCCGGGCGCGTCGGTCCCGACGAGGCGCTGCAGGCGCAGGACGCCATCGACATCTTCGCCTGCCCGCGTGAGGACCTGCGGGTTTGCCGACTTGTTACGCCATTGAAACCCGTCGAGGCGATGGCGCTCGGCAAGCCCGTCGTGCTCAGCGATCTGCCCGCCTTGTCCGAGCTCGTGGGCTCCGACGGCGCCGGGATGCTGGTGCCGGCAGGCGATCCGGCCGAGCTGGCCAAGGCGATCGCGGGGCTGCGCGAGGACCCTGCCAAGCGCGCCGAGATGGGCGAGGCGGGCCGCGCGGAAGTCGCCGCGAAGCGCACGTGGAGCCGCGTTGCCGAGACTTATCAAGCCCTATACCGCTCGCTTGCCGATTGATGACCATGAATCTTCCTTCCGTTTGGGACGGGTTCGGTCGCATTAGGCGTGAGCTAGGTGGACTTGAGATAACCTTTGCGACCATGAAGTGTTGTTTCCGGCTCCCAAAGGCACAGCTGTGACAGAAATCGACTTGACTGTCATCGGCCTGGGCTACGTCGGCATGCCTCTCGCCAAGGAGGCTGTGGCCGCCGGCCTGCGGGTCGTCGGCCTGGACGTGGACCCCGCCAAGGTCGACGCGCTCAGCGCCGGGCAGTCCTACATCGATGACCTGACCGACGCCGATCTCGAGCACATGCTGGCCAACGGGTTCAGCGCCACGCTCGACGAGACCGTGCTGGCCAGGAGCAACACGATCGTCATCTGTGTGCCCACCCCGCTGGACGACGACCACCGCCCCGACCTGTCCGCCGTGGAGGGCGCAACCAAGGCCGTCGCTCGCAACCTGAGCAAGGGCACGCTCGTCGTGCTGGAGTCCACCACGTGGCCCGGCACCACCGACGAGCTGGCCAGGCCGCTGCTGGAGACCTCCGGCCTCAAGGCCGGCGAGGACTTCCACCTGGCCTTCTCGCCCGAGCGCATCGACCCGGGCAACCCCAAGTTCGGCCTGCGCAACACCCCCAAGGTCGTCGGCGGTTACACGCCGACCTGCCGCGACCGCGCGACGGCGTTCTACGGGCGGTTCATCGAGCAGGTGGTGCCGGTCAGCGGCACCCGCGAGGCCGAGATGGCCAAGCTGCTGGAGAACACCTACCGCCACGTCAACATCGCCCTCGTCAACGAGATGGCGATCTTCTGCGACGAGCTCGGCATCGACCTGTGGGAGGCCATCGAGGCGGCGGCCACCAAGCCGTTCGGCTTCCACAAGTTCCTGCCGGGTCCGGGCGTCGGCGGGCACTGCATCCCCGTCGACCCGTCGTACCTGTCGTACACGGTGCGCAAGCTCGGTTACCCGTTCCGGTTCGTCGAGCTGGCACAGGAGATCAACGAGCGGATGCCGTCGTACGTGGTCGCTCGGGTACAGCGCTTGCTCAACAGGCATAAGAAGCCCGTGAACGGCGCCAAAGTCGTTATGCTCGGCGTCACCTACAAACCGGATATCGCCGACGAGCGTGAGACCCCGGCCCTCCCCGTGGCGCGTGCGCTGCTGGAGCTGGGCGCGGAGCTCTCGTTCGCGGACCCGTACGTCAAGGAGTGGGCGGTGGACGGCACCCCGGTGCCGCGTGAGGAGGATCTGGCCGAGGCCGTGATCAACGCGGACGTGACGCTGCTGCTGCAGCAGCACGCCGCGTTCGACCTCGACATGGTCGAGGCGAAGGCCAAGCTCGTGCTGGACACCCGCGGCGTGCTCGCCGAGGGTGAACGCGTCGAGCGGCTGTAGCGACGGAGGGCTGCGCGCAGTGCACGTGCTCGTCATGACGGTGGTGCATAACCCCGAGGACGCGAGAATTCTGCATCGGCAGATCCGTGCCCTTGTGGATGCCGGTCATGAGGTCACGTATGCCGCCTCGTTCACCGCGCACGGCGTCGTCCCCCGGCCGTGGGTCAACGGCGTCGACCTGCCCCGGGCCGCCCAGCGCAAGCGGATGGCCGCGGTGTGGGCCGCGCGCCGGCTGTTCAAGCGCATGCGGAACAAGGTCGACCTCGTCCTCATCCACGACCCCGAGCTGCTGTTCGCGGTCTGGGGCATCCGCAACAGGCCGCCCGTCGTGTGGGACGTGCACGAGGACACCCCCGCCACGCTCTCGCTCAAGCCGTGGCTGCCGGCGCCGCTGCGGCCGCCGGTGCGGTTCCTGGCGCGCATGCTCGAAGGCACCGCCGAGCGGCACATGCACCTGCTGCTGGCCGAGACGGCGTACGCGGGCCGGTTCAAGCACGCCCACCTGATCGTGCCGAACGAGACCTGGGTGCCCGACTCCGTCACCCCGCCCGGTGACGACCGGATCGTCTACCTCGGGTGGCTGTCCAGGGCTCGCGGGGTGTTCGAGGCGGTCGAGGTGGCCAAGCTGCTGCAGCCGTACCGGGTGGCGGTCGAGCTGATCGGGTACGCAGACCCGCAGAGCCGTCCGATGCTCAACCAGGCCGTCACGGAGGGCCTGCTGGAGTGGCGCGACTTCATGCCCAACGACGAGGCGCTCAAGCGGCTCGACGGGGCGCTGGCGGGCCTGTCACTCCTGCACGACGAGCCGAACTACCGGCACTCCATGCCGACCAAGATCGTCGAGTACATGGCGCACGGCATCCCCGTCATCACCACCCCGTCGCCGCGCGCGGTCGAGCTCGTGGAGCGCTACGACAGCGGCGTCGTGGTGCCGTGGCAGGACCCGAAGGCGGTCGCGCAGGCCGTGCTGACGCTGCGCGACGACGTACGGGAGCGGCGGGCCCAGGGTGCGCGGGGTTACGCGGCGGCCCGCGCGAACCACCACTGGCCCAACTCGGCCAAACGGTTCGTCGCGCAGCTGGAGTCCTGGGCCGGAGTCAAGCCGTAACTTCCGAGGGCGGAGTAGGTTCCTGAACGTGCGCTGGCTCTTCGTGGTCGCGGGCGCGGCCATCCTGGCCGTGGTGGCCGCCGTGATCATCGTCCTGCCGTCCGGCGATCCGGAACCCGTGCCGGCCAAGTCCGCCGCGCCCAAGCCGTCGAGCGCCGAGCCGACGCCCATGGTGGACGAGTTCACCGACGACTGTGGAACGTTCGACACCGACCAGAAGGCCCCGTACGCGGTCACCGGCTACTGGATCACCCCCAAGTCGAACCCCTGCACCTGGCGCAAGCAGCTCCAGGAGATCCACCGCGTCGGCGGTGACACGATCATCAGGATCGGCTACGGCCTCCAGTTCCGCAACGTCTCCGACGCCGGCGAGGTGCTGGACAAGGACGGGAAGCTCGACTCGCTCTACAAGCCGTGCGAGGAAGACGGCCTGACCTGCCACGACGCCGCCCTGCGGGACCTCCAGGAGGCCAACCCGGACAACCGCATCGGCCGCATGTACGTCTACCGCACCGACGAGGCGTTCGGGAAGGACCTGTTCCGCTGCCCCCAGATGGAGCACTCCATCGAGGCCGGCAAGCGCACCTACTACCGGCTGATCACCCAGGCCGACGGCTCCGACGACGCCACCTGCGACTTCAGCAGCAGGCCCCGGTCGTACGACATGATCCTCGTGGCCGGCTCGCCGCAGGACAGCCTGAAGAAGCTGCTCGACCTCGGCGACCAGTTCGGCATGCGGATCTTCCCCGCGCTGCCGCTCGCCCCGCGCGACCGGGACGCGCCGATCAGGGCCGAGAAGCGCCACCTCGGCACGCTCACCACGCTCACCCGGCGCATCCTCCAGGACTACGGCGTGCGCTTCGCGGGCCGCGACTCGCTCGGCGGGGTGTACCAGCCGTTCGAGGTGCAGATGTCGGCCACGCTGGCCACGAACCCGACGCTGGAGGTGTATGCCGACCAGCACACGATCGTCGACCAGGAGCTCCGCAAGCCGATCCTCATCAGCCCCTACCTCGACGCGCGCAAGCGGGTCGCCTTCGGGCAGACGCCCAAGCAGGTGGCCGAGGGGTTCAAGGCCCTGGTGAAGACCGGGGTGGGCATCATCGCGCCGCAGGACAGCCGGGGGACGGGCAAGGTCGGGCTGTTCTGGCCGGACGAGCGGGAGAGCGAGGTGGACGAACGCCTGCAGCCGCTGGTCGGGGAGTCCACGTACGACACCGCGTACCACGGGTCCACGCGCGACTACTACCGCGAGATGGCGGCGGCCCGCGAGGAGATGATCGACCAGGGCCACCACGTGGAGCTCTGGGCGAACGTCGAGGCCTTCGAGCCCTCCGGGGAGCAGCCGTGCGCGCCCACGGGCACGCGTGGCAAGACGGACAAGAAGCGCCTGGACCAGGCGGTCACGATGGCCGGGCGGTACGTGCAGAAGATCGTCTCCTATATGTGGAGCGATTTCATGACTTGTGGTGATCCGTCGCTGGAAAAGGAGATTGAGCGGGATTGGCAGCGGCCGATCGCGGTCGACGCGATCCGGCGGCCGCGCGACATCCAGGACGGGGTCGAGGTCCGCGGCTACAACCTCAAGAACGGCACCGTAACCGTGACCTGGTCCGGGGGGACCAAGGAGATGGTGGTGTCGGCGGTCGGGTGGCTGGATGAGGACCCGATCGAGGAGGAGCTGCCGGTGGGGATGGCTACGGCGTGGGTGCCGTTCGACTGGGCTCAGGTGCCGGCGGGGGAGTGGGTGCAGATCGGGGTCAAGCTGCCGTCGGGGCAGGCGACCACGGAGCCGCTGCACGTACGCATCTCCACGCAGGCGGCCGCGACAGAAGGCGGAGGTTGACCCGGCTCGCGGCGCTGTCGTCCGGTTCGCTGGCTCGAACTCCTGCGTGTAACGTGCCTGCCATGGTCCCGAGCATCCCGGTCAGTGTCGACCTGGTCGTGCTCACCGTACGCAACCAGGCGCTGTGCGCCCTGGTGTGGCGCCGCGACAACCCGCCGTTCCTGCGCCGCTGGTCACTCCCCGGCGGCTTCATCCAGCTCGACGAGGACCTCCCCGCAGCCGCCCACCGCCTCCTGTCCGAACGCGCGGGCCTGCCGGGCGCCCCGGTCCACCTGGAGCAGCTCCAGACGTACGGCTACCCGGACCGCGACCCCCGCCAGCGCGTCCTGAGCGTCGCCTACCTGGGGCTGGCCCCCGACCTCCCGGCCTCGGAGAAGGCCCACATGAGCTGGCAGCCGATCGACTCGCTCGCCGTCATGGCCTTCGACCACCGCCGCATCATGCTCGACGGAATCGAGCGGGCCCGCGCCAAGCTGGAGTACACCCCGCTGGGAGCGGCGTTCTGCCCGCCGGAGTTCACGGTGGCGGACCTGCGCAGGGTGTACGAGATCGTCTGGGGCCGCCACCTCGACCCGCGCAACTTCCACAGAAAGGTCACGAAGGCGGAGGGCTTCCTCCTGGAAACAGGCGGCACCACCACCCGCGACGGCGGCCGCCCCGCCAAGCTCTACCGCCGCGGCCCCGCCGAGCTCCTCCACCCCCCCATGCTCCGCAGCCTCAAGGAGTAGGCTCGGGCGGCACCGCCTCCGCGGCAACCACCCCGGCCAGCAGCTCGGCCGTGCCTTCCGGCGACTCCACCGGGAAGTGATGGCTACCCAGCTCGACGAGCACGATCTCGAGCCGATCCCCGTAACGCTCGATCGCCTCCCGAGTCACCAGCTCACGGATCGCGAACACCGTGACCGGCTGCCTGATCTCCCGCAGTGCCGCGTCCATGTCCCAGCGCACCAGCCCTTCGATGGACCGCACCCCCGCGGGCTGCCGCACGGCGACCATCTTCTCGAAGTACGCGTCCTTCAGAGCCGGATCCGTCCCCTCCGGCGACCCTCCCTCGACCAGCCCGCGCACCCCTGCGGCGAAGTCCTCCCGGAACACGCGCAGCATCCCCTCGACCTGCTCCTCGCTCATCGCCGGGAACAGGGACAGGTAGTGCAGCGCGTCGAGCGCGACCACGTGCGAGACCCTGGTGCGTGCCGTCGTCGGCACGGGCGGAGACGGCGCCGGCGTGTGCCGCAGGGAGCGCCAGCAGCAGCTCGAAGCCATACTCGAACGCGAACAGACCCGGGGTAACCCCACCCCGGCGACCGAGCGCGCCATCGACGCGCTGCTCGCCCCCCTCTACTACCGGGCCGTCTTCACCGACCAGGTCCCCACTCCCGAATGGGCGCGCACCCTCGTGTCACACCTGTTGCCGGACTGACGCCCGCCGACCCGGCCGAAAGTCCCGTCGCGGGTCCGGCGGTCCCGTCTCGCGGCCGATGTCCGCGCCCGGCCTCGTCCCCAGGATGGGCTCCATGCCCCCTCACCTCACGGCACCGGACGCCGCAGGCCCGGTCCTGACCTCCTCCGGACGGCCGCGGATCGCCGCGCTCGACGTCCTGCGCGGGTTCACACTGTGCGAAATCCTGCTCGCCAACATCCAGCTGATGGCCAGCGGAGACACCGCCGTCGCGGTGCAGCCCATGGGCGCCTGGGACCCCTGGCTCGGGCTGCCCGTCTTCTCCCTGCTGTTCGGCATCGGGTTCTCGCTGCTGCTCGACTCCGCCGCCGGCCGCGCCGCCCGCCCCCGGCTCGTGCTGCTGCGCCGGATGGCGGCGCTGCTCGCGATCGGTCTCGCGCACGTGCTGCTGTGGCCGGGCGAGATCCTGCACAAGTACGCCGCCGTCGGCCTGCTGGTGCTGCTGCCCTCGACCTGGCTGCCCCGGTGGGCCGTGGCGGGGTTGTCCGCCGTGTTCCTGGCGGTGGCGCTGGCCGGCGGGGGCGGGCCGCTGCTGATCGCCGGGCTGTTCCTGCTGGGCTCGGCGCTGGTCCGGTACGGGGTGGCCGAGAAGATCGGGACGTCCGCCCGGGGGCCGCTCCTGCTGGGCCTGGCCTTCGCGGCGGGCCTGGCCGCCGCCCTGTGGGTACGGTCCGCGGCGGGCACGACGCAGCCGGTCCTCGTCTCCGGCCTGGCCGATCTGCTGCTCGCAGGAGTGTACGTGTGCGCCCTGCTGGTCCTGCTCAGGACGCCGTTGCGGGTGGTGCTGCAGGTCGTCTTCGCGCCACTGGGCCGGATGGCGCTGACCTGCTACCTGACCGCCACGATCCTCGTCCTGGCGGCCGGTAACCTCCTCGGCCTGCCGATCAGTCGGTCGCTGACGACGGCGTACCTTGCCGCGGGGGTCGTCCTTGTGGCCCAGTGGCTGTTCTGCACGCTCTGGCTGCGCCGCCACCGGCAGGGCCCTGCCGAGTGGGCCTGGCGCTGGGCCACCTGGGCGCGCCGCCCCGCCGGCTGACCTCGACAGAGGAACGGCCCCGCGCTCTCGCGAGCGCGGGGCCGTGGAGGGGGATGGGGGGTTACTGTGTCGATCCGAGCCGTACGGCGAAGGCCTGGACGCCGGTGGGCGCGTCCCAGGTGGCGCCGACGCCTACCAGGCCCCAGCCGCCGGAGCAGTCGGCGGTGCCGTACAGGAACGCGGTGTCGGTGGTGTCGTTGGAGAAGCGGATGGCGCCTCCGGGCAGCTGCAGGCAGGTGTCGCTGGTGCGGCGGCCGGCACGAGCAGGCTGTGGGTGCAGGCTGGGGCCTCATCTAAAGTGATGCCATGCCTCGTTTCCGCCACATCCTGGACACCATGGCCGCCTACAAGCCGGGCAAGGCGGTCGCCGCGCCCGACGGGCGCTCGTACAAGCTGTCCTCCAACGAATCCCCGTACGACCCGCTGCCCTCCGTGGTCGAGGCCATCGCCGAGGGTGCGCGGCAGATCAACCGCTACCCCGACCCCGGCTCCGTCAAGCTGACCGAGGCCATCGCGGAGCGCTTCGGCGTGCCGGCCGAGCACGTCGCGCTCGGCCCCGGGTCCGTGACGGTGGCGCAGCAGCTCTTCGAGACGGTGGGGGAGCCCGGCGTCGAGGTCGTGTACGCGTGGCGGTCGTTCGAGGCGTACCCGCTGCTCGCGGACCTGGCCGGGGTGCGGTCCGTCATGGTGCCGCTGGCGGGCGAGGACCACGACCTGGACGCCATGGCGGAGGCGATCAACGACCGGACCCGCATGGTGTTCGTGTGCAACCCGAACAACCCGACGAGCACCGCCATCCGCCGGGCGGAGCTGGAGTCGTTCCTCGACCGGGTGCCCGAGGACGTGCTGGTGGTGCTGGACGAGGCCTACCGCGAGTACGTGCGCGACGAGGACGTGCCCGACGGCGTCACGCTCTACCGCGACCGGCCGAACGTCGCGGTCCTGCGGACCTTCTCCAAGGCGTACGGGCTGGCGGGGCTGCGTGTCGGTTACCTGATCGCGCCGGAGCCGGTGGCGACGGCGGTGCGCAAGACGATCATCCCGTTCGCGGTTAACCACCTCGCCCAGATCGCCGCCCTCGCCTCGCTGCAGGCCGAGGACGAGCTGCTGGAGCGGGTGGAGGCGGTGGTCAAGGAGCGCACCCGCGTGCGGGAGGCGCTCATCGCGCAGGGCTGGACGGTGCCGCCCACCGAGGCGAACTTCGTCTGGCTCCGCCTCGGTGAGCGCACCACCGCCTTCGCCGCGGCCTGCGCCGCGCAGGGCGTGGCGGTGCGGCCGTTCGGCGAGGAGGGCGTACGGGTGTCGATCGGCTCGCCCGAGGCCAACGACGCGTTCCTGGCCGCGGCGGAGGAGTTCCGCCGGTAGGGCGTCCGGGCCGTAGTAGCGGGAGTTCCGCCGGTAGGCGTCCGGCCGAAGTGGCGGGACTTCCGCCGGTAGGGCGCTTCAGGCGAAGTAGTGGCCCAGGTCGAGGTCGGCGAGCAGGCCGGGGTGGGCCGGCTGCCAGTCCAGCAGGCGCCGGGTGCGCTCGCTGGACGTCGGGTTGTCGAGCGGCACGATGGCCGCCAGGAACCCGAAGCGGTCCTGCGCCTGGTCTGACGGGACGGCGGCGACGGGCACGTCCAGGTGGCGGCCGATGGCTTCGGCGATCTCCAGGAACGGCACCCCCTCGTCGCCCACGGCGTGCAGCCGCGATCCGGCCGGCGCCTGCTCCAGGGCCAGGCGGTACACCCGGGCGGCGTCGAGGGTGTGGACGGCGGGCCAGCGGTTCGCGCCGTCGCCGAGGTAACCGCCAGGCGATCGTCTCGAGCCACGACGACCTGCGCGAACGCGAGCTGCTCAAGTTCGCCACGCTCACCGCGGGCATGGCGGACGCGCTGCGCGAGCGCGGGGTGCCTGATCCCGCCGCGAGCCTGGCCGCCGAGCTGGGCTGCCTCGCCTTCCGCAACGCCTTCGCGCGCTGGGCCGACCCGGCCAACGAGCAGGGCTTCGCCGACCTCGCCCGCCAGGAGCTGGACGACCTGAGAGCCGCCCACCGCCGCACTCGCCTGATGCGGCCCCGGTCACCGCTCAAAGCGGTGGCGGCGGCGCTTGATGAGCAGGCCCGTGGCCCCGGCGCACCCGGCCAGCACGACCGACCCGCCGACCAGCCAGCTCGCGTCCTTCCGCCGGACGCCGTCCTGCCGGCTCGCCGCCACGGGCCTGGCCCGCGGTACGGCGGCAGCAGCGGCGGCGGCGTTGGACGAACGCCGGAAGACCACGTCCGAGCAGGAGTAGTAGGTGTCCGGCGTGTCGGAGTTCTGCCAGATCGTGTAGATGAGGTGCCGGCCGCTCCGGGAGGGCAGCCGCCCCGAGATCGTGTACGACCCGTCCTTCAACGCGGGGTCGGTGGCCGTGAGGAACGGCTTGCGTTCCAGGTCGGACCACTTCAGGGGCTCGCGGGGATCGTACCCCTGCTTCGTGACGTACATCCGGAACGTCCCCCGGTGCGGGATGGTGCCCCGGTACTTGAAGGCGAAGCGGGCGCCGGGCCGTACCGTGGTGGCGGGCCAGTCGGCGCGCGCGAGGTCGAGCCCCCGGTACGCGGCCAGCCCTCCGCTGCACAGCTTGCCGTCGGGGATCACCTGGCGGTCACGCCCCGCCACGTTGGCGACCCGGAGATCGTCCCAGGCCCGGGTCAGGACACCGCCGCTCGCCCGCACGGCGGCCCGGCAGGCCGCGGAGCGGGCCGCCTGCCCGGGGCCCTCGGCGCCGCACGCGGCGGCCCGGCTGAGCGGATCCTCCAGCGCGCCGTGCGCGCCGGCGGGCCCGGCGGACACAAGGGCCCACGGCAACGACACGACGATCACGAACCCGACCCGGTACGACCACATCCGGCAGCCCTCCCGCCCTCGTCCCAAGGAGAGGTACGGCCGTCCGGCGGCCCGGGTTCAGCCGGACGGGGCGGCGACCTTCTCGGCCACGGGAGCCGCCCTGGCCCGCGCGCGCCGCTCGGTCGAGACGACGAGGGCGACGCCGATCAGGATCACCAGGCCGCCGAGCACGATCTGCACGGTCACGTGCTCGTTCACGACCAGCACGCCCAGGATGACGGCGACGATCGGGTTGACGTACGCGTACGTCGAGACCAGCGAGATCGGCGCGTTGCCGAGCAACCACGTGTACGCGGTGAACCCGACCAGCGACCCCACCAGCACCAGGTACGCCAGCGCGGCCCACGAGCGCCCCGACACGGCCGTCACGTCGAACCGTTCCCCGACGGTGGCGCCGACCAGGGCCAGCCCCGCGCCGCCGGCGAGCATCTCAACGGCGCTGGCCGTCCACACGTTGGGCGGCATCGGGATGCGCGACGACAGGAACGAGCCGATCGACCACGACACCGAGCCCAGCAGGATCACCACGATGCCGGTCGTGCCGGCGCTCTCGCCGCCGCCGTTCAGCGACAGGGCGGCCACCCCGCCGAACCCGACCAGCACCCCGGCCAGCGTCAGCACCGCCGGCCTGTCCCTGACGGCGAGCCTGAGCAGCACCAGCCAGAGCGGCACCGAGGCGACGAGCAGCGCGGCCAGGCCGCTGGAGATGTGCTGCTCGGCCACGGCGACCATGCCGTTCCCGCCGGTCAGCAGCAGCAGCCCGACCAGCGCGGCGCCGCCGGCCTGCTTCAGCGTCATCCTGAAGGGCGCCAGCCCCTTCGTGACCAGCAGGAAGCCGGCGAGCAGCAGGGCGGCGGAGACGAACCGCAGCGAGCCGTGGAACAGCGGCGGCATGGTCTCGATCGCGATCCTGATGCCGAGGTACGTCGAGCCCCACACCACGTAGACGATCCCCAGCGCGCCCCACACCATGAGGGTCCGGCGACCGTCAGCAGCGTTTGCACTCATGACTCGTGAACCTACAGGGAGAAGCCGACAAAATGCCCGCGAGTATCAGACTTCGGACTGTGGCGGGATATTAGCGATCAGCGGCTTTCGCGCCACTGGTGGCCGTGCCGGGGCGCCGGGCAGGATCGAGCCATGTCGAACGCACCCGCCATCGCGCACTTCACCGCCCGCCTGTCCTTCGAGACCGACGTCTCCGACGTGGCCGCCGACCTGGCCGCCTCGACCCCCGGCCTGGTCGTGGTCGACGCGCGCAACCGGGAGAGCTGGGACCAGGGTCACGTCGAGGGCGCCGTGCACCTGCCGCACCGCGAGATCGCCGCCAGGGCGGAGTCGTTGATCCCGAAGGACGCGACGGTCGTCACGTACTGCTGGGGCCCCGGCTGCAACGGCGCCACCCGGGCCGCCCTGGAGTTCGCCAAGCTCGGTTACGCGGTCAAGGAGATGATCGGCGGCTTCGAGTACTGGGCGCGGGAGGGCTTCCCGATGGAGACCGCCTCAGGTGTCACCCGGCGCCCGGTGGACGCGCTGACGGCGCCGATCTCCGGCGCCGCATGCGCGTGCTGATCGGAGCGTGAACGGCGCTCCAGCGCCCCCACAGCGCCGTACAGCCGTCTTTCCGGCCCCGCTATGCCGCAACTCCGCCCGAAACCCGCCAGATCGGTACCACCGGGCGGGGCCGGCTGCTCGAAATCGGGTGTTGCCCGAGGGAATCGTTCATCGAGAACGGCCCGGGCCCGCGGGGGAAGGATTTGGTGCCCCCGTCCGAATCCCGTCGATCGGGGGCGTCGGAGAACATACCCCTATCTACACGGGCCAACCAATGAGTTCACAAGAGTCAAGCCGCAAGTTCGCGAAGCTGACACTTTCCGTCAATGCCCGGGGTATGCCAGGGGGCGGGCCCGCGGCTGGCGGACCCGCTCCATGGCTCCGGCTCAGCGTGGACCGAGTTTCTCCACGATCAGCCGGTAGAGCTGGCGCGGCCGGCCGGGCTGCGGCGTACGGTTCGGCGGAAGCGGCCACGCGAGTCCCTCGTCAACCAACGTGCGCAGCAACCGCCGGGCCGTGCGAGGCGTGACCCCGAGCATCTTGCCCGCGCCCTCGGCATCGACCACGGTGTCGCCGCCTTCGAGCTTGGCCGCCAGTCTGGCCAGCACCTCCACCCCCTTCGGCTTGAGTGCGGTGGCCCCGGTCGGCGGCATCCGCGGGGCCGGGATGAGCGCCCGCCCCTCGCGGTCCACCGCGAAGCCCTGTGCCTGCTTGCCCGCCTGCGTGCGGGCCAGCGCGGCCCTGGCGTGCGACTCGGCGTCGTGCGTCGTGCGCCCCATGCCCACACCGACCTCGACCGCCAGCCCCAGCTCGTCCCTGATCCTGGCGGCGAACGGCAACACCCTGAACCCGTCGGTCGCCGCCGCGATCGAGCCCCTGGTGGCGGTCACCAGGTAGCTGTGATCGTCGATCGGCCAGACGGTGGCGTTGATCCGGTTCGCCTCCTGGACCAGGAGCCGGTGCAGCGACAGCCGCAGCTCGTCGCGCCAGTAGCGGGGCGCGGCGCGGCGTACGGGCTCGCGCAGCGTCGGCACCTCCACCAGCACCACGGTGAGCTGTGACTCCTCCAGCCGGTGATGCGCGCCGAGCAGTGCCGCCGTGTGCAGCGCCGTGCGTACCGCCGCGGAGGTCGGCCTGATCCTGATGACCGGCACGCCCGCGGTGTGCAGGCGCTCGGCCACCGCCGGGAGGCACGTCAGAGCTCCCGTCGTGGCGCCCTGCCGGGCCAGGCGTTCGTGGTAGGCCGCGATCGTGCCGGTGGCGCCCGGCTCGTCGCGGCTGTGCACGTCCCCCGCGGGGATGCCGAGGTCGGTGTAGGCCTCCTCGACATCGGCCCTGCTGACCACGTCGATGCTGACCCGTTGCGGGTCCATGCGGGTGTCCAGCGCGGCCTTGGCCAGCGCCGCCACCAGTGCTGCTCCGCCGAGTTGCACGTACGTCGCGGGCATCGTCAGCACACCGGATCGCCTGGCCAGGTCATAGGGGACCGGGCTGGCGAACAGGCATGCGTCGACACCGGGACCGAGCCGCGTCACCTTGTCGGGCGCCTCCTGCTCGTCGCGGTAAGCGGCCGCGACCAGGCGACACGGCAGCGGTGCCGCGGCGTGACCCATCAGCATGACTCGCTCGACCAGGTCGTGGGGTCCGACCACGCCGATGGTGAGGTCCGGTGTCATGGCGCCCGGGCGTGACACTCGGGGAGTTTCTTCGGCCCTCTCGACCAATGTTCGTCCCATCCTGCCGTCCGTTGCAGTGCTCTCTTTTGGAACGATCGCTCGCGGGGGCCGTAATGTCACGCCCGACTTTTCCGGAAAGCCGTTCTGGTTGACCGCCCGACATCATGTTTTAGCAGCTCAACGAGGCATTTCTCGCGTTTTTTAGCGCTCGGAAATCTCTCGTGTAATGTCCGCCCCGAGAGCGCGCATTCGCGCGGCGAGATGGGCGTGACCGCGATCGATCAGGTAACCCGAGTCGATCAGGGTCTCGCCTTCGGCGGCCAGCCCGGCGAGCACGAGCGCGATGCCGGAGCGGAGGTCGTGGGCCGTCACCTCGGCGCCCTTCAGCGGCGTGCGGCCGCGCACGATCGCCCGGCTGCCGTCGACCTCGACGTTGGCGCCCATCTTGTTCAGCTCGCCGGCCAGCGCGAACCGGCCGTCGAAGATGCGCTCGTGGATGTAGCTGGTGCCCTCGGCCAGCGCCGCGACGGTCATCATCGGCGACTGCAGGTCGGTGGCGAAGCCGGGGTAGGTGTCGGTGATGATGTTGATCGGACGCAGCGGGCCGTCGCAACGGACGTGCAGGACGGCACCCTGGCGGTGGAACTCGACCCCCATCTGCTCCAGCTTGTAGCGCACGACCCCGAGGTCGAGGCCGGTGCCCACGAGGCTGACCTCGCCGCCGGTGAGCGCCGCCGCCATCGCGAAGACGCCGGCGTCGAGCCGGTCGGGCATCACGGTGTGCTCGACGGCGTGCAGCTCCTCGACGCCCTCGACGGTGATGAACCCGGTGCCGCCGCCGCTGATGCGCGCGCCCATCTTGGTGAGCATGTCGATGACGTCGAGCACCTCGGGCTCCAGCGCCGCGTTCTCGATCACGGTGGTGCCCTTGGCCAGGGCGGCGGCCATGATGAGGTTCTCCGTGCCGGTGTGCGAGGGGGTGTCGAGGTAGAGCGTCGCCCCGGTCAGGCCGGACGCCTTGACGTGGATGACGGTCTCGCCCTCGTCCACGATCGCGCCCAGCCGCTTGTAGCCGAGGTAGTGGAAGTCGAGGTTACGGCTGCCGAGGTTGCAGCCGCCGACCCCTTCGACGATCGCCTCGCCGAGGCGGTGCAGCAGGGCCGGGGTGAACAGCACCGACCCGCGGAACCGCCTGGCGATCTCGGCGGGCAGGATGGGGCTGTTCACCCGGGAGGCGTCGATGACCAGCGTGCGCTCGGACTCGTGCAGCTCGACGTACGCCCCGACCGCCTCGGCCAGCTCGACCGCGCGGCGGACGTCCTCGATGATCGGCACGTTGCGCAGGACGGTGCGGCCTTTCGGGGCGAGCAGGGCCGCACCGATCATGGGAAGCACGGCGTTCTTCGCGCCCTGAATGAACGCGGTTCCACGCAGTGCGTTGCCACCGCGCACGCGGTAACGGACCATTCGTGCGGCTCCTTGAAATCAACGGTGAGGGCTCGATCGGGCCAACAGTAGTCGGTAACACCACATGACCCAGCCGAATCATCCGCTAAAGGAAGACCCCGTGATGCGCTCATACGCTTCTAGGTATCGCTGCCTGGTGCGCTCGACCACGTCGTCGGGGAGCCGAGGTGGTGGGTTTCCTGAGGCTTTGTCCCATCCGGATTCGGGCGATAGTAGCCAATCGCGTACAAATTGCTTGTCAAAAGAAGGTTGCGGCCTTCCCGGCTGCCATTCGCCGGCCGGCCAGAAGCGCGAGGAGTCGGGGGTCAGCACCTCGTCGCCCAGGGTCAGCACGCCGTCGGAGTCCCAGCCCAGCTCGATCTTGGTGTCGGCCAGGATGATGCCCCGCTCGCGCGCGATCTCGGCGCCGCGCGTGTAGACGGCCAGCGTGATTCGCCGCAGCTCCGCCGCCAGCTCCGCGCCGACCTCGGCCTCGACCTGCTCGTACGAGATCGGCTCGTCGTGCTGCCCCATGGGCGCCTTGGTGGACGGCGTGAAGATCGGCTCGGGCAGCCGCGACCCGTCCTCCAGCCCTTCCGGCAGCCGCACGCCGGACACCGCGCCGCCGGCGCGGTACTCGTTCAGCCCGCCTCCGGCCAGGTAGCCCCTGGCCACGCACTCGACCTGGACCATCTTCAGCGGCCTGCACAATACGGCGCGCGGCTCGTCGCCCGGCGCCACCACGTGGTTGGGCACGACGTCCTTGAGCTGGTCGAACCACCACAGCGACATCTGCGTGAGGATGGCCCCCTTGTCGGGGATGTCGGGCTCCAGGACGTAGTCGAAGGCCGACAGGCGGTCGGAGGCGACCATCAGCAGCAGGCCCTCGCCGGTCTCGTAGAGGTCGCGGACCTTGCCGGAGTGCACGTGCTTCATCGGGCGATGTCCGTTCTGTGGAAGGAGCCGCGCATCGTGATCCGGCCGACGAGGTCGTAGGCCGCCTGCCGCGCGCTCTGCTGGTCGGGGCCGTGGCCGACGACGCTGAGCACCCGCCCGCCGTTGGAGACGAGGGTGCCGCCGTCCTGCTTCGTCCCGGCGTGCAGCACGTACGCGTTCGCCGACGGCTCCACCTCCGTGATCGCGTCGCCCTTGACCGGTGCCTCCGGGTAGTTCTCCGCCGCGATCACCACGGTCACCGCGCAGCCGTCCTTGAACACCGGGTCGAGCCCCAGCTCGCCGGTCGCGGACGCCATCAGCAGCCCGCCCAGCGGCGTCTCCAGCCGGTCGAGGATCACCTGCGTCTCCGGGTCGCCGAACCGCGCGTTGAACTCGATGACCTTCGGCCCCTTGGAGGTCAGCGCCAGCCCGACGTAGAGCACCCCCTGGTACGGCAGCCCGCGCCGCGCCAGCTCGCCGATCGTCGGGTGCACGACCTCCCGCATGACCTGCTCGGTCAGCCCGTCGGGCGCCCACGGCAGCGGCGTGTAGGCGCCCATGCCGCCGGTGTTGGGGCCCTCGTCGCCGTCGTAGGCCCGCTTGAAGTCCTGGGCGAGCTGCAGCGGCACCGCCGTGCTCCCGTCGCACAGCGCGAACAGCGACACCTCGGGCCCGTCGAGGTACTCCTCGATCACCACCCGCTCGCACGCCAGCGCGTGCGCGAGCGCCTTGTCCCTGTCGCCGGTGACGACCACGCCCTTGCCCGCGGCCAGCCCGTCGTCCTTGACCACGTACGGGGCCCCGAACTCGTCGAGCGCCGCCGCGGCCTCCTCCTCGGTGGTGCACGCCCTGGACCGCGCGGTGGGCACGTCGGCCGCCTTCATGATCTCCTTGGCGAACGCCTTGGAGCCCTCGATCATGGCCGCGTCCCTGGACGGCCCGAAGCAGGCGAAGCCGGCCTCGCGTACCGCGTCGCTCACCCCCGCCACGAGCGGCGCCTCGGGCCCGACCACCACGAGGTCGACCCGCAGCCGCCCGGCCAGCTCGGCGACCTCCCCTGGGTCGAGCGGATCGACGGCGTGTACGGTCGCGACCTGCGCGATGCCAGGGTTGCCTGGCGCGCAGTGGAGCTCGCTGACCTGGGGATCGAGGCTGAGTGAACGGCACAGGGCGTGCTCACGCCCTCCGGAACCAATGACTAGAACGCGCACGCGCTCCATTGTCGCAGGCCCGCAGCCTGGCGCACGCTCAGGTCGCCGGTACACCAAATGCCGGAATAGGCAAGGAACTTTGTGGAGTTCTACCTGAGCCGGGGCCCTCAGCCGTGTACCGTCGGTTTGGTTCACCCGCCTGTGGTAACTTAGGGCGGCTTTATGGCGTCTCGTGTGATTGGAGGTGGTCCGGGATGAATCCTGGTGATCCCAGCAGTACGTGCTTCCACACGTACGGCTCGCGTACCCCCGACCACTCCAATCCGGCAGCCTGATCGTGCCTCCACGTCATCCGTGTTGATTGAGGTGACTTCATCGCGCGTGGAGCGTCCCTGGTCGGGCGGAAAGGGACTGCCATGCGCTCGTCCACCCTTTTCCGTCGCATCAACCGTCACCCGGTGCCGACGCGCACCGCGCACCCGCTCCCGAAGCCTGTGCGTGAGATCTGCGTGCCGCCGGTCGATTCGCTAGTGGAGTTCGGCGCCTACGTCCAGGGCAAGAAGGTCACGGCCCCTGGCATCGTCGAGGCGCTCGGCCTCGTACGGGCGCACAACGAGAGCAACGACGGCGCCCGCGCGTTCGTCTGGGTGGGCCTGCACGAGCCGGCCGCGCCCGAGGTGGAGTGGCTCTCCGAGGTCTTCGGCCTGCACCCGCTGGCCGTCGAGGACGCCGTCAAGGCCCACCAGCGGCCCAAGGTCGAGCGGTACGGCGAGTCGCTGTTCATGGTGCTCAAGACCATCGCCTACCTCGACCACGACGAGCTGACCGCCACCAGCGAGATCATCGCCACCGGCGAGATCATGGTGTTCCTCGGCCCCGACTTCGTGGTGACGGTGCGCCACGGCGCGCACTGCTCGCTCGCCGGGGTCCGCGAGCGCCTGGAGGACAAGCCGAAGCTGATGAACCGCGGCCCGGCGGGTGTCCTGCACGCCATCTCCGACCATGTCGTCGACCAGTACCTGCAGGTGGCCGACCTCATGCAGCTGGAGCTGGAAGAGGTGGAGGCGACCGTGTTCGCGGACGTCAGCTCCCGCGACATCAACCGGATCTACCAGCTCAAGCGCGAGATGCTGGAGATGAAGCGGGCTATCACGCCGCTGCAGTCGCCCATGGCCGCGCTGCCCCAGCGCCGCGTCATCCCCTCGGAGATGCGCGACTACTTCCGCGACGTCGGGGACCACCTGTCACGCGTGTGCGAGCAGGTCGAGTCCTCCAACGAGCTGTGCAGCTCGATCCTGCAGGCCGCGCTCGCCCGCTCGAACGCCCTCGCCAACGAGGACATGCGGAAGATCTCGTCCTGGGTGGCCATCCTGGCCGTGCCCACCATGATCGCCGGGATCTACGGGATGAACTTCGACTTCATGCCGGAGACCAAGCAGGTCTGGGGGTACCCGGCGGTGCTGGCCGTGATGGTCACGACCTGCGTGCTGCTGCACCGCGGCTTCCGCCGCAACGGCTGGCTCTAGACGCCGACGGGCTTGAGCGGGGCGACCGGCTCCGGCAGCTCCAGCCCCCGCTCCCGCCACAGCTCCCGCATCCGGTCGGGGTAGTCGGTGACGATCCCGGCCACCCCCAGGTCCAGCATCCTGGCGCCGAGTGCCCGGTCGTTGACCGTCCAGACGGCCACGTCGAGCCCAGCGGCGGACGCCCGCGCCATCAGCGACTCGTCCACCATGACGTGCTCGGGCGAGAGCGTGGTGGCGCCGGCGTCGCGCGCGGCGGCCGGCACGTCGCCGCCGTTGACGGTGCCCTCGTTCCAGTGCAGGGTGTCCAGCTCGATCAGCGCGAAGCGCCGCGTGCCCGGGGCGATCTTGGCGGCGTGCGCGATGACGCGCCAGTCGAAGCTGAGGATGGCGCAGTTGCCGAGCCTGCCGTGCCGGTCGAGCTCCTCGATCACCATCTCGGTGAACAGCTCGGGGTCGGCCGTCAGCTCCGGCCGCATCGGGTCGGACTTCAGCTCGACGTGCATGCGCACGCCCTCGGCGTCGTAGGCGCCCGCCAGGCCGAGCACCGCGCCGAGCGTCGGCATGCGGGTCTCGGGCATGGCGACCTGCGTCAGCGCGAACGGGTCGTCGGGGTGCCGCGGCAGCCGCACGCCCACGTCGAGCGTGCGGAGCTGGGCCAGGGTGAGCGTGTTGATCGGCCTGCCGACGTACGGGTAGAGCGGGTCGCCGGCGTGCAGCGGCCGCCGGTCGGCGCTGGTGACCGCGGAGACCGTGAGATCGTGCGTGAGCACGAGGCGCCGGTCGGCGGTGAGCGCGACGTCGAACTCGAGCGCATGCACGCCCAGCTCCATCGTGCGGCTCATCCCGGGCAGGGTGTTCTCCGGCCAGAGGCCCCTAGCCCCCCGGTGACCATGTATCTCAACGCGCACAACCGGGACCCTACCTGGCACGGGGCATGTCAGGGAGGTGCCACGCCGTGTCCTTTTTATCCTGCTACGCCCGGTCGTGGCGTTCCGGCCAGACAATAGGCTGTTCTCTATGACGGAGGTCCTCAAAGGTGCCCATTTCCCGACAGTTCGGGCATGGGTGGAGGGGTGGGTCATCTCCCGCAACGCCCCCAGACCCGTACGCGAGCCCTGGGGACTGCGGGTGGACGTCGGCCTGCCCGGCCACGTCGCCAGGCACATCGTGGCCGCCCCGACCCCGGAGACCCTCCGCCGCATCACGTCCGCGATCACCACTCCGGGCACCTGGCTCAAGCTCTGCGCTCCCGCCGAGGCCGTCGCCCCGCTGCTGACCTCGGGCTGGGCCGTCCAGGACCCGGAGTTCATGATGACGGCCGCGCTGGCGCGCCACCCCGCCCCGGTGATCCCGGCCGGCTACCACCTGGCCGTCACCACCAGGGCGGGCGTCACGGCGGCCCGCCTGCTGACGGGGGCGGGCGAGGTCGCGGCGCGCGGACAGTTCGCGGTCGCGGGCACGACCGCCGTCGTGGACCAGGTCGAGACCGCGGAAGGCCACCGCCGCCGCGGGCTGGGCACGGTGGTCATGAGGACGATCGCCGTCACGGCCGCCTCGATGGGCGCGCGCACGGGTGTCCTGGTCGCCACCGCCCAGGGCCAGGCGCTGTACTCGACCCTCGGCTGGAGCCTGCACACCCCCGTGACGGCGGCCGTGCTCACGGCAGCCGGTAGGTGACCCTGAACGTGCCGCAGGGGTCGTGGACGGCCTTGAGCGCGGCCAGGCGCTCCAGGTCGGCCGGGTCGTAGGCACTGCGCACCTGCTCGGGGCCCGCGTCCTCGCCGTGCCCCATGAGGTTCAGGAAGCGGCCCACGCTCCACGGGGCGAGCGCCCGTACCAGCTCCTTCGGGCCGTGCGCCGCGCCCGGGTGGAGCTCGGCCAGCAGGTAACGCGCGTCGCGGTGCCCGACGGCGTTCGGGTGGGCGGGCGGCCTGGACAGAGCGCCGCCGAGATGGCGCAGCTCCACGATCAGCTCGCCCCGCGAGATCCGCTCGTCGATCGTCCGGATCGCCGCGTCGTCCAGCTCGCCGAGCAGGACGTCGTCGCCGGTCCACGGCATCGGCACGGGCGGGTCGTCGTGGATGGAGCCGCACTCGGCGTACGGCAGGTCGCGCAGCGTCTCCACCAGCCTGGGCCCGATCGCGCGCAGCGGCTCGACCAGCCGCTCGCCCTCCTCGGCCGGCCCCGCGAACGCGATCCGCACGTGCAGGACCCGCCTGCCGCGCAGCTCCTCCGGCACGCCGGGCATGTCGGGGAACGGGATCAGCGCCACCGACGAGTTCATCCGCTCGGGCACGGTGGCCGTCCAGCGCAGGTACGCGGCCAGGACTCCCGGCACCCCGGCGGCGTCGAAGAACAGCCCGCCGCCGTAGAGCCGGCCCACCGGCACCAGGCCGAACTCCATGGCGGTCACGATCCCGAAGTTGTCCCTGCCGCCGAGCAGCGCCCAGTACAGGTCCGGTTCGCCATTAGGGGTGACGTGCCGCAGCCGCCCGTCCGCGGTCACCACGTCCATGCCGATCACCCGGTCGGCGGCGTACCCGTGGCTGCGGCCGAGCAGGGCGAGCCCGCCGCCGAGGGTGTAACCCAGCACGCCGACGTGCGGCGCCGACCCGTTCAGCGGAGCCAGCCCGTACGTCGCCGCCCGCTCGATCACGTCCCCCCACCGGGCGCCCGCGCCCACCCGTGCCGTGCGCGCCTCCGGATCCACCCGCACGTCCGTCATGCGCCGCGTGGAGACCAGCACCCCGCCCTCGGCCGCCACCGAGATCCCGTGCCCGGTGCCCTGCACCGCCACCGCCAGCCCGCGTGCCGCCGCGTACCCGACCGCCGCCCGCACGTCATCCGCCCCCAGGGCACAGACGACCACGTCGGGCGCATGGCGCGCGGCCAGGTTGAAGCCCGTGCGCTCCTCGTCGTACCCCTCGTCGCCCGGCCGCAGCACCGGCCCCTCCACCCGATCGATCAGGGTCTTCACGTCGTTGTCCATGCCGCCGAGTGTGGCGGCGTAACTTGACAGCCACCGTCATATATTGGGGCCGTGAAGTTCGACCGGCTGCTGTCGATCGTGCTGCTGCTCCAGCACCGCGACCTGGTCCCGGCCAGGGAGCTCGCCGAGCGGCTGGAGGTGTCGCCGCGCACGATCTACCGCGACGTCGAGGCGCTGTCGGCGGCCGGCGTGCCGGTCTACGCCGAGCGGGGCAAGCACGGCGGGGTCGGGCTGCTGGCCGGGTTCCGCACCGACGTCACCGGGCTCACCACCGACGAGGCCCGCGCGCTGTTCGTGCTGGCCTCCCGCAGCGCGCACTCGGCGCTCGGGCTGGACAGGGCGCTGTCGTCCGCGCTGCGCAAGGTGATGGCCGCGCTGCCCGCGCCGCACCGCCCGGCGGCCGAGCTGACCAGCCGGCGCATCCTCGTCGACCCCGACCGGTGGATGGCGCCGTCACGCGCGGAGCCCGACCTGGCGGCCCTGCACACCGCCGTGCTCGCCGACCGCAGGCTGCGCATCCGCTACCGGCACAGCGGCAGCACGAAGCTCGCCGGCTACACCGTGGACCCGTACGGGCTGGTGGCCAAGGCCGGCGTC
This sequence comes from Nonomuraea rubra, assembly GCF_014207985.1. Lineage (NCBI taxonomy): Bacteria > Bacillati > Actinomycetota > Actinomycetes > Streptosporangiales > Streptosporangiaceae > Nonomuraea > Nonomuraea rubra. The sequence goes on along the minus strand of NZ_JACHMI010000001.1, from coordinate 12,218,566 downwards.
TGGTACCTCGTCGCCGACCACCGGGGCAGGCCGCGGCTGTTCCGCGCCGACCGCATGCCGGGCGTCACCGTCACCGCCGCGGAGGTACGCCGCCGCGAGGGCGTGGAGCTCCAGGAGGTCTGGGACGACCTGCGGCGATCGGTGGAGGCGAGGAACGACGAGGTCCGCGTGTCCGTCCGGGTGGTGGCGGACCGGCTCGACATGTTCACCCGCATCGCGGGCGGCTACTTCACCGGCACGCCCGTCGCGGGCGACGACGGCTGGGCACGGGTGGAGCTGGCCTACCCCGTGCTCGGCGCCGTCCGCCACCTGCTGCAGTTCGGCCCCGACGCCGAGGTCATGGAGCCGCCCGAGGCCCGCGCGGAGATGGCCAGGGCGGCCGCCGAGATCTCCGCGCGGTACACGTGAAACATCAGACAGGCGCGCGCACCCGGACGAGTGCGCGCGAGACTCAGACCAGCGACCGCACCACGATCGTCTGGTCGCGGCCGGGGCCGACGCCGATGGCGGAGATCGGCGCGCCGCTCATCTCCTCCAGCGTGCGCACGTACGCCTGCGCGTTCGGCGGCAGGTCCTCGAACGACTTGGCGCTGGAGATGTCCTCCTGCCAGCCGGGGAACTCCTCGTAGATCGGCTTGGCGTGGTGGAAGTCGGTCTGCGTCATCGGGATCTCGTCGTGCCGCACGCCGTCCACCTCGTACGCCACGCACACCGGGATGCGCTCCAGGCCGGACAGCACGTCCAGCTTGGTCAGGAAGTAGTCGGTGACGCCGTTGATCCGGGTGGCGTACCGGGCGATCACCGCGTCGAACCAGCCGCAGCGGCGGTCGCGGCCCGTCGTGACGCCGTACTCGCCGCCGGTCGTGCGCAGCCACTCGCCCATCTCGTCGGTCAGCTCCGTCGGGAACGGGCCCGAGCCGACGCGGGTCGTGTACGCCTTCAGGATCCCGATGATCTTCGTGAGCCGGTTCGGCGGGATGCCGGCGCCCGCGCACGCGCCGCCCGACGTCGGAGAGGACGACGTGACGAACGGGTACGTGCCGTGGTCGATGTCGAGCAGCGTGCCCTGACCGCCCTCCAGCAGCACGAACTTGCCCTCGTCCAGCGCCTTGGACAGCACCAGCGAGGTGTCCGCGATGTGCGGCTTGAGCCGCTCGGCGTAGCCGAGGTACTCCTCCAGCACCTGCGCGGGGTCGATGCCGCGCCGGTTGTAGACCTTCGTGAGCACCTGGTTCTTCTCGGTCAGCGCGACCTCGATCTTCTTGGCCAGGATCCCCGGGTCGAGCAGGTCCTGCACGCGCACGCCCATGCGGTAGATCTTGTCGCCGTAGGCCGGCCCGATGCCGCGCCCGGTCGTGCCGATCTTCGCCTTCCCCAGGTAGCGCTCGGTGACCTTGTCGAGTGCCTTGTGGTGCGGCATGATCAAATGCGCGTTCGCGCTGATCAGCAGCCGCTCGGCGGAGATCCCGCGGGCGGCCAGCCCGTCGATCTCGCTGAGCAGCACCCCCGGGTCGATCACCACGCCGTTGCCGATGACCGGCACCACCTCCGGCGACAGGATCCCCGTGGGGAGCAGGTGCAGCGCGTACTTCTGGTCACCGATGACCACGGTGTGGCCCGCGTTGTTGCCCCCCTGATAGCGGACGACGTAGTCGACGTCGCCACCGAGCAGGTCGGTGGCCTTGCCCTTGCCCTCATCGCCCCACTGGGCACCAACGAGAACGGCAGCCGGCATGGTTCAGTCTCCCGAGCACAAAACGAAAACCCCTGGCGCAAGCGCGACAGGGGCTCTTGCGTAGAGAGACTACCCGAACGTGCCTATTCGTCCCAAGGGCTAGCCCTTGGTCAGCGCGTCGTACCCGCTCTCGGTGCTGTCCTTGAGGAACTGCAGGCACCGCTCGGCCTCGTCCTTCTCGCCGATCGCCTGCGCCGCCCTGGACAGGGCGTACAGGCAGCGCAGGAACCCCCGGTTCGGCTCGTGCTCCCACGGGATGGGGCCGTGCCCCTTCCAGCCGTTGCGGCGGAGCGCGTCGAGCCCGCGGTGGTAACCGGTGCGGGCGAAGGCATAGGAGGTCACGGCGTGCCCCTGGGCGAAGTACTCCTCCGCGAGAGCGGCCCAGGCCGCCGGGTGGGCGGGGAAACGGGCGGCCACGTCGGAGGCCTTGACACCCGACTCCAGCGCCTCCCTGGCCTCGGGCAGGTCCGGCAGGTGAGTCGGGGGCGGCCCGGCGAGAAGGTTATCCATAGGACAAGTCATACCCGCCGGGCCGCTGAACTGGCTAGGAGATCTTCGTCCCAGCGCTCTTCAGGCTCTGGCACGCCTCCACCACGCGGGCGGCCATCCCGGCCTCGGCGGCCTTGCCGTACGAGCGGGGGTCGTAGGTCTTCTTGTTGCCGACGTCGCCGTCGACCTTGAGCACGCCGTCATAGTTCTTGAACATGTGCTCCGCGATCGGGCGGGTGAAGGCGTACTGCGTGTCGGTGTCGACGTTCATCTTGACGACGCCGTACGAGATGGCCTCGTGGATCTCCTCCAGCAGCGAGCCGGAGCCGCCGTGGAAGACCAGGTCGAACGGCTTCTCCTTGCCGTACTTGGCGCCCACCGCGTCCTGGATCTCCTTCAGCACGCTCGGCCGCAGCTTGACGTGACCCGGCTTGTAGACGCCGTGCACGTTGCCGAACGTGGCGGCCAGCATGTAGCGGCCCCTGTCGCCGATGCCCACGGCCTCGGCCGTGGCCAGCGCGTCCTCGGCCGTCGTGTAGAGCTTCTCGTTGATCTCGCCGACGACGCCGTCCTCCTCGCCGCCGACGACGCCGATCTCCATCTCCATGATGATCCGCGCCCTGGCGCACTTGTCCAGGAGCTCCTTGGCGATCTCCAGGTTCTCGTCCAGCAGGACGGCCGAGCCGTCCCACATGTGCGACTGGAAGAGCGGGTCGAGGCCCCTCGACACCCGTTCCAGGGAGATGTCGATCAACGGCCGCATGAAGCCGTCGAGCTTGTCCTTCGGGCAGTGGTCGGTGTGCAGCGCCACCGTGACGGGATACTTGGCGGCCACCACCCTCGCGTACTCCGCCAGCGCCGTCGCGCCCGTGACCATGTCCTTGACCGTCGTCCCTGACAGGAACTCCGCGCCACCCGTCGAGACCTGCACGATGCCGTCGCTCTCCGCCTCCGCGAAGCCGCGCAGGGCGGCGTTCAGCGTCTGCGAGGACGTCACGTTGATCGCCGGATACGCGAATCCACCGGCCTTGGCCCGGTCGAGCATCTCAGCGTAGATCTCCGGAGTCGCAATAGGCATGATTCATCTCCCTGAGAAGTTGCGGCTGCGCGCCAGGGCCCAGTATTCCGGCTCCCTACCCGCTCGGGTAGAGACAACGCGTCCTTGTTGGTCATGTCCCTCACGCCGGGTACAGGTAGGCTCCTCGTCGTGGACTGGCTTCTGAATCTCCTCGACCCCACCTGGTGGCTGACGATTTTGGGCGCGTTCGCCACCATCGGCGTGCTCGCGATCATCTTCGCCGAGACGGGTCTGCTGCTCGGGTTCTTCCTGCCCGGCGACTCGCTGCTGGTGGCGGCGGGGATTTTCAGCTCGGCCTCGGTCGCCAAGGGAATGGGCATCGAGCCCCTCTCCTTCCCCGTCCTGCTGATCGGCACCCCCTTGTGCGCGATCGCCGGCGCGCAACTCGGACATTTCCTCGGAGCGCGATTCGGCCGCAAACTCTTCGACAAACCGGAATCGCGGTTGTTCAAGCGGGAGCACGTGCTGCGGGCCGAGGTGTTCTTCGAGAAGTTCGGTCCCGCCAAGGCGGTGATTCTGGCCAGGTTCGTGCCAATCGTGCGCACGTTCATGAATCCCGTCGCGGGCGTGCTGGAGATGACCTCCAAGCGCTTCTTCCTGTGGAACGTCGTCGGCGGCATCGTCTGGGTCGAAGGGCTCATCCTGCTCGGCCACTTCCTCGGCGGCCAGGTCGACCCCAAGCAGATCGACCGCTACATCCTTCCCGGCGTCTTCCTGATCGTGGTCATCTCGCTGATCCCGATCTTCGTCGAGGCCGTCAAGCACCGCCGCGCCGCCAAGTCCCTCCCGATCCCCAACGGCAAGCACCACCGCGTCCCGCCCAGCTTCGACGGCGAGTTCTGACCGGAGCCCCGCGGGAACGCACGGCGACGGCGGATCACCGCAAGGTACGCTGCCCCCTGTGGGACGCCACAGGTCAGATCCGATGGGCCTCGCCCGATTAGCGCTCGCCGTCCTGGCGGTGGGAGCCGTGGTGACGCTCCTGGTCATCGGCGGTCGCGCGCTCCTCGACCTCTTGGACGCGCCGCCTCCCGACCGCGAGTCCGCGACCGCGCCCGCCACCGGCACGGCCACCGGCCCGGCTTCCTCCGCGCAGGTCCCCACCGTGCGCATCGAGTGCGTCGCCGAGACCTGCCCCCTCGTCACGGTCCGCGTGCCGGGGGGTGACGTGCTGCAGCACCGGGAGATGAGCCGGGGCGAGGAGGTCCGCTACTTCGAGCCCGAGCTCGACGTCGTCCTCAGCGACGCGGGCACGGTCCGCGTCACGGAGAACGGCGTCCCCCGCGCCCAGGGCGCGGCCGGCGCCCGCGAGGCCTTCACCGTCCGCGGCAGGTGACCACGGGTCAGAGGCCAAGGTCCTCCAGGGTGTAGGCCGTCCGGTACTCCAGCCCCTCGCCCTCGACCCGCTCCCGAGCACCCCGGTCGACGATCGTCGCCACGGCCACCACCTCGGCCCCGGCCTCCCGCAACGCCTCCACGGCGGTCAGCGGCGAGCCGCCGGTGGTGGAGGTGTCCTCCACGGCGAGCACCCGGCGCCCCTTCACCTCGGGCCCTTCGATGCGCCGCTGCATCCCATGGGCCTTCTGCGCCTTCCGCACCACGAACGCGTCCAGCTCCCGCCCCCGGGCCGCCGCCGCGTGCAACATCGCGACCGCGACCGGGTCGGCGCCCATCGTGAGCCCGCCCACCGCCTCGTAGTCGAGATCGGCCGTGAGGTCGAGCATCACGCTGCCGACGAGGGGCGCGGCGACGCCGTCGAGCGTGATCCGGCGCAGGTCGAGGTAGAAGTCCGCCTCCTTGCCCGACGAGAGCGTGACCTTGCCGTGGACGATGGCCTTGTTCTTGATCTCGGCCAGCAGGTTGTCGCGATCAGTCATGCGTCCAAGCTTAGGGCCGCCGCCGTCGCGGCCCCGGTCCCCGTCACGAGCCCATGCTCCTGATCAGCGCCAGCGCCTGCCCGTACGCCTTCGGCAACGGCCGTACCCGCACCCGGGGTCTGTGCCCGTACAGGATCTCGGAGTCGCGCAGCCGCGCGACCTTCCCGCTCAGCTCGCCGTCCATCCGCGTCACGGCCCCCACCCGCACGGGCCCCAGCAGCGCCAGCGTCTCGTCCCCTGGGAAGGCCCGCCGCAGCGCGGTGGCCAGGTTGAGAGCGGCGGCGAGGCGTTCTGCCAGGTCCTCGGGGGGATCCGGCGGCTCGGCGGCCACCAGGCACGTCCCCCTGGCCGTGCCGCGGTAGAGCTGCGCCAGCCTGGTACGCAGGTACGCCGCCGTGACCAGCCCCGTCAGCGGGTCCTCGCAGTGCAGCTCCCCGAGCGGCGCGAAGCCGTGCTCGGCCCAGCCGGTCGCGAACGAGCGCAGCGCGGCGAACGGCGGCCCGCCCGCGCCGGTGACGGCGAACAGGGCGGCGAGGTCGTTCATGCCCTCGGCGACGCCGACGCCGGCACCGGCCCGGGCCGCGCCCAGCGCCCAGCACGCCTGCGGCAGGTCGCAGGTGCCGCGCACCGCCTTGAGCACGACCTCCACCTCGGGCGTCCACCAGTCCTCCGCCAGCGACCAGCCCGCCGCCATGCTCCTGTGACGCCAGCGCGACAGCACGTCCGCCTCCATCCGTCCCCCTCCGTCGGATCTCCCCGGGAGTAAAGACGCGTGCGCGGTTTAGTCATGACGGGGAATGCGGAATGATTGCGCGGGGCAACCCCGTGTAATCGTGAGGTCACTATGGGTGTCGAATCGCCGCAAAGCGATGCAGATCTGCTTCAAGCGGTCCGAGAGGGCAACGCCGCCGCGTACGGGGAGCTCTACGAGCGCCACGTCGCGGCGGCGCGCGCGCTCGCCCGGCAGCTCGTCAGGGGCGCCGAGGTCGAGGACGTCGTGGCGGAGTCGTTCACGAAGATCCTCGACCTGGTGGGCAGGGGCGGCGGGCCCGACTCCGGCTTCCGCACCTACCTGCTCACGGTGGTGCGGCGCACGGTCTACGACCGTTCCAGGGTCGAGAGCCGCCAGGTGACCACGGGCGAGATCGAGCTGTACGACCCGGGCGTGCCCTTCGTCGACCCCGCGCTGGTCGGGCTGGAGAAGTCGCTGATCGCCAGGGCGTACCTGTCGCTGCCCGAGCGCTGGCGGGCCGTGCTGTGGCACACCGAGGTCGAGCGGGCCAGGCCGGCCGACGTGGCGCCGCTGCTCGGCCTGTCGGCCAATGGCGTGGCCGCGCTGGCGTACCGGGCCAGGGAAGGGCTGCGGCAGGCGTACCTGCAGATGCACCTGGGCTCGCCGCCGCAGCACGACTGCCGGCCCGTGCTGGGCAAGCTGGGCGCGTACGTGCGGGGCGGGCTGGCCAGGCGCGACTCCAAGGCGGTGGACGAGCACGTCAGCGCGTGCGAGGAGTGCCACGGGGTGCTGCTGGAGCTGACCGACGTCAACCGCGGGCTGCGCGTCATGGTCGGGCCGCTGATCGCGGGCCCGCTCTTCGGCGGGTACGCCGCGGCGCTGGCCAGGCCGGGAGCCGTGGGCGCGGGCGGCGCGCTGCGGCTGCTGCGCCGGCTGCGGCGGGTGCCGAGGCAGCAGCAGGTGGCGGTGGCCGGCGGCACGGTGGCGGTGACGGCGGCCGTGCTGGCCTCGCTGCTGCTGGTCTCCGACGAGAAGCCGGTCGTGCGGCCACCCGCGATCACGCCGGTCGCGCAGCCGCCCGCGTCGGTCGCGCCGGTCCCGGTGCCCGTGCCGGTGCCGCTGCCGACCCAGCGGCCCGCGCAGGTGCCGCCTCCGGCCAAGAAGGACAAGCCGGGCAAGGCGCGGCTGCGGGCCACGATCGACGCGCTCGGCTCCCTCGTCCGCGCCCAGCCGGGCATCGTCGGCATCCGCCTGCGCAACTATGGCGAGAGCGCCACCGAGGAGCTGGCGGCCCAGGTGGACCTGCCCGACGGCGTCACCCTTGTCCCCCCGGCGCGGCGCGGCCACAGCGCAGCGCTGCTCGCCCCCGTCGGCACGGTCGACGGCTGGGCCTGCCGCCCGGTCAGCGGCGGCGCCCGGTGCGCCAGGGAGCCGCTGCAGGCGGGGCAGGGCACGGCGGTGTTCCTGCGGGTGCTGGTGGCCGACGAGGCGCCGCAGGGCGCGGGGCCCGCCGTCCGCATCGCCGCCGGCTCGCTGCGGCTCCAGGCCAGGGCCGAGGAGGGCGTACGGACCTCCGGCGCGCCCGCCAGGTTCGCCACCGACGGGAAGGTGGCGGTCAGGGCGGTCGGCAACACGCTGCTGAGCTGCCCGGCCGAGCGCGCGGGCTGCTCGGAGGCCAGGCGCAGGCAGGGCACGCAGCGTGACAACGACCTGTGGCCGATGACCGCGCTCGACCAGGACGAGCGGCCCGACACCACCTCGTCCAGCGGGGCGGAGCTGTCCCTGCCGAAGGGCAGCCAGGTCGTCTGGGCGGGCCTGTACTGGTCGGCGGCCGACGACGAGGCCGGGCCGATCAAGCTCAGGCCGCCGGGGCGGCGCAAGTACCTCACGGTCCAGCCGGGCGAGGTGACGATGCGCGAGCTGCCGCTGGGCCCCGTCTACCAGGCGTTCGCCGACGTGAGCCGGCTGGTCGGCGACGTACGCAGGAACGGCACCTGGTGGGCGGCCGACATCCCGATGAAGGCGGGCGTCTCGCGGCACGCCGGATGGAGCCTGGTGCTGATCGTCACCGATCCGGCGGAGCCGTACAGCCAGGCCGTGGTGCTCGACACGGCCACCGTGGTCGGCGGCCCGATGCGGCGGGTGCGGATGCCGCTGGGCGGGCTGAGCCCGGCGGCCTCGCCCGCCCGGGTCGAGCTGGTCACCTGGGAGGGCGACGCCGATCTCAAGGGCGACAAGGTCTCGCTCGGCTCCGGCGCCCTCGCCCCGGGCGGCGGCGACCGCGATCCGGCCAACGTCTTCGACGGGTCGTCGAACGGCGTGGCGGGGATGACGTTCGGCACGGACGTCGATACGGTCGGCGCTGAGCTCGGGGTGGATCCCGGGCTGACGATCGTCACGGACAAGGACGTGGTCCTGTTCGGAGTGGCCGCGCTGAGCGTGCGGGCGCGATCGTGACCGTGAATGGGACAAACTGGTACGGTCCGGCTAAGACGTCAGGCGCTACGGCGAGCCGGAGCCGAATCGTCGGGATTAACCCTCGCGCGATCACCTGCTTTCATTACCCTGAGAGAGGGCCGCCGAGTCCGGTCTCTGACGGTGCAGAGCCAGCAAGGTCGGACCACCAGGAAAGGGGCGGTGTCAGTGGATCGCTGCGCGCTGTTCGTGGACGCTGGCTATCTGCTGGCTGATGGAGCCATGGCCGTGCACGGCACGCGTCATCGCGAGGCGGTCTCCTGGGACTATCCCGGGCTGCTGCAGCTGATGACCAGCCTGTCGCGCGAGCGCACGGGGCTGCCGCTGCTGCGGTGCTACTGGTACGAGGCGACGGTCGAGGGCCGGCGCACGCCGGAGCACGACGCGCTGGCCGACATCCCCGGGCTCAAGCTCAGGCTGTCCCGCATCCGGCCGGGCAGGCGCGAGGGCGTCGACGCCCAGGTCCACCGCGACCTGATGACGCTCGCCCGCAACAACGCCATCTGCGACGCCGTCGTGGTCAGCGGCGACGAGGACCTGGCCCAGGTCGTGTGCGACGCGCAGGACCTCGGCATCAGGGTGAGCGTCATCCACATCGCGGCCGACGGCGGCTGGGCCGTCTCGCGGTCGCTGCGCCAGGAGTGCGACGACCTGGTGGAGCTGGGAGCGGCCCACCTGCGGCCGTACGTCAGCCTGCTCAGCGGCGTCTCCGAGTCCTCCAACGGCCACCACCAGCCGATCAGCAACGGGCACTCCACGCCCTCGCTGCCGCCGGCGCAGCCGCAGTCCCTGCCGCCGGCCTCGATGCCGAGCTCGCTGCCCACCTCGCTGCCGCAGAGCTCCAGCGGCGGCAGCCACGCCGCGCCCTCGTCCTCCGGCAACGGCCAGTCCTCCGGCCTGTCGCGCGGGCAGTCGTCCACGCCGCCGTCGCTGCCGTCGTACACCGGCTACCAGGCCGAGCAGCCGTCGTCGCCGCCGCCCTCCGCTCCCGTCACCGGGCCGATCCAGGCGCAGCCCCAGCAGTCCAGCCCGACCACCGGCCAGTTCTCCGCGCCGTCGAGCGGCACGTACCAGCCGTCGCAGCTGGGCCCGTACACCGGCCCGCAGCCCGCGCCCGTCACTCCGCCCGCCGCCGCCACGGCGGGGGCCACCACGCTGGCCGACGCCGTCAAGGCCGCGCACCGCGAGGGGCACGACTTCGGCGAGTCGGTGGCCCGCGACGCGCCCGCGCTGTGGCTGGAGGCGGTGCTGGCCCGCAAGCCCCGCATGCCGTCGGACCTGGAGGCCCGGCTGCTGCAGGGCTCGTCACTGCCGATCGACTTCCTGCTGCACGACGAGGTACGCCACGCGCTGCGGCGCGGCTTCTGGGACGCTTTGGAACGCGCCCGCCACTGACCGGTTCCACGTACGCCCTCATCAGCGCACCGCATAGCTTCCGAACAACGGCTCCAGGAGCTCGAACACCCGGCAGGCCGCCACCACCCGCGGCACCGGCCCCAGATCCCCGTCTCCCGTGCCAGGCCGCCTCCATGAAGACTCTCCTGAGCGCGGCGAGCGCGGACTCGCCAGGCTCCCTGCCGGCCACGACCCCGCTCCGCTGACGACCCCGAAGCCTACGGGCGGCCACATGAATCACCCCCGGGCGGACACGGGTCCCGGGGGTGGTGCGGCGAGATCAGGAGAGCGCGTCGAACCCGGCGCGCAAATGACTCAGGCGATCGGTCAGATCGGTCAGCGGTACGGCCAGAGCGGGGTCCTGCGACTTGCGGGCCAGCTCCCTGACCCTGGCCAGCTCGTCCTCCACCGCCGTCAGCCGCCGCGACAGCTCGGGCAGCACGGACGCGTGGTCGCCCGCCCCCGGCGGCAGCTCACCGCTGAGGCGGTCGCGGAGCATCGACGCCTGTTCGGCCAGGCGCTTGTTCATGTTGTACAGCTCGGTGAACACCGACACCTTCGCCCGCAGCACCCACGGGTCGAACGGCTTGGTCAGGTAGTCCACCGCGCCCGCCGCGTAGCCGCGGAAGGCGTAGTCGGGAGCGCTGTCCACCACGGTCAGGAAGATGATCGGGATGTTACGGGTACGCTCCCGCCGCTTGATGTGCGCGGCGGTCTCGAAGCCGTCCATGCCGGGCATCCGCACGTCCAGCAGGATGAGCGCGAACTCGGTGTTGAGCAGCGCCTTGAGCGCCTCCTCACCCGACCTGGCACGCACGGGCACCAGGTCGAGCGAGCTGAGGATGGCTTCGAGGGCGATCAGGTTCTCCTCGCGGTCATCGACGAGGAGGATCTTGGCACGATCCGGCATCGATCACGACCCTTCGGGCGACGAGGCTGACGAGTCGGACGCGGAGCCCCTGCCGCGGCTGAGCCAGCCGCGCAGCCGTTCGAGCAGGCGATCCACGTCGACCGGCTTGGGCACGTAGTCGGACGCGCCCGAGGCGATGGACTTCTCCCGATCGCCCCGCATGACCTTGGCGGTCAGCGCGATGATCGGCAGATCGGCGAACTGGGGCATCCGGCGGATGGCCGACGTCGTGGCCCATCCGTCCATTTCCGGCATCATGATGTCCATCAGCACGAGCGCGACATCCTCGTTGCGTTCGAGCTGCTCGATGCCCTCCCGTCCGTTCTCAGCGTAGACCACGGTGGAGCCGTGCCGCTCCAGCACGCTGGTCAGCGCGAAGACGTTGCGGATGTCGTCGTCCACGATGAGGATCTTGGCGCCGCTCAGCGGGTCGTCGCCCTGCCACTGGCTGGGCGTCTCCACCGGCGGCTCGACCAGCTCGGGCAGCGGCAGGTCGAGCGGCAGCGGCGGCTCGGGCGCGGTCGACGGCTCCTCGCTCGGCGGCGTCATGAGCTGCCTGCGCGCGGTGCCCGCGTCGGTCGCGGCCAGCGGGCCGGTGTACGAGGCCGGCAGGTAGAGCGTGAACGTGCTGCCCTTGCCCAGCTCGCTGTCCACGTGGATCTCGCCGCCGAGCAGCCGGGCGATGTCGCGGCAGATCGCCAGGCCCAGGCCCGTGCCGCCGTACTTCCTGCTCGTCGTGCCGTCGGCCTGCCTGAACGCCTCGAAGATGACCTCGCGCTTGTCGGGCGCGATGCCGATGCCGGTGTCGATCACCTGGAACGCCAGCAGGTCGGTGGAGTCGTGCAGGCTGTCGTCGTCGAAGTCGACCCCCGGAGGAGCCATCGAGACGCGCAGCTTGACCTCTCCGCGAGGGGTGAACTTCACCGCGTTGGACAGCAGGTTGCGCAGCACCTGCTGCAGGCGCTGCTCGTCGGCGCGCAGCTCGTGCGGCACCTCCGGCTCGACGTCCGCGGTGAACGACAGCCCCTTGTCCTGCGCCAGCGGCGCGAACGCGGCCTCCAGCAGGTCCACCATCTTCGGCAGCGACACCTGGATCGGATGGATGTCCATCCGGCCAGCCTCGACCTTGGACAGGTCGAGCATGTCGTTGATGAGCTGCAGCAGCGCCGAGCCCGCGCTGTGGATCGTGCGGGCGAACTCGACCTGCTGCGAGGTCAGGTTGCCCTCGGCGTTCTCGGTCAGCAGCTTGGCCAGCACCAGCAGGCTGTTGAGCGGCGTGCGCAGCTCGTGCGACATGTTCGCGAGGAACTCGGACTTGTAGCGCGAGGAGACCGCGAGCTGCTCCGCGCGCTCCTCCAGCGTGCGGCGGGCCTGCTCGATCTGGAAGTTCTGGATCTCGATCGCGCGGTTCTGCTTGGCCAGCAGCGCCGCCTTGTCCTCCAGCTCGGCGTTGGACCTGCGCAGCTCCTCCTGCTGGCGCTGCAGCTCGTCGGAGCGCTCCTGCAGCTCGCGGGTGAGCCGCTGGGACTCGGTGAGCAGGTCTTCCGTGCGGGAGTTGGCGATGATCGTGTTCATCGTGACGCCGATGGTCTCGACGAGCTGCGTCAGGAAGTCGAGGTGCACCTCGCCGAACGGGGTGAAGGAGGCCAGCTCCAGCACGCCGAGCACGCGGTTCTCGAACAGGATCGGCAGCACCACGATCTGCGCGGGCGTGGACCGGCTGAGCCCGCTGTCGATGGTGATGAACTGCGGCGGCACGTCGTCCAGCACGATGTGCCGGCCCTCGCTGGCCGCCTGCCCGACGATGCCCTCGCCGAACTCGAAGCGCTGGCGCGGCCCCCGGTCGGGGCGTACGCCGTAGCCGCCGATGAGGATGAGATTGCGCTCGTGCTCGGGCTCGATGCTGTAGAAGGCGCCGTAGCGGGCCGACACCAGCGGCGTCAGCTCGCTCATCGTGAGCTTGGCCACTTCCAGCAGGTCGCGGTGGCCCTGCATGAGCCGGGAGATGCGGGCCAGGTTGGACTTCAGCCAGTCCTGCTCCTGGTTGGCCTGCGTGGTCTCGCGCAGGCTGCCCACCATCGAGTTGATGTTGTCCTTCAGCTCCGCCAGCTCGCCCTGGGCGTCGATGGCGATGGACCGGGTCAGGTCGCCGCGCGCCACGGCGCTGGTCACGGTCGCGATGGCGCGGATCTGCGTGGTGAGGCTGCCGGCCAGCTCGTTGACGCTCTCGGTGAGCCGCTTCCAGGTGCCCTCGACGCCCTCGACCCGGGCCTGGCCGCCGAGCTGCCCCTCGGTGCCCACCTCGCGGGCCACGCGGGTGACCTCGGAGGCGAACGACGAGAGCTGGTCCACCATCCGGTTGACGGTCGTCTTGAGGGCGAGGATCTCGCCCTGCGCGTTCACGTCGATCTTGCGGGTGAGGTCGCCGTTGGCGACCGCGGTGGTCACCTCGGCGATGTTGCGCACCTGGTACGTCAGGTTGTTGGCCATCGAGTTGACGTTGTCGGTGAGGTCCTTCCAGACGCCCGACACGCCCTTCACCCTGGCCTGGCCGCCGAGCTGCCCCTCCGTGCCCACTTCACGGGCCACGCGGGTGACCTCGTCGGCGAAGGACGAGAGCTGGTCCACCATCGTGTTGAGGGTGTCCTTGAGCTGCAGCATCTCGCCCTGGGCGTCAACGGTGATCTTCTTCGACAGGTTGCCCTGCGCCACCGCGGACGACACGGCCGCGATCTGGCGCACCTGCGAGGTGAGGTTGTTGGCCATCGAGTTGACGTTGTCGGTGAGGTCCTTCCAGACGCCCGACACGCCGCGCACCTGCGCCTGGCCGCCGAGCTGCCCCTCGGTGCCCACCTCGCGGGCGACTCGGGTGACCTCGGAGGCGAACGACGAGAGCTGCTCGACCATCGTGTTCATGGTGGACTTGAGCTCCAGGATCTCGCCCTGTGCGTCCACGTCGATCTTGCGGGTGAGGTCGCCGTTGGCCACCGCCGTGGTGACCTGGGCGATGTTGCGCACCTGGTACGTCAGGTTGCGTGCCATGGAGTTGACGTTGTCAGTCAGGTCCTTCCAGACCCCGGACACGCCCTTGACCTCGGCCCGGCCGCCCAGCTTGCCCTCGGTGCCCACCTCGCGGGCCACGCGGGTGACCTCGTCGGCGAAGGACGAGAGCTGGTCGACCATCGTGTTGAGGGTGTCCTTCAGCTGAAGGATCTCGCCTTGCGCGTCAACGGTGATCTTCTTTGACAAATTGCCCTGGGCCACCGCCGTCGCCACGGTCGCGATACTTCGTACCTGCGAGGTGAGGTTGTTGGCCATGAAGTTGACGTTGTCGGTGAGGTCCTTCCAGACCCCCGACACGCCGGTCACCTGCGCCTGGCCGCCGAGCTGGCCCTCGGTGCCGACCTCGCGGGCGACCCTGGTCACCTCCTCGGCGAACCCGGAGAGCTGGTCGACCATCGTGTTGACGGTGTTCTTCAGCTCGAACATCTCGCCCACGGCGTCGACCGTCACCTTGCGGCTCAGGTCGCCCTTGGCCACCGCCGTGGTCACCACGGCGATGTCGCGGACCTGCGCCGCCACGCGGGACGACATCGTGTTCACGGCCTCGGTGAGGTCGCGCCAGCTTCCCGACATGCCGCGCAGGTTGGCGCTGCCGCCCAGCCGCCCCTCGGTGCCCGCCTCGCGCGCGACCCTCGTGACCTCGGAGTTGAACAGGGCGAGCTGGTCCACCATGCCGTTGATGGCCTTGCCGAGGCGGCGTACCTCGCCCCGCGCCGAGCGGTCGAGGTCGATGCGCCGTGACAGGTCGCCCTTGGCCACCGCGTCGATGACGTCGGCCGCGCCGCTCACCGGGCTCACCAGGGCGTCGATCAGCATGTTGACCGACTCGACGCTCTCCGCCCACGCGCCGACCCCCGGCCCGGGTGTCAGCCGCTCGCCGAAGCGGCCTTCCTTGACGACTTCTTTACGCACGCGGGTCAGCTCGTTGGCGAGGTGCTCGCGGCGATCGGCCACCTCGTTCAGCAGCAACCGCACCTCGCTGAGGATGCCAGGAGGCGCATGAGGAACCCGACGCCGGAAGTCGCCGTCACGCCAAGAGAAGAGAGTCTCCAGGATGGGCACGAGATCCGACTCGGTGTAAGTCCTCTCCTCTGGGCTTAGTGCGGCCTTGGCCGTGGTCATGGGGCCTCCTTCACTCGTCGCTGCCGCACGGCGAGTGATTCAAGTCTGTCACGATGAGTAGCTCGTAGTCCTGTCCTTGGATTTACCCCAAGTCAGCGGGAAGTGTGGTAGGCACGTTGGGATGACTGCTTCTCCCCATGCGGTGCTCGCTGCGACGTTCGCGCCCGGCGAGACCGCTGTGACGGCTGCGATGAGGTTCACGCGCGAGGTGATGACCGCGTGGGCCACCGGCGGCGTGCTCCATACTGCAGAACAGGTCGCCGCGGATCTGGCCGAGCAGGTCGCTGACGAGCCGTTTGAGGTGATTTGGAAGCATTTCGGGGACGCAGTCCAGGTGGAGTTGCGCCAGCGAAACCTCTCCCAGAGCGATCCGAAGGCTCCTTCCGTCAACGTCGAGGAGTGGGGAGTCACCTTTGCGGGCGATTCCCGTGTCCATTGGGCAAGGCTCACGCTACCTGGCTCCGCTGACCGGGTGGCAGCCGAATGGCTGGAGGAGAGCAGCCGCGGGCCGCACTGGCTGGGGTTCCTGGCCGACGCGAGTGACCTGCTGGCGGGCACGCTCGACCCCGACATGGTGCCGGCGATCATCGCCCAGGTGGTGGTGCCGCGGCTGTCGAGCTGGTGCGCCGTCTACACCTCCGACAACTCCGGGCCGCTGCGGCTGGTCTACCTCTGGCACGCCGACGAGGCCAGGATCGACGGCCTGCGCGAGCAGCTCGCGGACATGGACGTCGACGCCGCCGACACGCGCGTGACCTCCATGATCCACCTGCCCGAGTCGCAGGTGCTCGCCGTGCCGCTGACGGCGCGCGGCCGCGGCCTCGGCATGATGTGCCTGGGCCGGCCCGACCGCTTCCCCGACGAGGTCATCCAGTTCGCCGAGGACATCGGCAGGCGCGCCGCGCTGGCCACGGACAACGCCAGGCTCTACGCGCAGCAGGCCGCCGCCAACCGCGCCCTGCAGCGCAGCCTGCTCCCGCCGAACGAGCCCGAGGTGCCCGGTCTCGACTACGGCGTCATCTACGAGCCCGCCGGCGAGGCCAACGAGGTCGGCGGCGACTTCTACGACCTGTTCAAGGCGGGCGACGACTCCTGGCGCTTCGCCATCGGCGACGTCTGCGGCACCGGCCCCGAGGCCGCCGCCGTGACCGGCCTGGCCCGCCACACGCTGCGCCTGCTGGCTCGCGAGGGCTACGGCGTGGCGGCCGTGCTCGGCCGGCTCAACCAGGCGATCCTGGAGGAGGGCGAGCGGGCGAGGTTCCTCACGCTGCTGCACGGCGACATCACGCCCGTGCCCGACGGGCTGGAGGTGCGGCTCGTCTCCGCCGGGCACCCCGAGGCGCTGCGGCTCAAGCCGAGCGGCAAGGTCGAGGCGGTGACCACGCCGCAGTCGTTGCTGGGGGTCTTCCACGAGGTCGTCTTCGAGGCCGACACCGTGCATCTCGACCACGGCGACGTGCTGCTGGCCGTGACCGACGGGGTGACCGAGCGGCGCTCCGGCGGGCGGCTGCTCGACGACGACGGCGGGCTGGCCAAGCTGCTGGCCGAGTGCGCCGGGTTGTCGGCCAGGGCCGTGGCCGAGCGCATCCGCAGGGGCGCCGCGGAGTTCGCCTCCGAGCCGAGCGCCGACGACCTGGCGATCGTGGTGCTGCGCGCCCGCTGAGCTGCTGGTCAAGGTGCGCCTTTCGGGCTGACTACGGGTGGCGAGATGATGACAGGCGCGCTGGCCGAGCGTCAAGGGCCGTAGTCAGGAACGGTTTCAGAGCGTGACAAGTGTCACGGCGCACCCACGTGCTTGCGGGCGAAGTCGAGCTGCAGCGCCGTCTGCGCGATCCGCTCGGAGACCACGAGGGAGCCCCGGATGGCGTCGTAGGTGTAGACCTCGTGGTGGCGGCCGTGCTCTTCGAGCTTGGTGACGTACTTCTCGATCTGGCGCAGCGGGCAGCGCGTGTCGTTCTCGCCCGCGAGGATCAGCAGCGGGCTCTTGACCTGGTCGACGTAGGTGATCGGGGAGCTGGCCGCGTACCGCTCGGGCTGCTCCTCGGGCGAGCCGCCGAGCAGCGCGCGATGGTAGGCGCGCAGGCTCTCCGCCTCGTCCTCGTACGAGGTCTGGTGGCAGGCGATCGGCACCGCGGCGATGCCGCACGCCCACAGGTCGGGCTGGGTGCCGAGGCCGAGCAGCGTCAGGTAGCCGCCCCACGCCGTGCCGGCCAGCACGGTCTTGCCGGGGTCGGCGATGCCGTGGTCCACCACCCACTGCCGCACGGCCGCCACGTCGGCCAGCTCGATGTGCCCCACGTCGCCGTGCAGCGCGTCGCGCCAGGCCGAGCCGTAGCCGGTCGAGCCCCGGTAGTTGGCCCGGACCACCGCGAACCCGGCGTCCACCCAGGCCGCCACCGTCGGGGAGAACGCGTCGCGGTCGTGCGCCGTCGGGCCGCCGTGCAGCAGGAAGACCGTCGGGTAGGGGGCCGCGCCGAACTCGGGCTTGGAGACCAGCGCGTGGATGCGGCCGCCCTCGCCCTCCACGTCGATGTCCTCCACCGGGACGCTCGGGGGCGCAGGCGGGCCGATGGGGTTGACCACGACCTGGCCGTTGCTCGACCGGACGACCGGCGGGCGCGAGGCGCTGGACCAGGAGTACTCGACGTGGCCGCCGGGCCGCGGCGTGGCCTCGTCGATCACGCCGTGCGGCGTCTCGATGGGGGTCAGGCCGCCGCCGCGGAGGTCGTAGCGGTGCAGGTAGCTGCGGGCGCGGTCGTCGCGCAGGATGAGCAGGCCGCGGCCGTCGTCGTACCACTCGGCGTCCAGGTCGCCCGCGTCGCGCAGCCAGATCTCGCGCTGCTCGCCCGTCACCGGGTCCCAGACCAGGGGCTCCTGGCGCCGGCGGCGCTCGTGCAGGGCCAGCAGGCGGCGGTCGCCGACGATCGGGGCGAAGCTGAGGCCGACCACGCCCTTGGCGGGGCCGTCGTGCAGCTCGCCGACGACGTGGCCGTTCTCGCGTACGACGCGCAGCGCCGGGTGCCGGAAGTCGCCGTACTCGCCGTGGTTGATGGCGATGAGGGAGCCGTCGAGCGACATGGCGGCCACCCAGGCGGCCTCGGTGTGCTCGTACAGCGTCTCGGCCGGCTGGCCGGGGCGTACCAGGTGGATGCGGAACGTGCCCTCGCCGGCCAGGCTGATCGCCGCGACGCCGGTCGTGGACAGCGCGATGCCGCCGGGCTGGCCCGGCGGCAGGCCGGGGGCGATCGGCTCGTCGGGGCCGCCGGTGAACGGCTGGCGCCACCACCCGCCGTACTCGTCGCCGTCGGTGTCGGCGAACCAGTAGATCCACTGGCCGGTGGGGTCGATCGCGGCGTACGCGGTGCCCTTGGGCTGGTCGGTGACCTGGCGGGTGGCGCCGGTCACGCGGTCCCACGCGTAGACCTCCCACTTGCCCGTGCCGTTGGAGCGGTAGACGGCGCGGTTCGGGGCCTGGCGCGCCCAGGACGGCAGCGTCATGCGCGACGCCCGGAACCTGGCCTGCCAGCGTTCCTCCGCCTTCATCCGGCGCGCCCCCTCCCGTTGATGTCCCGCGCCTCCGGGCCCGGGATGCCGTCCAGTATTGCGCCTGTGCCGGGGAAATACTCCGATAATGTGGGGGAATTTCGGACTAAATGCCCCATCAGTAACACCAGTCGCACAGGTCCGTCAAGGAACAGGTCTTGATCGCTGTGCCGGCTCGAAGATAGACAGATGAAACGCGGCGCGCGTTACTACTTTTTGCTGTCCATTCGCGACATTTCGGGAGACAAATGCGGCGATACGCTCATCGAGCGTGTTCGCCTGGTGATGCCACGCACTCGGCCCCATCCCGACCACCTGGGCGATCTCGCCGGGCCCCAGCTCCATCTCGAACTCGATCGAGCGCCGCCCGGTCTCGGCGAACCCCTCCAGGCTCCGGGCCACCCTGCGCTCCTTCTCCTCGTCGACGGAGAGCAGCCCGAGCTCCTCGACCAGCGGGCTGAGATGCCCGGGCGCCGGGGTGACGACCACCGCCGCGCCTCCCGGCCGCAGAACGCGCCGGAATTCGGGCCCGTTCCTGGGCGCGAAAACATCGATCACCACATCAGCCACCCCGCTCCTGATCGGAAGCGGGCGCCACACGTCGGCCACGAACGCCCCTGCCCTGGGATGCACCCGCGCCGCCCGGCGTACAGCGTGCTTCGACACATCGAACGCCATCCCGATGCCATCGTTCACCGCGTTGAGCACGGCCGCCAGGTAGTGCCCGGTGCCCGCGCCCGCGTCGACGATCACCGGTGCGGTCCTGCCCTCCGCGCGGTGGCCCTCGACGCCTTCCGGCTCCCGCCCGCCGCCCGCAGGCGCCGCGCCGGAACCGGCCTCCACTTCAGCCCCACGGTACGCCCTCAACTCCGCGCCGTCATTGGTTTCCGTAGAGGACTCATGTTTTCCTGGAACGTTCTCCAGGTGTGCCCGTACGGCCTGCGCCACCGCGTCCGCCAGCGGGGCGTAGTGGCCCCGGTCGAGGAAGGCCGCCCTGGCGGCCACCATCTCGGTGGTGTCGGCGGTGCCCGGCTGCCCGGAGCCGGTGAGGAGGCTCACATAGCCCTGCTTGGCCACGTCGAAGCTGTGGTTGCCGGCGCATCGCAGGGTCGCCGCCACCAGGCGCAGATCGGCGCCGCAGACGGGGCAGATGAGGTAATCGACGATGTCAGCCAGCATGGGGCCCATTGTGGTGCACGGCCGGCGGTCAGGCGGCGTTGGCCGCTTCCAGGAGGAAGGCGGCGTTGGAGGGGGTGGAGCGGAGCTTGTCCACGAGGATCTCGAGGCCCTGCTGCTTCTCCAGCGACGTCAGCATGCGGCGCAGCCGCCACACCACCTGCTGCTCGGCGGAGTGCATGAGGATCTCCTCGCGCCTGGTGCCCGAGGCGTCGAGGTCCACGGCGGGGAAGAGGCGGCGTTCCGCCAGCTCGCGGACGAGGTGCAGCTCCATGTTCCCCGTCCCCTTGAACTCCTCGTACAGGTTGTTGTCCATCCGCGACCCCGTGTCCACCAGGGCCGTGGCGAGGATGGTCAGGGAGCCGCCGCCCTCGACGTTGCGCGCGGCGCCGAAGAAGCGCTTGGGCGGGTAGAGCGCCCGGGCGTCGATGCCGCCCGTGAGGACGCGCCCGCCGGGCGGCGTGAGGTTGTTGTAGGCCCGGCCCAGCCGCGTCAGCGAGTCGAGCAGCACGACCACGTCACGCCCCGACTCCACGAGGCGCTTGGCGCGCTCGATGGCCAGCTCGGCGAGCGCGGCGTGGTCGCGGTCGGGGTGGTCGAAGGTCGAGGAGAAGACCTCGCCCGCGATGGTGGCGCGCATCTCGG
This sequence comes from Nonomuraea rubra, assembly GCF_014207985.1. Lineage (NCBI taxonomy): Bacteria > Bacillati > Actinomycetota > Actinomycetes > Streptosporangiales > Streptosporangiaceae > Nonomuraea > Nonomuraea rubra. The sequence continues at coordinate 12,198,325 of NZ_JACHMI010000001.1, read as the reverse complement.
TGACCTCCTCCGGCCGCTCGCCCACCAGCAGCACCATGAGGTGCACTTCGGGGTTGTTGCGGGCGATCCCGGCGGCCAGCGCCTGGAGGACCATGGTCTTGCCGGCCTTGGGCGGCGCCACGATGAGGCCGCGCTGCCCCTTGCCGATGGGCGCGAACAGGTCGATGACGCGCGTGCTGAGCGACTCCGTCTCGATGGTGAGCCGCTCGGTCGGATGTACGGGGGTGAGCCGGTCGAACGCGGGCCGGTCACGCCACGACGTGGCGCCGTTGACCGACTCGACCCGGACCAGCTTGTTCCCGTCGAAGGACGCGGTGACGTGGTCACCGGGACGCAGGTCCCACTGGCGTACCTTCTCGGGGGTCAGGCGTACGTCGCCAGGCCCCGGCAGGTGGCCGGCCCGGATGAACGCGGACTTGTCGCGTATGTCCAGAAGCCCCGCCACGTGGCGGACCGGAGCGGCGGCACGCTGCTCAGGAATGGTGTGCACAGACATGATGAGCCCCTTTGGGGGAGATGCGCCGGAGCCTCGGACGAGGACCGGCGAGGTGATGAAGAAAGGCGGCCATGCCCTGCGCGGAAGGAGGGCCGGGGCCGGACTTGGAAGATCAAGCGGAGCTGGAGCTCGACGCTTGGTGGCAAGATACCACACCGTCCGACCCATACAACGCCTAGCCCTCTTGGGCTATTCCTGGACGGTAATCGGCGCTTCGCCCGCGAATCCGGGGCCCGCCGCGTGACAATGTTCTTCTCGGCAACGTGCAGCGAGGAAAATTACCGCGCCCCGGTGTGCCGAGCAGCACAGAGCCCCCGTCGATGCAGCGTCATCGTGTCAAGTGGCATGCAGGGTCCCTGCAACTCGGTGAGGGTTCCATAGGGACGAAACAGAGAAACCTCCTTGGGGGAGCACCATCATGAAGACCGTCAACTGCCCGCGGTGCCACCACGAGCTGGACGAAGGCCCGATCATGTACCGGTGCGCGAACTGCCGCCGCGCCGTCTACGCCGCCGACCTCGAGAACGAGTACGTTCCCGCCGCCCAGCCTGTCGCCGCCTGATCCGGCCCGCCTAATCTGGCTGGATGCCGCATCAACCGATAACCGTGTCCGGCGTCGAGGTGACACCGCTCTGCGACGCCGTCGGCCCCATGGGACCGGCCATCCGCCGCCCGCCGGCCGAGCTGTTCCCCGGCTCCGGGCTCCCCGACGAGCCGTGGATCCTGCACTTCCACTGCTACCTGATCCGCGACGCGGCCGACCGGCTGACGCTGGTCGACACCGGCATCGGCGGCACGGACTCGCCCGCGTCGAGCTGGGCGCCCGTTCCCGGCACGCTGGCCGGTGAGCTGGCCGCCGCGGGGGCCGACCCCGCCGAGATCGGCACCGTCGTCCTGACGCACCTGCACAGCGACCACGCCTCGGGCGCGGTCGCCGATGGCCGCCCGATGTTCGTCAACGCCCGCTACGTGGTTCAGCGGGCCGACCTGGACGCCGCGCGAGGGCCGGTGCTCGACGACGTGGTCACCGTGATCAAGGCCCAGCTCCAGGTCATCGAGGGCGACGCCGAGGTGGCGCCGGGCGTGCACGTGCACCACACCCCCGGCCACACCCCTGGCCACCAGATCGCCAGGGTGGGCGAGGTGGCCATGACCGGTGACCTGATCCTGCACCCGGCGCAGCTCGCCGACCCGGCCGTCCCGTACGCCTACGACGACGACGTGGAGACGGCCACCCGCACCAGGACCGAGGTGCTGGCCGCGCTCAGGGCCGAGCGGGCGATCCTGGCCACCGCGCACTTCAGCGAGCCGTTCCTGCGTCTGTGATCAGTTTCGGGCAGCATGTCGTGCCATGAAGATTCTTGTCGTGGCAGGGGCCGGGGTGCTCCTGACCACCGCGCTCCCCGCGTCGGCCACCGCGCCCGAGCTGTCCGGGGCCGCCGTCTACGCCGGCGCCTCCGACAACCAGCTCAGCAGGTACGAGGGCGGCGCGTGGAGCACGATCGCCAAGCCCGGCTCCATGCCCCAGTACGCCGCCTCCCCTGACGGCAGGAAGGCGGCCTGGGTGACGACCAGCGGCCGGCTCCAGGTCAGGAGCGGCGGCAGGACCACCACGATCGTCAGCGGCCTCCAGGGCGCCACGCCGTGCCTGACGCCGGTCTGGTCCGCCGACTCGACGCGGGTGGCCTACACCCAGGGCGGCGACACGATCATGTCCGTCAAGGCCGACGGGAGCGGGGCGCCGCGCAAGCTGGGCAGGTCGGCCGGCGTGTGCCACCTCGCCTGGTCGGCGGACGGCCGGTACGTCGCGGGTTACACCGGCGAGGCGAACGCCCTGTACCGGCTCGACGTCAAGACCGGCAAGGCGGTCAGGGCCAAGGGCGTCACGTGGATCACCCACGTGCAGAGCCTGTCGCCGAACGGCCGCAACGCCGTCGTGGAGGTCCCCGCCAACCCCGAGACACTGGGCGACGGGAGCTGGCCGGCCGCGTTCAAGCCGGTCCTGCTCGACCTGGTGACCGGCAAGAAGCGCGCGCCCGCGGTCAAGGGCAAGCTGCTCGGCGCACTGTACCTCAAGGACGGGCGGCTGGTCGTCCGGGTCGCCGGCGCCTCGCACAACACGCTGGTCGTGCTCGACGGCGCCGGCAAGGAGGTCCAGCGGATCGCCGAGCCCGCCAAGGCGAAGAAGCAGGCGCTGCTGCAGGTCCTGCCCTGAGCCCTACCTCCCGGCCAGCGCCGGCTGGTCGGCCAGCAGGGCGGCCGGCAGGGCCACCGTCGCGGTCAGGCCACCGTACGGCGAGGGCACCAGGGCGACCCTGATGCCGTGCCTGGCCGCGAGCCTGGAGACGACGAAGAGGCCGAGCCGGTCGCTCTGCGCCAGGTCGAACTCGGGGGTGTCGGTCAGCCGGTCGTTCAGCTCGTCCAGCTCGGCGCGCGGCAGGCCGAGGCCGCGGTCCTCCACCTCCACGACCAGGCCGTGCGGCGTGGCGGAGCTGCGTACGTCCACCCTGGTCTGCGGCGGCGAGAAGAGGGTGGCGTTCTCGATCAGCTCGGCCATCAGGTGGGCCACGTCGGTGACCGCCGAGCCGAGCAGCGCCACGGGCGGCGGCTGCACGACCTCCACCCGCTCGTACTCCTCGACCTCGGCCACGGCGGCGCGCAGCACGTCGAGGATCGGCACGGGGTTGCGCCAGCCGCGGCCGGGCGCCTGGTCCGACAGGATGATCAGGCTCTCGGCGTGCCTGCGCATGCGCGTGGTCAGGTGGTCGAGCTTGAACAGGTCCGCCAGCGTCTCCGGCGCCTCCGTGGCCCGCTCCATGCTGTCGAGCTGCAGGAGCTGCCGGTGCAGCAGCGACTGGTTGCGCCTGGCCAGGTTCACGAAGACCTGGCTGACGCCGTGGCGCAGCCTGGCCTGGTCGACGGCGGCCTCGACGGCCGTGGACTGCACGTCGTTGAAGGCGCGTACGATGTCGGCCACCTCGGAGGTGTGCGCCTTGACCTCCAGCGGCGCCACCTCGGCCGACGTCGGCGGCTCGGTGTTGGTGCGCAGCCGCTTGACCAGCCCGGCCAGCCGCACCTCGGCCAGCTCCGTGGCCGCGTCACGCAGCGCGGCCAGCTCGCGGACCAGGCGCTTGCGGAAGCGCAGCGACAGCAGGATCGAGGCGACGACGGCGATGAGGCCCACGCCGCCCGCCACGCCGATCTTGACGAGCATGCCGATGGCGGTCGGCGTCACCCGGCTCACGATGCCCTGGGTGGCCTTGGCCTGGTTGCGCTCGACGGCTACCCACAGGTTCTGGGCGTCGATGGGCCAGGTGGCCGCGCCCGCGGGCAGCCCGTTGACGGCCGCCTGCCCCCTGATGGCGTCCTCGGCCCGCAGGAACTCCTGGTAGACCGGCGCGTCGGCGAGCTTCCCGTACGGCCCGCGCAGGTCGCCGTCCAGGTGTGACAGCGCCTGGGAGAACAGCAGCCGCCTGGTCGCCACCATCCCCGTGAACGACTCGCGCTCGCGCGGCTCGACCCGGCCCCTGGCCAGCACGATCGCGATCACCGCCCGCTCCCTGGAGAGCACCTCCTTGGCCTCGCCGAGCATGGTCACCGCGCGGGCCTGCTGGTAGAGGGCCATGTCGGGGACCAGGACCATGGAGTCGTACATGCGGAATGAGGCGTCCACGATCTGGCTGTAGCCGTCGATGACGTCGAGCGGGGCGACGAGCGTGCCGTCCACCTCCTTGCGCACGTCGGAGAGCTGGTCGAGCTTGACGTTCAGCGCGTTGAGCTGGGTGCTCATCTCAGGTGTCAGGTCGCGCAGGTTCCCTGTCAGCGTGCGCAGGGTCTTCACCGCCCGGTCGGTCCTGCCGCGCTGCGCGGCCAGGTCGTCCGCGCCCTGCCCGGTCACCATGAACTCCACGGAGGCCAGCCGCTCGTTCTGCAGCTCGATGTTGACGGTCTCCGACGGTTGCGCCAAGTTGGTCGCCAGGTCGTTGATCGCGAGCAGGCGCATGCCGGCGCCGCCGGTCAGCCCGGCCGCGAACGCCCACAGGCCCACCAGGGAGAGCAGCGGGACCAGCAGGAGGATGAGAAGTTTCAGCGCGATGGGGCGGCCACGCGTGGGGGACATGCGACCTCCGGGTGCATGATGAGATCGCCTCGCAGAGTACACCCCCCTTTGGAAGGATTTCTGTGCGTCTTCCGCGTTCTTTCTCCGGCTGGACCATCGCGGTCTTCGGCTTCCTCGCCTTCGCGCTGGGCCTGCTCGGGCTGATCTCGCCCGACACGCTGCTGGCCATGCTGGGATTCGAGGTGCTCGACGTGCGTCCCGCCGGCGACTACACGCTGGTCTACATGGCCGCCAGCTCGATGGCGGCCGTGAACATGGGCGTCTACTACCTGTTCGCCGCCTCGCACGACTACACCCCGTTCTTCCGCTGGACCGTGCCTTTCAGGCTCGTCACGTTCGCGGTGTTCACCACGCTGGTGCTGACGGGTGCGGCGCCGGGCAAGTTCTTCGGCGTCGGGCTCTGGGAGGGGCTGGGAGCGGTGATCACCGGATTCGCGCTCTGGCGCGAGGGCAAGCTGATGCCCCAGCGCCAGAGCGCGAACGCGGTCTAGCGGCGCTCGTCGCTGCCGGCGACGAGACGGTCACCGGAGTGGTCGCCGTGCGCGGGCCCGTTCGTGTGCTCGCGTTCCAGCTTCCGCTCCAGGTCCCGCTTCTCGTCCTCCAACCGGGCCACCCGGTCCGAGGCCTCGGCCCTGGCGCTGCGCAGCCGGCGGCGTTGCCTGGCGGTCCTGCGCGAACCCGAGCCCAGCAACCAGACGCCCAGCAGGAGTACGGCCGAGGCGGCCGCCCCCGCGAGGAACATCTCCACGTGGTTGGGCTCGAAGGTGTAGCCGAACAGGATGTACCTGGCGCTCTCCTCGGTGAGCACCAGAGCGATACCAGCGCCGGCGAGCAGGATCAGGAGTACTCCCAGTATGATCATCCAACTCACCCCTTGTCGAAAGAGGCGTTTCTCCTGCCCGTAGATCGGCGGGGTATGCGCGATGATGGCGTTCATGAGACCCGAGCCGGGCCAGGTCCTGCACTTCTCCGAAGACCCGACGATCGAGCGCTTCGTGCCGCACGTGGCGGTGACGAGCGTACGGAGCGAGCCGTACGTGTGGGCGGTCGGCTACGAGCGCTGCCCCGACTACTGGTTCCCCAGAGCGTGCCCGCGCGCGATGGCGTGGGTCGGGCCGCGTACCACCAAGGAGGACACGGCCCGGATCATCGGCGCGGGCTGCGGCGAGCGGGTGCACGCCATCGAGTACTGCTGGCTGAAGGCGTTGATGGAGGTGCGCCTGTTCGCCTACCGCCTGCCGGCCGCCGGGTTCGCGCCGATCGGCGAGCCGCCGCACGCCGTGGTCTCCACGACGCCCGTGGTGCCGCTGGGGCCGCCCGAGCCGGTGGGCGACCTGTTCGAGCTGCACGAGCAGGCGGGGATCCAGCTCAGGGTGCTCGACAACCTGTGGCCGTTCTGGAACGAGGTGACGGCCAGCAGCCTGGAGTTCAGCGGGATCAGGCTGCGGAACGCGCGGCGATGAGGGCCTGGAGGGTCTCCAGCGGCATCGAGCCCGGCGGCAGCTTCTCGCGGGCGGCCCTGTTGGCCTCGCGCCGCAGTGTCTCGTTGACCGGCGTGGGCAGCCCGTGCTCGCGGCCCATCAGGACGATCTCGCCGTTGAGGTAGTCGGCCTCGATCGAGCCCGCGCCCCTGGCCAGGCTCTGCCACGACGAGCCGCCGCCGCGGTCCACGCCCTCGATGGGGCGCGCGTCGACCTTGTGCCCGCGTACCTCGGCCTCCTCCTCGGGGGTGGCGTACGCGATGCCGGCGTGCTCCAGCACGGCCCTGGCCTCGGCCCTGGCGCGCTCGACCACCTCGGGCAGGCCGGGCACGTGGCCGAGGAGCGCCTCGGCGGCGTTGCCCAGGTTGCCGAGGAGCTTGGCGTACTTCCAGCGCATCACGTCCGGAACGGCCCGGCCGACGAGGCCGCGCTTGCTCAGGTCGTCGGCGATGCGTGCCGCGAGCCCGTCGTCCACAGCCTGTGGATAGCGGCCGACGTGCAGCATGCCGGAGTAGGGGTGGGCGTGGGCGGCGATGACGCCGGGCTGGGGGATCTGTGCGGGCAACCACACGCACATGCCGTAGACGTGCTCGAACCGCCGCAGGACCATGCGCTCGTTGGCCACGCCGTTCTGGGCGCACACCACGGGCAGGTCGGCCGGCCAGGGGTCCAGCGCGGCGATCGTGTCCTGCGACTTGGTCGCCAGGATGAGCACGTCGTCATCGCGCGTGGGCACGGGGCCGTCGGCGGCGGGGATGTCCAGGGTCTCGGAGGATTCGGGGGTGATCAGTCGCAGGCCGTCACGCTTGAGAGCCTCGTAGTGGGCTCCTCTCGCGATGAGGAGAACCTCGTGCCCGCCCTGAAACAGGCGGGCCCCGATGGTTCCCCCGACTGCTCCTGCTCCGATCACTATGTAGCGCATTGTTCGAGGATGTCACTCCCTACTTGGCGAGTGCCACTTGGGCCTGCGCGGTGGTCACGGCGGCGCCGCGCGAGCGCTCGCGCCAGATCGTCCTGAGCACCCGCCAGCCGTCGCGCACCGCGTTCAGGTTGCTGACGCCGTGGATGCGGGAGCGCTCGTGGCTGGGGACCTCGCGGATGACGAGGCCGGCCTGGGCGGCGCGGACGTTCATCAGGGTCTCGATCTCGAAGCCGTCGCAGTCGAGGTCGAGGGCGTCGAGGTGGCGGGCCCAGAAGGCGTTGTAGCCGTAGCAGAGGTCGGTGTAGCGGGTGCCGTAGAGGAAGTTGGTGAGCCCGGTCAGGACCTTGTTGCCGAGCGAGCGGATCGGACTGAGGTCGTCCGAGCCGCCACCAGGGGCGTACCTGGAGCCCTTGGCGAAGTCGGCGCCGTTCACCAGCGTGGCGACGAAGGAACGGATCTCGCGGCCGTCGGTGGAGCCGTCGGCGTCGATCATGACGATGATGTCGCCCCGGGCGGCCTGGAAGCCCTCGATGAGGGCGTTGCCCTTGCCGCGCCGGCTCTGCACGACGACCCGGAGGTCGGGGCGCAGCCTTCGCGCGACGGCGATCGTGTCGTCGGTCGAGTTGCCGTCCACGAGGATGACCTCGTCGATCCACTCGGGCAGCGTTGCGAAGACGTGGGGAAGGTTCTCGGCCTCGTTCATCGCGGGGACGATGACACTGACGCTGGCGGCGAAAGGCTGCTTGTTCATGTCACCAAGGTTCTCCGTGACGCATGCAAGCCGCTTAACAGCTCCTTGCATAGATCATGCGTATGGCGAAATCTCAGGTGATTTGGGCCTCCCCGGACCGGGAGATGATCTCGTTCACGGTTTCTCCGACGCTCTGGCGGGAGGTGTCCAGCCAGAGGCCGAGGCGTGCCGTCTCGCGCCGTAGCGACGCGTCGAGCTGGGCAATCGTCCAGCCGCCCGCGTAACCGGTCTTGGCGCGGGCGGCCTCGCGGCGTGCCACCTCGGCGGGGTCGGGGGCCAGAACGATCACGTGCAGGGGCCGGGTAACGACCAGCTTCGTGAACCGCTCCAAATCCGCACCGAGAATGACATCTTGAACTATTGGCGTGAATCCGGCGTCGAAATACATATCCGCTGTTTTGGCTGCGATTCGGTAACGAAGATGGAGTTGCCGCACCGCCTCGCCGGTCAATTCCGGGGTCATGTCGGCGCGCCCGTTGACCACCATGCGCCGGAACGCGTCGCCCCGCACGTGGGCCGAGCGGGGCAGCCGCTCGGCCAGGGCCTGGGCCACGGTGGACTTCCCCGACGCCGAGATGCCCGTGATCAGCACGACCCCCTTCAAGCGCCCACCAGCTTGCGCACCCGCTCGGCGCCCACGGCCATCAGCAGCGTGGGCAGCCTCGGGCCGGTGTCGGAGCCGACGAGCAGGCGGTAGAGCAGGGTGAAGAAGGCCCGCTGCGCCGTCTTCATCTCGGGCGTGGGCTTGGCGTCCACCGGCAGCCCGGCCTGAAGCTTGGGCACGCCGTACACGAGCGCGGTCAGCCCCTCCAGAGTCCAGTCGTCGAGGCCGTCGGCCAGCAGCCGCAGCGCCTCGTGCTCCTCCTGCCCGAGCGAGTCGAGCAGCTCCTGGTCGGGCGACTCCCGCACGCGGGTGCGCTGGTCGGCGGGCAGGTGGAGCTCCACCCAGCGCTGCGCCCGCCCGAGGCGGGGGGCGACCTCGTCGAGTGCCTCGACACCGTCGAGGTCGCGCAGGATGCGCAGGGTCTGCTCGGCGTGGCCGGTCGTGATGTCCACCACGGAGGCCAGCGTGCGGTAGGCGACCGGGTGCGGCGTGGCGGGCAGCGGGCCGGCGGCCGTGCTCACCGCGCGGTTGTAGGCGGCCAGCTCGGCGGGCTGGGCCTGCCCGGCGGCGACCTTGCGGCCCAGGGAGTCCCACTCGTCGTAGAGCCGCTGGATCTCCTGGTCGAAGGCGATCTTGAAGGACTGGGCCGGCTTGCGGCGGGCGTACAACCAGCGCAGCAGCGGCGCCTCCATGATCTCCAGCGCGTCGGCCGGGATCGGCACGCCGCCCTTGGAGCTGCTCATCTTGGCCATGCCGGTGATGCCGACGAACGCGTACATGGGGCCGATCGGCTGCTGCCCGCCGAACACCTCGCCCACGAGCTGGCCGCCCACGATCCACGCCGAACCGGGAGAGTGGTGATCGACCCCGGACGGCTCGAAGATCACGCCCTCGTACGCCCAGCGCATCGGCCAGTCGACCTTCCACACCAGCTTGCCGCGGTCGTGCTCGGCCAGCCGGACGGTCTCGCCGAAGCCGCACTCGCAGGTGTAGGCCAGCTCGGTCGTCTCGTCGTCGTAGGCGGTGACCGTGGTCAGGTCGCGCTCGCACAGGTCGCAGTACGGCTTGTACGGGAAGTAGTCGTCGGCGGCCTGCTCGCTCTCCGCCGCCTGCTTGAGCCGGTAACGCGACAGCACGGCGTCGATGCCGGCCCGCGCGCGCACGGCCGTCAGGATCTGCTCGCGGTAGACGCCCGAGGTGTACTGCTCGGTCTGGCTGATCGGGTCGTACTCCACGCCCAGCTCCGCCAGCGCGGTGACCAGCGGGGCCTTGAAGTGCTCGGCCCAGTTGGCGTACGTGCTGCCGGGCGGGGCGGGCACCGAGGTCAGTGGCTTGCCGATGTGCTCGGCCCACGACGGGTCGATGCCCGCGGGCACCCTGCGGAAGCGGTCGTAGTCGTCCCACGACAGCAGGTGCCTGCACTCCAGGCCGCGCCGCCTGATCTCGTCGGCGACCAGGTGCGGCGTCATCACCTCGCGCAGGTTGCCCAGGTGGATCGGGCCCGACGGGCTCAGCCCTGAGGCGCAGACGATCGTTTTGCCCGGGGCACGTCGCTCCGCCTCGGAGATCACCTCGTCCGCGAACCTGGAGACCCAGTCGGTCTCGGCACTGTCAGCCATCGCGCCATTCTTGCGGGTCCGCTCGATTCAGGCGAACGCGCTACCCGTCACCGGGCTCCTGCGGCTCGACGCGCGGGTCGGAGAAGACGTCCACGAGCTCGGCCGGGACCCGCCCGGCCGCGAGGTCGCCGACCAGCCGGCGGGCCGCCTCCTCACTGACGCGCAGCACCCGCAGCCCCGGCACGACCGCCACCAGGCCGTAGCCGGCGTCGGCGTCCTCGTCGGACAGGCGGAGCAGGCGCAACGCGTCGGCGAGGGTGGCCTCCGGCGGCAGCCGCACCTGGACCATGGCCATGTCAGGCGGCTCGGGTGCGGTTCTGCCTGCCCAGCGCGGCCAGGACGGCGGCCGGGTCGATGACGCCGTAGCCGTAGTCGTGGTCGAAGCCGACCGTGCTGCGGTCGTCGGCGGTGCGGTGCAGCAGCGTACGCAGCTGCGCGGGCGACAGCTCGGCAGCGGAGCGGTGCGTGCGCACGGCGGCCACCACGCCGGCGGCCACGGGGCAGGCGGCGGACGTGCCGGTGTCGGCGGCGCCGACCGCCTCGGAGCCGGCGAAGTGCGTGTACGCGCACAGGTCGGGCTTGCGCTCCGACAGCCGCCCCGGCCCCTGCGAGGAGTAGCCGACGCGCTCGCCCCGCGTGTCCACGCCGCCGACGGACAGCACGCGCGGGTGGGAGTTGGCGCCCGCGATCGACCGGTCGGGGAAGCCGCACCGCCCGTCGGGGCACTCGCGCCCGCAGTTGCCCGCCGAGAACAGGATGTCGGCGCCCGCCTCCTCCAGGCTGCCGACGATCACGTTGAACGGGTGCGCCGGGTTGTCGGAGTAGTTGCCCGGATGGCCGGGCGGGAAGTCCATGTCGGGCGAGAACAGCCCCCAGCTGTTGGAGACCACCAGGGACCTTGAGTCGGCGGGCATGGCCTGCAGCACGGTGTTCAGGTGGGAGTAGGCGGCCACCGCGTCCGACAGCAGGCCGTCGGCGGTCGGGCCCGGCTTGCGGCTGAGCAGGACCGGGAGGTCGAGCAGGGTCGCCTTGGGCGCGGCGATCAGCGTGTCGAAGGCGCACATGGAGCCGTGACCCACGGGGTACCGGCCGGGGGACTTGCCGACACCGGGCGGGCTCCAGCTCCGGTCGGCGTCGATGGTCACGTCGTGGCCGAGGCGGGCGGCGACGTGGTCGGCGTTGATGCCGGTGTCGACGACGGCGATGGCCACGCCCTCGCCGTCGTGGCCCGCGGACCACAGGTCGTAGGCGTGCAGCAGCCGCCTGACCTCCTCCCAGTCGCCGACGGGGCCGCTGTCGCCGCAGGTCGGGTGCGAATGGATGGCGGGGTCGGCGAACACGCCCGCCACCTCGCGTACCGAGGAGGACAGCAGTGACGTGCGGGTGCCGAGCTCGGCGTCGGAGATCTCGCCGCGGACGAGCACGGAGGCGTCCTCCGGCGCCATCGAGAACCGCACCCCGTGGTGCAGGGAGAGCGGGGTGCCGTGGGCGGAGACCGGCCTGGGCACGGCCACGGGGGTGAACGCCCGGTCGAGGAGGACTCCGGGCAGCTCGGCGACGACGTCGGAGACCGCGCTGCGGACGCCGGGGTCGATCACCGACGCGACGACGTCGGGGGCCGGGCGGAGCTGGATCAGGACGCGCATGGGATCCCCTTTGGAGTGCTGTTACGAGACGATTACTCACCGTAACAGTGCCCCGCCCGGCGGGTGGTGACTCCTTTGACTTCGCGTAGGGCTTCGCGGTGGGCGGCGGAGGCCCGCCGCCCACGGCGTCAGGACAGCGTGGCGGCGTACGGGTCCCAGCCCGCGGGCAGCGGCTCCGGCGCCGCCGCCGTGGAGGCGATGGGCCTGAACTCCGACCGCTCGCCCGACTCGCTGATCGCCGACATCAGCTCCAGCACGTGGTAGGCCAGCTCGCCCGACGCGCGGTGCGGCGTGCCCGCGCGGATCGACCTGGCCATGTCCAGCACGCCGATGCCGCGCCCCGCCGTGGTGCCCGCCAGCGGCAGCTCCCGCCAGTCGGCGTCGCCGGGGCCGCGGGCGAGCAGCGGGCCGTCGAACGTGTTGGGGTCCGGCAGCGACAGCGCGCCCTCGGTGCCGATGATCTCGATCATCCGGCGGTTCACGGCCGAGTCGAAGCTGAAGGTGGCCGACGCCGTGGCCGAGCCGGGGAAGTCCAGCAGGGCGTTGACGTGGGTGGGCACCTCCACCGGGAACAGGGTGCCCGCCTTCGGCCCGGAGCCGATGACCCGCTGGTCGCGGGCCCTGCGCGTGCCGGCCGCCACGCGGGCGACCGGGCCGAGCAGGGACACCAGGGCGGTCAGGTAGTAGGGGCCCAGGTCGAACAGCGGGCCGCCGCCGAGCGCGTACAGGAACTCCGGGCTGGGGTGCCAGGACTCCGGGCCCAGGCTCTGCGTGGCGGCCGCGACGGCGACCGGCTCGCCGATCGAGCCCGTCCGCAGGGCGTGAACGGCGGACTGCAGCCCGGCGCCGAGGAAGGTGTCGGGGGCGCCGCCCACCCGCAGCCCCCGGCTCTCGGCCTCGGACATGACCTTCGCGGCCTCGTCCAGGTTCATGGCCAGGGGCTTCTCCCCGTACACGTGCTTGCCGGCGCGCAGCGACTCCAGCGCGACGGCCGCGTGCGCGGCCGGGATGGTGAGGTTGACGACGAGCTCGACCTCCGCCAGGGAGAGCACGGCGCCGAGGGTGCCGGACACGCGTACGTCGTGCTCCCTGGCCACGGTGGCGGCCCGGTCGGTGTCGAGGTCCGCGACGGCGACCACGCGCACGTCGGGGAAGGAGTTGAGGTTGCGGAGGTATTGGCCGCTGATGACTCCGGCGCCGACGATGGCGACGCCGACCGGGCCGTTGCTCAAGAGCCCTCCAAGGAGGTGAGGTAGGCGTGGCTGTCCGCGAGGGCGGCGAAGATGTCGGTCGCGCACTCGTCGAGCTCGACGATGCGCCACGCGCCGGGGGCGGCGGCGAGGATCGCGGGCACGGGCATCACGCCCGCGCCCACCGCGACGTGCGGCTCGCCCTTGACCCCCGGGCCGTCCTTGACGTGCAGCGCGTCGATCCGCTCCGACAGGCGGCCGAGCAGGGCGGGCACGTCGGCGCCGCCCACGGCAGCCCAGTAGGTGTCGATCTCCAGGAACACCTGCGGGGCGAGCAGGTCTGCCAGCACCTCGATGGCGTGCCTGCCGTCCACCCGCGGCTCGATCTCCCACCAGTGGTTGTGGTAGCCGATCCGCATCCCGTACGCGGCGGCCTGCTCGCCCAGGGTGTTGAGCAGGTCGGCCGTGCGCGCGAGGCCGTCGCGGGTGGTGAACTCCTCCTCGGCGATGCCGCCCGGGATGATCACCTTGTCGGTCCCGACCGTGGCGATCGCGTCGAAGACCTTCGAGGGCTCCTGGCTGAGCAGCGCGTACGCGTGCGTGCCCGACACGGTGAGCCCGAGGTCGTCGGCGACCCGGCGGAAGCCCTCCGGGTCGGCCGTGGGGTCGTAGGGCTCGACGGCCCGGTATCCGATCTCCGCGATCCGTCTCAGCACGGAGTCGCGGTCGGCGGCCAACTCGTCTCTGACGGTGTAGAGCTGGACACTGATCGGTCGGGTCATCCGCGTACCCCCATGAGGTGCTCGAGCGCGAGCTGGTTGAGCCGGGTGAAGTGGAAGCCGCGGGCGGCGGCCGCCTCGACGTCGAAGTCGTCCTTGGCCAGGTCCTGCCAGGTCTCGCCGGCGGCCAGCGTGGGCCGGGCCAGCTCGTCCACGCGGGAGTTGCGCAGGGCCTCCTGCACCTCGGGGTCGGCGCGGAAGACGCGCGACTTCTCCTTGAGGATCAGGTACGTGCGCATGTTCGCCGCGGCCGAGTCCCACACGTCCTGGGGGTCGTCGGTGCGCAGCGGCTTGTAGTCGAAGACCAGCGGGCCGTCGTAGCCGTGCGTCTCCAGCAGGTCCACCAGGAAGAACGCGCTCTTCAGGTCGCCGTGGCCGAAGATCAGGTCCTGGTCGTACTTGGGGCCGTGCTGGCCGTTGAGGTCGATGTGGAAGAGCTTGCCGTGCCAGAGGGCCTGGGCGATGCCGTGGACGAAGTTGAGCCCGGCCATCTGCTCGTGGCCGACCTCCGGGTTGACGCCCACCATCTCGGGGTGCTCCAGCTCGTTGATCAGGGCCAGGGCGTGGCCGATCGTGGGCAGGAGGATGTCGCCGCGGGGCTCGTTCGGCTTGGGCTCGATGGCGAAGCGGATGTCGTAGCCCTTGTCGATGACGTACTGGCAGATGACGTCCAGCGCCTCCTTGTAGCGCGACATCGCGGCCTTGACGTCCTTGGCGGCGTCGGACTCGGCGCCCTCGCGCCCGCCCCAGCACACGTACGTCTTCGCGCCGAGCGAGGCGGCCAGGTCGAGGTTGCGCATGACCTTGCGCAGGGCGTACCGGCGTACGTCGCGGTCGTTGCTGGTGAAGGCGCCGTCCTTGAACACCGGGTGGGTGAACAGGTTCGTGGTGGCCGCGGGGACCTTCATGCCGGTCTCGTCCAGGGCCTTCCTGAAGGCGGCGATGGCCTTGTCCCGGTCGGGCTCGACGGCGAGCAGGTCGTCGTCGTGGAAGCTGACGCCGTGGGCGCCCAGCTCGGCCAGGCGGTGCACGGTCTCCACCGGGTCGAGCGCGGGGCGGGAGGCGTCGCCGAACGGGTCGCGGGCCTGCCAGCCCACGGTCCAGAGGCCGAAGGCGAAGCGGTCGTCAGGGGTCGGCGTGAAAGCGGTCATTTCCATCCTTCGCGGGCTTTAGTCCATAATCTGTATTAATCCTGAGGAGGTGGGCATGGTGTCGTCAAGGGGGGTCCGGCATGATTCCATGCGCGCCCGTAACCTGGCCGTAGTCCTGGCGACCATCCACCGGTCAGGACCGCACACCCGCGCGGCTCTGGCGGAGAGGACCGGGCTCACCAAGACCACCGTATCCAGCCTGGTCGCGGACCTGCTGGAGGCGGGCGTGGTAACCGAGAGCGGCACCGTGCGGGGCGGCGAGCGGGGGCGGCCCGGCGTGGCGGTCAGCCTGAGCGGGCACCGGGTGGCCGCGCTGGGGCTGGAGATCAACATCGACTACCTGGCGGCGTGCGTGGTGGACCTCACGCGTACCGTGCGGCTGCGGCGGGTGCGGCGTGCCGACAACCGCAACTCCGATCCGGGACGGATCCTGGAGGAGCTGCGTGACCTGGTGAAGGACGTCACGGCGGAGGCCGAGGCCGGCGGGCTGCGGCTGATCGGGGCGGCCCTGGCCGTACCGGGCACGGTCGAGGGCGGGGTGCTGCGGAGCGCGCCGCACCTCGGATGGCGGGACGTGCGGGTGGCTGACCTGGTGGAGCTGCCCTTCGAGATCGACAACGAGGCGAACCTCGCGGCGCTCGGGGAGCTGTGGTTCGGCGCGCGCGAGCCGGACTTCCTCTACGTGTCCGGCGAGATCGGCATCGGCGCCGGCCTGGTGGTCGAGGGGGCGGTGTTCAGGGGCACGTTCGGGCTGGCGGGCGAGCTGGGGCACGTGGTGGTCGTGCCGGACGGGCCGGTCTGCCGGTGCGGCGGGCGGGGGTGCCTGGAGGTCTACGCCGGGCAGGACGCGCTGCTCGGCGAGCTGGCCTCGGTCGGCGACCTGGTGGCGCGGCTGGAGTCCGGCGACGCGGAGGCCCTGAAGGCGTGCGAGCGGGCCGGGAGGGCGCTGGGCGTGGCGCTCACCTCGGCCGTGCACCTGCTGGACCCGGGCAGGATCGTGCTCGGCGGCATCTTCGCGCCGCTGTTCCGGTGGCTGGAGGGGCCGGTGTCGGAGGGGCTGCGGGCGCGGCTGGGGCAGATGCGGGGGACGCCGCCGGCGCTGGTGGTCTCGGGGACGGGCGGCGACGCGGCCGTGCTGGGCGCGGCCGGCCTGATCATCCAGCAGATCCTCGCCGAGCCCGCCCAGATGCTCGGGCTGTGATCAGTAGTAGCCCTTGGTGCCGTCCAGCAGCTCCCTGATCGTGTCGAGGTGGCCGGCGTGCCTGGCGGTCTCCTCGACCATGTGGATGAGCATCCAGCGCAGCGTGGCATGCGCCGAGCGGAAGTCGGGGTGCTTGCCCACGTCGTCGAAGGAGTGGGCGGCGACGATCTCGTTGGAGGTCTGGCACTGGCGCTCGTACTCGTCGAGGAGACGGGCCAGGGGGACGCCTGCCACGCGCATGTCGGCATCCTCGACCGACTCGTCGAAAGCGGGGTTGACGGCCGAGTCGCCGCCGAGGAACAGCACCTCGAACCAGGTGTGCTCGGTCCAGCGCAGATGCGAGATCAGGCCCGCGGGCGTCATGAGCGGCGAGTCGGGCAGCACCGAGCGGTGGGCGTCCTCCTCCGACAGGCCCTCGCACTTCCATCGCACGATCGAGCGTTGCAGGTCGAGCCAGCCGAGCAGTTGCGTGCGTTCATCGGCGACGAAGGGAGGGCGGGGGAGAGCCATGGGCGCCGACGCTAGCTCAACCGGCGTCGGCGCCGCATCAGGTTTTCTACGCCTTCGTGCTGAGGGCGAAGATTTTCACGTTGGGGACGGCGGGCTGGTGAACGAGACCGCCTCGCGGGCCGGGTCGGTCGGCACCGAGACGCGCCAGATGCTCACCTTGCGGCCGTCGGCGGTGCCGTTGACGTTGTAGCGGGTGCCGGCCGTGAGCGCCGCCTCCTCACCGAAGTGCGGTGACGCCGCCGCCCAGTCGGTCACCTTGAGCGGGGCCGTGGAGGTCGTGCCGTCCGCGTAGGTGATCGTGAGCTCGATCTGCTGGTCGCCGTTGACGGCCGTGACCAGCAGGTCGAGCGCCTGGTAGCGGCCCGGCGTGAGGTACGTGCGCTGGCCGCGCAGGCTGTGGAAGTTGCCCGCCGTGCCCCTGGTGCCGGGGATCACGTAGGTCTCGTACGGGCCGGGGGCGGGGAGCTGTTCCGCGGGAAAGCTCCAGCCCTTGCCGTCCAGGTTGCCCTGGGCCTTGGCGTCGGCGGTGGCCACGCCGTCCACGTCGTACTGGAGCCGCTGGGCGCAGGCGGCTCCCGCGGGCTCGCACGCGGCGGGCAGGTTCGGGATCGGGGTCTGCGCGGCGGGCACGTGGTCCACGGGCAGGTCGGCTTCGGCGGTGGCCCACTGCCGGTTCGCGGTGGTGCCGACGTTGACGACGACCTCGCCGCCGCGGTTCAGCAGCGACTCGGGCAGCCACGACTTCGCGTACGCCCTGCCGTTGACCTTGACGTCCTGGACGTAGATCGCGTCCGGAGCGGCCTGCGGGGCCGTCACGGTGCGGAAGCCGTCGCCGCCGGTCGGCCAGGAGCCGTCGGGTCGACGTGGGCGACGGGGTCGGTGACCTTGGCGGGGGTGAGGGTGGATGCTGCTGTGGCGGGGACGGCGACGACGGTGCTGATTAAGGCGCCGGTGATCGCCGTGGCGAGCCACGAACGGGGAGAGAACACCTCGAGATCACACTGCCTCACCTTAACCGGGCCATGAACGCCTGAGTACGTGCAGAAAAATCTCCGGAGGGATGTCGAGGAGGCCGTCCCGGCTCCGACCGACCGGTGAGAGACGAGGAGGACACATCGTGAAGTACATGGTCATGATCTACGGCAACGCCGAGACGTGGGAGTCGTTCCCGGCCGAGGAGGCCGAGCGGGCCATCGAGCAGCAGGACGCGTTCAACCGCAAGTACGCCGAGACGGGCGAGCTGCTCCTCGCGTACGGGAACGCCGACGCGGCGGAGGCGAGGACCGTGCGCGTGCGCGGCGGCGTGCCCGCCGTGACCGACGGCCCCTACCTGGAGACCAAGGAGTACCTGGCGAGCTGGTACCTGCTGGACGTGCCGGACGAGCGCCGGGCCCTGGAGATCGCCGCCGAGGTGCCGTTCGCGTCGGTCGGCGCGGTGGAGGTGTGGCCGGTGCCTCACGAGGCGCCGGGCAACCGGCTCTGACCCGCCTCCGCCCGGTGGGCGTCCGAGATTTTTGCAACGGAGGCGGAGGCTCGGGCGTCCCTGGGGAGTGGAGTTCGAGGAGTTCGTCCGTGCCAGGGGGCAGGCGCTGCTGCGGTATGGGCTGGTGCTGACCGGCAACGCCGATGACGCCGCCGACCTGGTCCAGGAGGCGCTGCTCAAGCTGAGCTCCGCCTGGCGGCGGGTCCGCAACAAGGACGATCCCGAGGGCTACGTCCGCACGATCATGGCCAGGCAGCACGTGAGCTGGTGGCGCGGGCGGCGGCGGGAGTTGCTCACCGGCGAGGTCGTCGCGCCGGTGCGGGAGGACGAGCACGACCTCAGGGAGGTGTGGCAGCGCCTGCGTGCCCTGCCGCCCAAGCAGCGCGCCGTGCTGGTGCTGCGCTACCACGAGGAGCTCGCCGACGACGAGATCGCCGCCGTGCTCGGCATCTCGCGGGCGACCGTACGCAGCCAGGCCTCACGCGCGCTCGCCACCCTCCGGGTCCGCGCGCAGGCGTTCGACGGGAGGCGGGGATGAGGAGCGACGAGGAGATCGCCCGGGCGTTGCGGACGATCGGGGAGCGGGCCGAGGCGCTGGACCTGCTGGCCGGCGTGGCCGTCAAGCGGCGGCGAAGGAGGCGGCGGCGGGTGCGGGCCGCGCTCGCCGCGGTCTGCGCCGCCGCGCTCGGGTGGGGCACGCTGGTCCTGTGGCCCGCGCCGCCGGCCCCCGTCGTCGGCACGCCGGTCACGGCCATCGACTCGCCGCTCACGGCCATCGAGCGAAGGTGGCCGCAGGCGGTGTTCACGATGCCGGAGCGGTACCGGCCGCTGGCGGCGATCGACGCCACGCGGGTGCTGGTGCGGGCGGAGCCGGGGACGATCGAGGTGTACGACTCCGCGACGGGACGCTCGCGACCGCTGGCCACGCTTCCCGATCAGCCGCGGCAGCTGGCGGCCAACGGCGAGTGGGTCGCCTGGATGAGCGGCCGGGAGGTGGCGTTCGTGCCCGTACGCGGAGGGAAGGTCATCCGCACAGGGCCGGTCGAAGGGGAGAACGTCGACCGGATGGAGCTCGTCGGCGACCGGCTCGTGTGGTCGGCGCCGCTCGACGGCGTGTGGCGGCTGGACCTCCCCGCCGGAGTGATCGAGCGGGTTCCCGGATCGGCGGGGTTGCAGCTCGCCGCCTGGCCGTGGGCCACCGACGAGCCGCTCCACCTGCGTGGCAACCCCACCAGGCTCGTCAACCTGGAGACCGGCAGGACCGTGACGATCACCCCGGCGCGTGGGGTGGAGGGGCTGCGCTGCGGCTCCACCTGGTGCCTCGGGGTGCGGGACGGGGCCGCCGTGGTGCAGCGGACCGACGGCGGCCAGGCGCGCGTCCGGCCGGAGCTGCGAGGCCGGACGGGCTACCCCTACCGGGATCGCTTCTTCGTCGGCTCGGCGGTCTACGACACCCGGGCCGGCGTGCTCGTGCCGATCGAACCTCCCGACGGGAAGTGGTCCTCGGGGCCGGGCGTGATCTCGTGGGCGGCACGGGACGGCGAGGTTCGGGTGGTGAACCTGGCGGCCGTCCCGCCCGGGCGTTACTGATCCGACTCCGGAACCCTGGCGGCGCTCAGGCGCCTTCGTGGTGCTCGGCGTAGGCGAGGATGTGGTCGCGCAGCATGGCGCCGGCTCGCGGGTCGTCCCGCTCGAACGCCGCCACGAGGGGCTCGTGGTCGGCGGCGTTCTCCAGGGCGTGCGTCCTGAGCAGGCGGAT
The DNA here is from genome assembly GCF_014207985.1 of Nonomuraea rubra. NCBI lineage: Bacteria > Bacillati > Actinomycetota > Actinomycetes > Streptosporangiales > Streptosporangiaceae > Nonomuraea > Nonomuraea rubra. The sequence goes on along the minus strand of NZ_JACHMI010000001.1, from coordinate 12,178,613 downwards.
CGACAGGTGCGTCCACACCTCGATGCCGAGCGACTCCCACACCGACAGCAGCACCTCGTTCCCGGCGGCCGCGACGATCTCGCGGTGGAAGGCGACGGCGTGGCGCACCTGGTCGGCCAGGGAGCCGCCGGCCGCCTCGTGCAGGCGCTCCAGGTGGGCGCGCAGGGCCGCCACGGGCGGGCGGCGCAGCCGTACGGCGGTCTCCTCCAGGCCCGCCCGCACCACGTAGACCTCGCGCAGGTCCGCCTGGGTGAGCTCGCGCACCCGCGCGCCCCTGTTGGGCGGGAACTCGATCAACCGCAGCGCCGCCAGCTCGCGCAGCGCCTCGCGCACCGGGGCCTGGCTGACACCCGCCTCGGCCGCGACCTGCCGCTCCACGATGCGGTCGCCCGGCCCCCACCGGCCGCCGATCAGGCCGTCGAGCAGGGTCTGGCGGATCTGGTCGCGAAGCGGCGAGCGCACGACGGGTTTCATCTGCTCAGCCTACAGAACATCGGATGATCGATCATAGGGTGTTTAATGGAGATATGGAGAAAGACCTGGATCCGCAGGAGACCGCCGAGTGGCTGGAGTCGCTGGAGGCGGTACGGCGGGCTGCCGGCCCCGAACGGGCCGACTACCTGTTGAGCAGGCTCGCCACGAGCAGCCGTCCCATCAACACGGTCCCCACGGCCGAGGAGCCGCCCTACCCGGGCGACCTCGCGCTGGAGGAGCGCATCTCGGCCTACGACCGCTGGAACGCGGCCGTCATGATCACCCGGGGCAGCAAGTACGGCCTCGGCGGTCACCTGGCCACCTACGCCTCGGCCGCCTGGCTGTACGAGGTCGGTTTCAACCACTTCTTCAACGGCGAGCACGACCAGATCTACTTCCAGGGCCACGCCTCGCCGGGCATCTACGCCCGAGCCTTCCTGGAGGGCAGGCTGAGCGAGGCGCAGCTCGACCTGTTCAGGCGCGAGCCCGAGGGCGGGCTGCCGTCGTACCCGCATCCGCGCTCCATGCCGGACTTCTGGCAGTTCCCCACGGTGTCCATGGGGCTGGGCCCGCTCAACGCGGTCTACCAGGCGAGGTTCAACCGCTACCTGCACCATCGCGGCATCAAGGACACCTCGCGCAGCCACGTGTGGGCCTTCCTCGGCGACGGCGAGATGGACGAGCCCGAGTCCACCGCCGCGCTCACCCTGGCCGCCCGCGAGGGGCTCGACAACCTCACCTTCGTGATCAACTGCAACCTCCAGCGGCTCGACGGGCCGGTGCGCGGCAACACGAGCATCGTCCAGGAGCTGGAGCGCGTCTTCAGGGGCGCCGGCTGGCACGTGGTCAAGGCGCTGTGGGGCCACGACTGGGACGGGCTGCTCGGCTCGGACGAGCTGGTGGCGCGGCTGGGGCAGGTGCCCGACGGGCAGTTCCAGACGTTCGCCGCCTCGGACGGCGGCTACATCAGGGAGCACCTGTTCCAGGGGCTGGACGTGCCGTACACCGACGAGGAGCTGCGGCGCATCGTGGGCGGGTCGCGGGCGGGCCACGAGCCGCGCAAGGTGTACGCCGCCTACCGCCGGGCGCTGGACAACCGGGGCGCGCCCACCGTGATCCTCGTGCAGACCGTCAAGGGCTGGATGCTCGGCTCGGGCATCGAGGCGCGCAACGCCAACCACCAGATGAAGAAGCTCACCCAGGACGAGTTCAGGGTGCTGCGCGACCGCCTGCGGCTGCCGGTGACTGACGAGGCGCTGGCGGGCGAGCTGCCGCCGTACGCGCACCCGGGGCCCGACTCCCCCGAGGCCCGTTACGCGGCCGAGCGGCGCCGGGCCCTGGGCGGTGCGGTGCCCCGCCGCACGGTCGTGCCGAGGCCGCTGCCCGAGCCGGGCGAGCGGGCGTTCCGCGCGCTGGAGAAGGGCTCGACCCAGCCGGTGGCCACGACCATGGCTCTGGTGCGGCTCGTCAAGGACCTGATGAAGGAGCCGGAGACCGGGCGCAGGTGGGTGCCGATCGTGCCGGACGAGGCCAGGACGTTCGGCATGGAGTCGCTGTTCCCCACGGCCAAGATCTACTCCCCGCTGGGCCAGCGCTACGAGTCAGTGGACAGGGAGCTGCTGCTGGCCTACAAGGAGGCCACCGACGGCCAGCTCCTCATCGAGGGCATCACCGAGGCGGGGTCGATGGCCTCCTTCGCCGCCGCCGCGTCCAGCTACGCCACGCACGGCGAGCCGATGATCCCGTTCTACATCTTCTACGCGATGTTCGGCTTCCAGCGGACCGGCGACCAGATGTGGGCGCTGGCGGACCAGCTCGGCCGCGGCTTCCTCGTCGGGGCCACCGCCGGCCGTACCACGATGACCGGCGAGGGGCTCCAGCACGCCGACGGCCACTCCCAGCTCCTGGCCTCCGCCAACCCGGCGTGCGTCGCCTACGACCCCGCCTTCGCGTACGAGGTGGGCACGATCGTCCGCGACGGCCTCAGGCGCATGTACGGCCCGTCCGCCGAGGACGTGTTCTACTACCTGACCGTCTACAACGAGCCGATGCCCCAGCCCGCCATGCCCGAGGGCGTCGAGGAGGGCATCCTGCGCGGCATCTACCGCTACGCGGAGGGTGGCGGCCAGGCACACCTGCTGGCCAGCGGCACCGCCATCCACTGGGCGCTGGCGGCGCAGCGGCTGCTCCAGGAGGACTACGGCCTGGGTGTGGACGTCTGGTCGGTCACCTCGTGGAGCGAGCTGCGCCGTGACGCCATGACCTCCTCCGGCGTGCCGTACATCCGGCAGGCCCTGGCCGGGGCGCAGGGCCCGGTGATCGCGGTCAGCGACTGGATGCGCGCGGTCCCCGACCAGATCCGCCCGTGGATCGACCAGCCGTGGACCTCGCTGGGGACCGACGGGTTCGGGCTGTCGGGCACCCGCGAGTCCGTACGCAGGCACTTCGGCGTCGATCCGCGCTCGATCGCCGACGCCGTGTTCAAGGCCGTCGAGGAGCAGGCCCGGCTCTGATCAGCCCGGCTCTGATCAGACATGCTGTGATCAGTCGAGGCAGAACTCGTTGCCCTCGGGGTCGGCCATGATGATGTGACCGGCCCCGAGCGGAGGGGCGGGGTCGGACCGGTGCAGGCGGGTGGCGCCGTGCGAGAGGAGCCGTTCGGCCTCCGCCTCCAGGGCCGCCATCCGCGCCTCGCCCTGGAGCCCGGGGGCGGCCCGCAGGTCGAGGTGCAGGCGGTTCTTGGTGCGCTTGTGCTCGGGCACCCGCTGGAAGAACAGCCGCGGCCCGGCGCGCTCCGGGTCGATCACCGCCGAGGCGTCGTTGCGGCGCTCGGGCGGCACGCCCATCGCGTCCAGGGCCTGCTCCCACGACTCGAAGCCCGGGGGCGGGTCGTCCAGCCGGTAGCCGAGGGCCTCGGCCCAGAACGCGGCCAGCTTGGCGGGATCCGCGCAGTCGAAGGTGATCTGTACTTCGCGGGCCATCTCAGCTCGCCTCCCGGCGGGTGTGCAGGTAGAGGTCGCGCAGCAGGCAGACCTCGGACAGGTGGTGGATCAGCTCGCGGTTGATGTGCAGCACCAGCGCCGCCATCGGATGCTCGGCGTACGGCCCCTCGGCCTCGCCGCACGGGCGGGCCAGGCCGTCCTCGCCGAGCGACTCGACCCCGGCCAGCCAGGTGGCGTACTCCGTGTCGAGCTGGGCCAGCGCTCCGGCGGCCGTCGGGGCGTACTCGAAGGAGTGGTAGTCGACGGGCGCGCGGCCGAAGTGCGAGGCGTTGCGCATCGCGAGCACGCCGACGATGACGTGCCCGAGCCGCCAGGAGATCGTGGTGAACGGCGCCGGGTCGGGCGGCGGCGCCGCGAACTCGATGGTCATCGCGCCGGTGCCGCCCTGGAGGGGCGCGACGCTGGTGCCGCGCGGCCGGAGGTTCCAGCCGGGGGCCGGCTCCCAGAAGTACTCGTCGTCGGTGAGCCCGTCGAGCCGCTTGCGCAGCTGGTGGGTCCAGTGCCAGTCGGTCTGCTCGCGCAGCAGCGTGTTCCAGTTCATGGGTCCAGCCTTCCCCGGATAGCGGACAGGTACGGTCCGTGTTCTGTGGAACGATGAGCGCATGACCGCCGAGGGGACGACCGGACGGGTGCTGCGCCTGCTCTCGCTGCTGCAGCGCCGGCTGTCCTGGACCGCCACCGAGCTCGCCGACGAGCTGGGGGTCACCGACCGCTCGGTGCGTCGCGACGTGGAGCGGCTGCGCGCGCTCGGCTACCCGGTGCACGCGACGGCGGGCGTCGGGGGCGGCTACCAGCTCGGCGCGGGCACCCGCCTGCCGCCGCTGCTCCTCGACGACGAGGAGGCGATCGCGACGGCGGTGTCGCTGCGGCTGGCGTCCGGCGGCACGGTCGCCGGGGCGGGAGAGGCGGCGCTGCGCGCGCTGACGAAGCTCGACCAGGTGATGCCGCCCCGGTTGCGTGCCGAGGTGCGGGCGGTGCACGGCGCCACCGAGACCCTGCTCGGCCCCGGGGTCGAGATCGACGCCGAGTTGCTGGTGACGCTGGCGCGGGCGTGCCGCGACGCCGTACGGGTGCGGTTCCGTTACGCGGGGCGCGGCGGGGAGGAGCGCGAGCGTACGGTCGAGCCGGTGCGGATGGTCGCCACCAGCCGGCGGTGGTACCTGATGGCGTACGACGTCGACCGCGACGACTGGCGGACCTTCCGGCTCGACCGCATGCGCGAGGTGGCGGCGACGACCTGGCGCTTCCGGCCCAGGGAACATCCCGACCCGGTGGCCTACGTGCAGCGGGGCGTGACCGAGGCGCCGTACCGGTATCTCGCCCGCGTGCGGTTGCGCGCCCGGCCCGAGCAGGTGCGGGAGCTGGTGCCGCCCCAGGTGGGGCGGGTGGAGGACGATCGCGACGGGTGGTGCGTGCTGGTCTCCGGCGGTGACGACCTGGGGTGGATCGCCATGCACGTGGCCCGGATGGGCTTCGAGGCGGAGGTCCTGGATCCGCCGGAGCTGCGGGAGGCCGCCGCCCGGCTCGCCCGCGACCTCGCAGCCCTGTCCGGGGGTGGGTGACGGCCGGTCAGTGGTGACGGGTGACGGTGAGCATGTGGCGGGCGCCGCGCTGGAACTCGTACGGGACCTCGCGCACCGCGCACGCCAGCCCCTCGCCGCGCAGCTCGTCCAGCAGCGCGCCGAGGAACGGGACCGGCTCGCCGTCGCCCATGCGGACCAGCGGGAAGATCCTGACCTCGCCCCGGCAGACCCGGCTCATCTCCGTGATCGCCGCCCGGTGCCACTCCCGGCCCAGCCGGTCGGCCCAGGTGAACAGCAGGTGCGAGCAGAGCACCAGGTCCACGCTGCCGCCGGCCAGCGGGAGGTGCGGCAGGCTCGCGGCGACGTACGAGCCGGGCCGCCGGCGCAGGTCGGCGACGAACGCCTTTCTCGCCCGGAGCCGCAGCTCGCTCCGGCGTTCCGGCGAGCCGTACCAGCGCCACACGAACCGCTCGGCGTTCGCGCTGATCATCGCGTTGCCCTGCTCCAGATCGGCCGCGAGCCGGTCGGCGAGCACGCCGGCGCCGTGCGCGTAGAGCGGGTCCGCCGCCAGCGCCCGGACGCCCATGGCCGCGGCCTCGGCGACGAACCCGGACGCGCCCCCCGCGCAGTCGAGGACGACGCCGTCCAGGTCACGCTCGCCGAGCGCGAACATGGCCCGGTACTCGGCGAAGGAACGAGAAGACATGATCATGTCTGCCTGGCCCACGATCCGAGGATGCCCCGCGCCGGATCGGGACATGGAGCCGGGGTATCCGGGTAATGGCCGCCCCACCGGAGTGAAGGATGAGCGGTATGGGCTTATGGGAGAGTTTGCGGGGCCGGTTCGGGCGGCGCGGGCGGAGGTTGCGGGCCGCGGCCCGGGAACGCTTCGGCTGGCGCACGTTGCGACCGGGCCAGCAGGAGGCGATGGAGCACCTGCTGCGCGGCAGGGACGTGCTGCTGGTCATGCCGACGGGCGGCGGCAAGTCGGCGGTCTACCAGGTTCCCGCGCTGCTGCTCGACGGGCCCGCGGTCGTCGTCTCGCCGCTGATCGCGCTCCAGCGTGACCAGGTGACCGGCCTGCTCCAGGCCGACGCGGGCGGCGCCGTGGCGGTGAACTCGACCTCCTCCGTGGCGGCCGGGCTGGAGAAGGTGACGGCCGGGGACGCGGCGTTCGTGTTCCTGTCGCCGGAGCAGCTCGCCAAGCCCGACGTCGTGGAACGGCTCGCGCGGGCGGGCCCGTCCCTGGTCGCGGTAGACGAGGCCCACTGCGTCTCCTCCTGGGGGCACGACTTCCGCCCGGATTACCTGCGGCTCGGGAAGGTCATCGAGCGGCTGGGGCATCCGCCGGTGGTGGCGATGACCGCCACCGCCGCGCCGAACGTCCGCGAGGAGATCGTCCGCTCGCTCGGCCTGACCCGGCCGGCGCAGATCGTCAGGGGCTTCGACCGCCCGAACCTCTTCCTGGAGGTCCGCCGCTTCGCCCGCGCGGAGGACAAGAGCCGGGCCCTGGCCGAGTACGCCGCCTCCCGCGAAGGGCTCGGCCTCGTCTACGTCGCCACCCGCAAGGCGGCCGAGGAGTACGCGGCGGAGCTGGCCCGCAGGGGGCGCAGGGCCGAGGCGTACCACGCGGGCCTGCGCGGCGCGGCCCGCAACCGCGTGCACGAGCTGTTCACCAGGGGAGAGGTGGACACCGTCGTGGCGACGTCGGCGTTCGGCATGGGCATCGACCGGCCGGACGTGCGGTACGTGCTGCACGCCGCGCCGCCCGAGTCGCCCGACGCGTACTACCAGGAGATCGGCAGGGCGGGCCGGGACGGCGCGCCGGCCTCGGCCGTGCTGTTCTACCGGCAGGAGGACCTGGGCCTGCGCCGCTTCTTCACCGGCGGCCGGGCCGACGGCGAGGCGCTGCTGCGCGTGGCGGCACTCGTCCGCGAGCACGCGGGCCCCGTGTCCGGCGGCCCTGTGTCCGGCGGCCCTGTGTCCGGCGGCCCTGTGTCCGACAGCTCCGTGTCCGGCGGCTCCGTGTCCGCCGGGTCCGTGCCAGCCGGTGAGGCGGCCGCGCTGCTCGGGCTGAGCACGTCACACCTGGCCAGGCTGGTCAACCTGCTGGAACGCGCGGGCGCGCTCACCGTGACCTCCACCGGCGACCTCAGCTACGTCCGGGGCGGGCCCGCGCCGGAGCGGGCAGCCGCGCGGGCGGCGGAGCTGGACGAGACCCGCCGCCGCGTCGACGACTCCCGCCTCGACATGATGCGCGGCTACGCGGAGACCAGGGGCTGCCGCCGCCGGTTCCTGCTCGCCTACTTCGGCGAGCCGTACCCGCCCGCCCCGTGCGGCGCGTGCGACACCTGCGAGAGCGGCGACGCGCCCGAACCCGCGCCCGGCCACGGGGAGTTCCCCATGGGGACGAAGGTGACGCACAACCTGTGGGGGCAGGGGACGGTCATGAGCGGCGAGCACGACCGGATCACCGTGCTGTTCGACTCGGTGGGCTACAAGACGCTCTCGCTGGCGGTGGTCAAGGACGTCCTGCGCCCGCTCTGACGGCTCAGCTCGCCGCCTGCGTGACGAGCCGGGCGATCCGGGTCTCGGCGTCGGGGGTCAGCTCGGTGAGGGCGAAGGCGGTGGGCCACATGGTGCCGTCGTCCAGGTTCGCGGCCTCGTTGAAGCCGAGCGTCGCGTACCTGGTCTTGAACTTCGTCGCGGCCTGGAAGAAGCAGACGATCTTGCCGGCCTTGCTGTACGCGGGCTGCCCGTACCAGAGCCTCGGCGCGAGCTCGGGCGCGTGCTCCTTGACGATGGCGTGGATGCGCTCGGCCATGACCCGGTCCGGCTCCTCCATCTCGGCGATCTTCTCGAGCACGTCCTTCTCGCCGTCGGCCTTGGTGGCGCGGGTGCCGCGGCGCGCGGCCTTCTTCAGCTCCTGGGCGTGCTCCTTCATCGCGGCCCGCTCCTCGTCCGAGAAGCCGTCGAACGAGGTGGCCTTGTCGTCCGCCATGGGGTGTTCCTCCCGTTCATGTTCCTCCTGGGGGATTTCATGGTAGGGAGTGGCCCCGGGTGCCGGCTTCTCGAAACCTGATCGATCGTCACCTGGTGGAGGTGAGTCCTGCCGCGATCTTCCGCAGCTCGGCGGTGACGGCCTCCGGGCCGGAGAACTCCTTGGCGTACACGGGGCTGAAGATGATCTCGGCCCACTGCGTGTCGGCCAGCTTCAGGAAGAGGGTCGGGGTGCCGGCCATGCCGTCCTCGCCGACGTTCGTCACGACCAGGTAGCCGCTGCGGTCGCCGACGGTCACGTCCTCGCCCTCGCCCTCGTCGCGGTGGATCTGGAGCCGGTCGCCGAGCTCCTGGACGGCCGCGTCCTCGTGCACGAAGATCTGCACCTGGTAGGTGCCCTCGTCGTCGCCCTTGTGGTTCCAGGAGGTGGAGTAGCTGTCGCCGTTGTCGATCGACCACGTGCTCCACCGCAGCCGCTCGGGCAGGTACCCCACCCTGACGTGGCCGAACTCCCTGCCGTCGCCGAGGTCCCCGAGGGTCTCCGGCTCGGTGCGTACGGGCGGGGTGTCGTCGATGGGGGGCGGCTCGGGCACCGCGGAGGTCGTCGCCCGCTCGCCGGCCGGGGGCGCCGAGCCGGCGGTCAGGTAGACCACGGGCGCGGCCACGACGGCCACGGACGCGATCACGGAGGCGGTCACGGCCGCGGTCCTGACCCTGCGCCGCCTGTCGCGGTGGGCGCGGACCACCCGCTCCAGCAGGTCCGGCGCGGCGCGGAGCCTGGCGGTCTCGTCCGCCATGAGCCGGCGGACCTCGTCCTCAAGTGTGGGCATTCCTGATCACTCCTTCCACTGTGTCGCGGCCGAGCGCCGAACGGAGCTTGGCCATGGCCTTCGACGCCTGGCTCTTGACCGTGCCGATGGAGCAGCCGAGCACCTCGGCGGTCTGCGTCTCGCTGAGGTCCTCCCAGTACCGCAGGACGACCACCGCCCGCTGCCGGGGCGGCAGCGCGCGCAGCGCGTCCATGAGCACGTGGGTCAGGTCGGGGTCGCCCGCACGGGCCGGCCGCTCCGGCGGGCTGTGCATGGGCACGATGCTGAGCACGGCCCGGCGGCGGGCCCGGCTGATGGCCGCGTTGACGATGACGCGCCGCACGTAGGGCTCGGGGTTGTCGTGGTCGACCCGATCCCACTTCCTGTACGTACGCTCCAGCGCCGTCTGCAGCAGGTCCTCGGCCTCCGTCTCGTCACCACAGGCGAGATAGGCGACCCGAAGCAGGCTCGTGGCACGCGCGGCCACGAACGCGCCGAAGTCGTGCTCCACGCCGCTCACGGCTCTCTGTCCGATGTCACGCCTCCTAATACGCCCGGCACTGCGCCGACCGTTGCCCGCCCGTCCCGGACGAATGCGCGGGCAACCTTCCGGGCGGCCAGAGCGTATGGATGGTCGTGAGTTGGAATCCAGTACGCAAGCTGATCACTCTCGGCGCCGGCCTGACCGTGGCGGCCACAGCCCTGGGCGCGCCACCCGCCGCCGCGGCCGCTCCCCCCGAGGGGGCCTACTGGCACACCAGGTCCGTGACGACCATCGCCCACCCCTGGCGCTTCGGCACCAAGCCGGACTCGTACGCGCTGCTCCAGCGGCGGGTCTCCGAGCGGTGGAGCGCGCCCGACGGCAGGCAGTGGTACGGCTACCGGGAGCTGGGCGTGCGTCCCGCGACCGAGGCCGACCAGAAGGCGTGGCAGCGTGACGGCTCTCCGGCCAAGTGGAGCAGGTCGATCGACGGCAAGGTCGTGAAGCTGTCGACCGAGCCGTCCAAGGGCCACGTGAACCGCCTGTACCGGGAGCGTAACCAGTTCCAGTTCGCGGGACAGTGGCTGACGTACGACGAGGTGCAGCGCCTGCCCGCCGACCCGAACCGGCTGAAGGACTGGCTCACGAAGGCCGGTCAGGTCTTCGGGATCAGCGACGCCTCCATGAACAGCTGGCTCTCCTCGTCCCTGCCGCTCCTCCTGCACACGATCCCAGCGCCCAGGGAGGTCCGCGCCGCCGCCTACCAGGCCCTGCTGACGCTGCCGGGCGTGCGTGCCGGCGGCGACACGAAGGACACCCTGGGCAGAACGGGCGCCGCCGTCGTGATCGAGAGCTCCAGCGGCACGGGCAAGAAGGCGTCCACGGCCAAGCAGACGCTGATCGTCGACACCGGCAGGATGGTGTTGCTGTCGGAGGGCCGGACGGTCACGGTCGGCGGCAAGGCGTTCGCGGCGAAGTCGTACACCGAGACGCTGGTCGCGGTCGGCTGGACCGACGCCGGGCCCGCCGTCCCCGCACTCCCCTGAGAGCGGCACGAACGTGGTGATCGCGGCAGTGCTGCTGCGAGCGTACGCAGGGCGTCCGCGAGCCCAACGCGCTGGAACGGCTCGCGGTCGCCACCGTCACCGCGCTCGTCGCCATCCACAGGCCGGCATCGTGCACCGCGACTTCAAGCCCAGCAACGTCGTCTGCGGCCCCGACGGGCCCCGGGTGATCGACTTCGGGCTGGCACGCGCGGCCCGGCCTGTCATCCCAGTAGTGCTTGAGCCGGGCTCTAGCCTCGCGCGCCACCATGAGCGGGAATCGATCAGCGCCATGGCATGACGAGAGACCGGAGAGGGTCAGATGGCCACCGAAAGCTTTCGGCGCAGCGAATTCCCCCGCAGGTGGTTCGCGCTGTTCATCGTCCTCACGGCCATGTTCATGAACCAGCTCGACGTGACGATCGTCAACGTCGCCCTGCCGTACATCCAGCGGGATCTCGGCGCCGGTATCTCCCTGCAGCAGTGGATCCTGGCCGGCTTCGCGCTCGCGTTCGCGCTGCTCCTGGTCACCGGGGGACGGCTCGGCGACATCACCGGCCGCAAGAAGGTCTTCCTCATCGGCATCGCGGGGTTCACCGCCGCCTCCGCTCTGGCGGGGCTCGCCCAGAGCGGCGAGATGATGGCCGCCGCGAGGGTGGCGCAGGGGGTGTTCGCGGCGCTGATGGTGCCGCAGGTGCTGTCCGTGATCCAGGTGATGTTCCAGCCGCCGGAGCGGATCAAGGCCATGGGGCTGCTCGGCGTCGTCGTGCCGTTCGCCTCGATCACCGGCCCGGTCGTCGGGGCCCTGCTCACCGCCGGGCCGGGCTGGCGCTGGATCTTCTGGGTGAACGTGCCGATCGGGGTGCTGGCCTTCTCGGGGGCGGCGCGGCTGGTGCCGGAGTCGAAGTCCGACCGGCCGCTGCGGCTGGACATCCCCGGGGTGCTGCTGCTCGGGCTCGCCTCGATCATGCTCATGTTCCCCCTGGTGCAGGGGCACGAGCTGGGCTGGCCGGCCTGGACGCTGGTGTCGATGGCGCTGTCGCTGCCGGTGTTCGCGGTGTTCGGGTTCCACCAGTTCCGCAGGGAGGGGTCGTCGCCGCTGGTGCCGCCGGCGCTGTTCCGCAACAGGTCGTTCGTCGCCGGCTCCGTGCTGATGGCGCTGGTCTTCTCCGGCATCATGTCGTACCTCATCGTGCTGGTGTGGGACTTCCAGGTCGCGCACGGCTGGAGCCCGCTGCGGATGGCGCTGACGGGGCTGGGCTGGACGATCGGGCTCGGCCTCACCGCCAGCCTCGCGATCAGGTACGGGTCCGTCGCCGGCCGCCGGCTCATCGGGCTCGGCCTGGTGATCATGGCGGCGGGGATGGCGGCCCTGATCCTGGTGCTGCGGCACTACGGCGGCGCCACGGACTCCTGGCAGGTCTTCGCCTGCCTCCTGGTGGCCGGCACGGGCTCTGGCCTGGTCGTGCCCATCCTGGTGGACCTGGTGCTGGCCGGGGTGCCCCCCAGGGACGCGGGCGCCGGGTCCGGTGTGGCCAACGCCACCATCCAGCTCGGCACCGCCGTGGGCGTGGCGATGGTCGGCGCGATCTTCTTCGGGCTGGTCGGCACCGGGCCGCGCGACCCGGCGGTGTGGGCGGGCGCCACCTGGCAGACCCTGATCTACAACGCCGGGGTCTTCCTGGTCGCGGTGGCGCTGGTGCCGCTCCTGCCCCGCCGGACCAGGCGGCACGAGACCCCCGCCGGCGAGGGACAGCCGGCCGGCGCGCCCTGAAATCAGCTCGCCACTAAGGCGATTAACCGCCTGGAAAAAGCAGCCGAGTTGTGGACCTGTGCGCATGACAAAAAATAGTGCACAGTCACCATGGGGCTTGTCAGAATTGTGTGAGTTCGTAAGATCGGGAAAGTGAGGGTGTGCGCGCAGGACGCCACGGCCCCGATGGCGGATCGCGGACAGCCGGGCACCACGTGATGAGCCAGGGGAGGCGGGATCTGGTTCTCCGGCGTCCGTGCCGCTGCACCGCGTAACGAGAAGTTCGCATGCATGTCGCTTGCCACTGATGACATTCCGGCACGGGGGTCGCTGTACATGGAAAAGGCAATGCGTTTCGCAATCCTGGGTCCCTTGGAAGTGCGGCGGGGGAGCCGGGCGATCGCTGTCAACGCCGAGAAACAACGCGTGATCCTGGCGACGCTGTTGCTGTCGGCGAACCGTGTCGTGCTGGCGGACGACCTCATGGAGCGCCTGTGGGAGGACCGTTTACCACGTTACGCGCGGGCCTCGCTGCAGACGCACCTGGCCCGGCTGCGCCGCACTCTTGAAGACGGCAACGGTGACGTCGAGGTGATCAGGACCAGCCCCGGCGGCTACCTCATCGAGGTCGCCCCCGACCATCTCGACCTGCTGCGCTTTCGCGGGCTGGTCGATCGGGCCGGCCACGCGGAGAGCGCGGGCGACCTGGTGGGCGAGCTCAGCCTGCTGCGCGAGGGGCTGGCGCTGTGGCGGGGCGCGCCGCTGGCCGGCATCCGCTCCGACGCCATCCTGCGCGACGAGGTGCCGCAGCTCACCGAGGAGTGGTTCCGGTGCCTGCACCGGCGCTTCGATCTGGAGCTCGCGCTGGGCAACCACGACCAGATCGTCGCCGAGCTGCGCAGCCTCGTCAGGAAGTTCCCGCTGCGCGAGCGGTTGTGCGGCCAGCTGATGATCGCGCTGTTCCGCTGCGGGCAGCAGGTGGAGGCGTTGAAGGCGTACGCGTCCGTCTCCGCGGTGCTGCGCCACGAGTACGGGCTCGACGTCGGTGACGAGCTCGAACGCCTCCAGCATGCCGTACTCACCGGAGATCCCGACCTGGTGTCGGAAAACGGTTACAGAAAGGGGGGCAGGGAGCTGGGCACGGCCGTCGCCCCGTGGACGACACCGCGCCAGCTGACCGTGAGCGCCGGGGACTTCGTCGGGCGGGCCGAGCCGCTCAGGCGCGCCGGTGCGGCCCTCGACCCGGGCCGGTCCGGCGCCATGGCGATCGTCACGATGACGGGGCCTCCCGGCGTCGGCAAGACCGCCACGGCCATCCAGGTCGCGCACCGGGTCCAGGACCGCTTCCCGGACGGCCAGCTGTACGTCCGGCTGCACGGCACGGGCGAGCACCCGCGCACCCCCGCCGAGATCCTGGGCGAGCTGCTGGAGGCGACCGGGCTGAACCCCGGCGCGATCCCGGAGGGCCAGGAGCAGCGCGCCGCACTGTTCAGGTCCAGGCTCGCCGACCGCCGGGTCCTGCTCATCCTCGACGACGCCCTCGACATCGAGCAGGTGGGGCCGCTCCTGCCGGGCACGCCGGCCTGCGCGGTGGTCATCACCAGCCGCCGCCTGCTGTCGGCGCTCCCCGGGGCCGTCCTGGTACGCCTGACGCACCTGTCGGAGCGGGAGTCGCTCGACCTGCTGGAGGCCACGGTCGGCAGCAGGCGGGTCCGGCAGGAGCCGCACGCGGCCGCCCGGATCGCCGCCGCGTGCGGGCACCTGCCGCTGGCCCTGCGGATCGTGGGGGCGAGGCTGGCGGCGCAGCCCCTGGCGCGCCTGGCGACGTTCGCCCACCGGCTGCAGGACGGGGCCCGGCGCCTGGACGAGCTGCGGATCAGCGACCTGGACCTGCGGCGGAGCCTGGAGCAGAGCTACGTCGCGCTCGACCCGCCCGCGCGTACCGCCTTCCGGCGGCTCGGCCTGCTGTCCGACACCGACATCACGCCGTGGACCGTGGCGGCGCTCGCCGGCGCGGGCGACGAGCACCTGGCCGACCGGCTCATCGAGCACAACCTCCTGGAACCGGTCGGCCTCAACACCATCCTCGACCCCACCTACCGCCTGCACCCCCTGTCCGCCCTGTACGCGGCCGACCTCGCCAGGCAGGACGACCCGGCCTCCACGGGAGCCGCCCTGCGCCGCTACATCGACTCCCTGCTGGCCTACGCGGAACGGGCGTCGCGGCAACTGCCCAGGGCGATCGGCCAGCTACCGCCGGAGGGCGGCGCCACGGCGGGCGTCCCCCACGGCGGAGTGCCGATCGACGACGTCGCCCGGGTCGACGTCAGGCCGTGGCGGTGGCTCGCCACCGAGCGCGACCACCTCAGGGACATGGCCCTGCGCTGCTGCCGGCACGGCTGGCACGTGCGGGCGGCGCGGATCACCGAGATCATCACGCAGCTCGCCAGCCACGACGACGCGCTGGAGGGCCTCGGCCGGCTGTGCGTCACGGTACGCGACGCCGCGTGGGCCAACGGCGACCAGCGGACCGGATGGCGCGCCGAGCACCACCGCGCCATGATGCTGCTGCGCCAGGGCCGGGTGGAGGCGGCCCGCAGGGTGCTCGCCACGTGCGTGAACGCCTTCAAGCAGCTCCAGGCCGCCCGCGAGCTCCCGTACAGCGTGGCGGTCCTGGCGGCCATGAGCGTGATGCAGCTCAGGGCCAGGGAGGGGCTCACGCTCGCCGAGCACGCCCACGAGCTCGCCACGGCGAACGCCGACCCGCACGCCGAGCTGCTCGCGCTCGGCGCCGTCGGTGACGCGCTGCTCGGCCTGAGGCGCAAGGCCGAGGCGCGCACCACGCTCGAACGGGTGCTGCGCCTCGCCAGGGAGCTGGGGGAGACCCGGCTGGAGGCGGTGACGCTGAACCGCATCGGCTGGTCGTCCCTGCGCGTCGGCGACCTGCGCGCGGCGCCCCTGATGGCCAAGGAGGCGAGGGGCCTGACCGGGATCGGCGACCGGTACGGCAAGGCGCGCCCGCTGGCGCTGCTCGGCGCGGTCGCCCTGGAGCAGGGGCGCCACCGGGAGGCGATCCAGCTCGCGGAGGAGAGCCGCCGCACGTTCGCCCGCCTCGGCGACGCGTGCGGGGAGGCGGAGGTCGCCTGCCTGGTGGGGGAGATCCACCTGTCGGCCGGTCGCCCGCGCGACGCCGTGGCACTGCTGGTCCCCGGCATGAGCAGGCTCGACGAGCTGGGCGCCTACCGGGTCCGCGACCGGGCCTCGCGGGTCCTCGCCAGGGCGGACGCCGCCCTCGGCGAGCAGCGGCCGGGCCGGCGGGACGGCCGGTGGGCGGAGGACCTGGCGGTGCGCTCGCTCAGCCGCGACGGGCGGAGCGGCGCCGCTTGACGCGGGACCACAACACGCGGACCGCGACGACGGTGCCCACGATCGCCGGAGGGGCCAGCGTGCCCCAGACGCCGCCGGCCTCACGGTAGGTGGCGCCGACGGCCGTCCCCGCGCCGACGTACAGGCATGACCACGTCACGGCGGCGGGGGCGGCCCAGCCGATGAACCGCCGGTACGGCATGCCCAGCGTGCCGGCCACGATCGGGACCAGCGAGTGGATCACGGTGACGAACCGGGAGCCGAACACGGCGGGGCCGCCGTGGCGGCGCAGGTGGTCCTCGGCCTTGGCCCACTTGGCCGCGCCGATCCGCCTGCCCGCCCAGCTCCGCCGGATCGACGGCCCGAAGCGGCGGCCCAGCGCGTACCCGAACGTCTCGCCCGCCAGGCAGCCCGCCGTGGTGGCCGCGACGAGGAGCGCGTAGCGCGCCGGCGAGTCGACGGTGGTCCCCGCCAGCAGGACCACCGCGTCGCCCGGCACGAACAGCCCCACGAGCAGCGACGTCTCCACGCACATGAACCCGAGCGCGGCCGCGCAGAGCAGCAGGGGGTGCAGCTCGGCCAGGTTCTCCAGTACTGGCATGCCGGGCTGCCCCCCTTTCCGATATGTCGAGGCGACTCGCGCGCCGGTCATCTCATGATGGCTTTGACTTGGTGTGTCCACTCCCCGGTCGCCGTATTGTCAGGGTCATTTCAGGGGCTTCCGGAGAAACGTCAGGGTTGTTCCCGATGGCGTGAGCCGGGGGCCGTCGCGATCATGGTGGTACGCGGTCCGATGTTCGGTATCCGACATCGAAGGAGCGACTTCATGACCTTCCGCTTCCTCGCCTCCCTGGCGGGATCCCCTCGCGGAGGACACCCGATCGACGCCACGGCCGGCGATCGCAGGCCGCTGCGGCTGCTCATCGGCACCGACACCTACCCGCCCGACGTGAACGGCACGGCCTGCGCCACGTACCGGCTGGCCCGGGCTCTCGTCACGCGGGGGCACGACGTCCACGTCGTGTGCCCGTCCGAGCAGGGGCCGCCGCGGGTGGAGCGGGCGGGAGGCGTCACGGTGCACCGGCTCAGGTCGGTGGCCGGGCCCGTGCGGCCGGACCGGCGGATCATCGTGCCGGTCCTGCTCACGGGGACGCTGGCGAGGATGGTCAGGAGGATCGCCCCCGACGTGGTGCACGTGCAGGACCACTTCGTCGTGGGACGCGCCCTGATCGAGGCGGCCAGGCGGTTGTGCGTGCCGGTGGTGGCCACCACCCGCTTCCTGCCCCGCGCCGGGCGGCAGGGGCGCGTGGCCGGCATCGCGGTGTGCGAGCTCGGCAAGGCCCTGGCCTGGCACGATCTCGCGAGGGTGTTCGGGCGGGCGGACCATGTCGCGGCCCCCAGCAGGGCCGCCGCCGAGCTGCTCGCGGGCCGGGGCCTCACCCGCCCGGTCGAGCCGGTGCCGTACGGGGTGGACCTCAGCCGGTTCCGGCCCAGGGAGGAGCCCAAGACGTGGGCCCGCGCGACGCTCGGCCTGCCCGACCGCGAGACCGCGCTGTTCGTCGGCCGGCTCGACGCGGAGACGCGGCTGGACGAGCTGCTCCAGGCGCTGCGGCAGGTGTGCCGCAGCGCCGACGCACAGGTGGTCCTGGTGGGCGACGGGCCGCGGCGCGGGAGGCTGGAGCGCCTGGCCGGCGCGCTGGGGGTGGGCGGGCGCGCCCACTTCCTCGGCCCGGTCCCCGAGGACGTCCTGCACCTCGCCTACGCCTCGGCCGACGTCTTCGCCATGCCGAAGGTCTCCGGGCTCGACAGCGCCGCCACCCTGGAGGCGATGGCCAGCGGCCTGCCCGTGGTGGCGGCGGAAGCGGGTGCGCGCACGCACCTCGTCCAGCACGGCACGACGGGTTACCTGTACCGGCCCGGTGAGGTGCCGGCGTTCGCCCGGTTCCTCACCCGGGTGCTGACCGACGGCGAGCTGGCCGCGACGATGGGCACGATCGCCCGCACCGTCGCGGCCACGCACGATCACCTGCGCTCGCTCTCCCGCATCGAGGAGATCTACGCCGGCCTCGCCCAGACGTACGGCGGCCGCGTCCAGCGGCTGGTCTAGCGGCCGGTCCAGCGGCCGGTCCAGCGGCTGGACTAGTGGCTCGCCTTGTCCGCGACCAGGACGCGGAAGGCCAGGCCGGGCACCTCGTAGCGGCGGCCGTTCACGAATCCGGCCCTGTCCAGCATGTGCGTGTAGTCCTGGACGGTGTGCACCTCGCCCTCGAACGTCCACGTCAGCATCAGGATCGAGAACAGGTGCGGCGCGGGGTCCTCGGCGGGCGGCGCGTCCAGCGTGAAGCCCACCAGCACGATCTTGCCGTCGGGCTTGACCGCGGGGGCGAGCCTGGCCAGCAGGTCGCCCGCCCGCTCCGCCGAGAAGTGGTGCAGCACGTTCGTGACGAGGACGACGTCGTACGGCCCGCCGAGCGGCACCTCGAACATGTCACCGGGCAGCCGGTGCACCCGGTCCCTGACCCCCATGCGCTCGGCGTGCTGCTCCGTCAGCGGCAGCACGTTGGGCCAGTCGAGCGCCCACACCTGCGCCTGCGGGTTGCGCTGCGCCAGGGTCAGCCCGTACAGGCCGTGACCGCAGGCCACGTCCAGCACGTCCAGGCTCTCGCGGCCGACCGCCCACGGCTCCAGCGCGTCGGCCACGACGCCGGCCGTGGGGCGGGCCACCGCGACCGCGTAGGACGCGAAGTCCTCCCAGTACTCGTAGCCGGGGGTCTCGGCGTGCACCTCCATGACGGTCCCGCCGTGCCGGACGGCCTCGTGCAGCTTCTTGAGCGCGTCCCACTCCCAGTCGCTGGCCATGACCCTGACCATGTCGCCCAGGTACTCGGGGCTCTTGCTCACCAGGAGCCGGTCGGCCCCGGCGGGCAGGGTGAACCGGCCGCCGTCCTCCACGGCCAGGCCGACGGCGGCCAGGGCGTTCAGCAGGATCCGCATGCCACGGACGTCGCTGCCGAGCCGCCCCGCCACGGTCTCGGCGTCGATCGGCCCCTCTGCCAGGCAGTCGAACACCCCCATCGAGACACCTGTCCTGAGCAGGCTCGTCGTCTTGTACGCCTGCATCATCCCGAGCAGCGACTCGCGGCTGATGGTCTTGTCGTTCGTGCTCATCGTCCCTCCCGCCGAAACGGTGACTGTGGTTTCCGGGCCGCGCGCTCGCCGGCCGGCTGACGTCAGTGCGGAAGCTGGGAGACCCTTCCCGGCTCCGCCTCCCATCGGTAGAACTCGCGGGCCATGGCGTCCCGGGGGGAGCGCCAGGTCTCGGGGTCGTACGGCTCGATGAACTCCGTCAGCCGCTCGCTCAGCCGCCGGAACTCCGGGTGCTCGCGGATCTGGCTCATCGTGTGGTGGGCGTTGTCGCGCACCTCCATGAGCTGGAAGTACAGGCCCTGGAAGGAGAACAGGCTGCGGCTCACGGCCCCGCCGAGCCACGGCAGCTCGGTACGGTCCGACTCGGCGAACAACTCGGCGACCTCCGCCTCGGAGGAGGGCCGCATGCGTGCCACGACCAGGATGCGTTCCATTGGCTGCTCCTCTGAACGATCTCGCGCTCAGTCTCCCCGGCCCGGCTCGCACGCGGCTTGAGTGAGCCTGGAGGGTCGAACGGCCTTCGACCTGTTCTCTAGCCGTGGCCAGGACCATGACAGGTGTTCGGAGACCCTGATCGCCGGCAAGCCCTGGAGGACTCATGAACCCGCCGTCCGGCATCGCGCGGCCATCAGGCCGGCCGCGCTGGCTCACCACGCTGTTCCTGGCCGACATGTGGGAGAGATTCAGCTTCTTCGGGATGCAGGCCATCATGATCTTGTTCGCGGTGGCCCCCGCCGAGGAGGGCGGCCTGAACCTGCCGCACTCGACCGCCGTCGCCCTGTACGGCGCCTACGTCGGCCTGATCTTCGTGCTCTCCATGCCGGGCGGCTGGCTCGGCGACCGGTTCCTCGGCGAGCACCGGGCGACGCTCTACGGCGGCGTCGTCATCGCGCTCGGCCACTACCTGATGATGGTGCTGGCCAGGCCCACCGCCTACCTCGGGCTGGTGACCATCGCCGTGGGCACCGGCCTGCTCAAGCCGAACATGCTGGCGCTGCTGGGCCGCTTCTACGGCCCCGACGAGAGCAACCGGCGCGAGGCCGCGCTCGTCGTGTTCTACATCGGCATCCAGATCAGCGCGCTGCTGGCGCCGCTCGTCACCGGCTTCCTGGGCGAGCGGATGAACTGGCACCTCGGGTTCGGCGCGGCGGGCCTCGGCATGACGTTCGGCGTGATCCAGTACGCCGTGGGCTCCCGGAGGTTCGGCACGATCGGGCGCGCTCCGGCGCACCCGGCGAGCCGGGCGGAGCTGCGTACCGTGGTGAGCAGGATCGCGGTCGCCGCCGCCGTCGTGGGCGTGCTGCTGACCGGCGCCGTCCTGACCGGCCACTTCGCGATCACCCACGGGATCGCGCTCGTCGGTCTCGTCACCCTGACGGCGCCGTTCGTCTACTTCGCGGTCCTGCGCCGCCGGGCCCGGCTCAGCCAGGATGAGACCCGGCGGCTGTCGGCGTTCCGGTGGGTGCTGCTGTCGGTGGCGCTGTTCTGGATGTTCGTGATCCAGGCCGGTTCGACGCTCAGCCTGTTCGCGCAGCGGCACACCGCGCGCGAGGTGGGCGGGTTCCTGGTGCCCGCGAGCTGGTTCCAGGCGGCGATCCCGCTGTTCATCCTGCTGGCGGCGCCCGTGGTGGCGTGGCTGCTGATGCGCGGGGGCGGTCGGGTCAGCGTGGTCGACAAGATCGCTTTCGGGCACCTGCTCGCGGCCGCCGGCTTCGGCGTGATCAGCGTGGCGGCCGTGCTCGCGGCCGGCGGGGAGACGGTGTCCCCGCTGTGGCTGCTGTTCGTGCTGCTCACCCTGGCGTGCGGCGAGGTGATCCTCGGCCCGACCGTGATGAGCGCGACGGTGGACCTGGCCCCCTCCGCGTTCGCCGGCCGCACCATGGCCCTGTACTGGATGTTCGCCGGAGTCGGCGGCGGGCTGGGCAGCATGCTCGGCCGGCTGGTCTCCGCCGGGGACCCGCAGCCGGTGTACTTCCTCGCGCTCGCCCTGCTGGCGCTGCTGACGGCCACGGGGTTCGTCGTGGCCCGGCGCCGGCTCGCGGCCGCCATGTCGTCCGGCTCGCCGGACGCGGCGCTCACGAAATCTTCCGCTGCCATGACCGGCTCAGGCCCGGCGTCGTCACCCTCCTGAAACGCGGCAACCGCGCTGGTGTACATCCCGTGTCCTTCCGGCTTCCGGGACCTCACGCCCGATCGAGCGCGAAAGAGAGACGAAAGCGGCGCTTTACCGCAGTCAACTACAAAGGGCACCTGAGGGGGATCGCGAAATCCCCTCAGGTACGGACAAGGCCGAAGAGCCAACGCCGCTACGTGAGGATCGATTCATGCGTTTTCAGGTGCTCGGAACATTGGAGATCCAGGACGGTACGCGCCGGTTGACACCGAGCGCCCCCAAGCAGCGCAGCGTGCTCGCGCTGCTGCTGTCCTCGGCGAACGAGGTCGTGCCCACGGAGGCGCTGATCGAGGAGCTCTGGGAGGAGCACCCGCCGGTGAGCGCGCTCACGACCCTGCAGACGTACGTGTACCAGCTGCGCAAGCTCCTGACGCGCGACGGGGGTGGGCAGGCCGGGCCGCGGCTCGTGACCAAACATGGGTCGTACCTGCTGCACCTGGACGAGGGCATGCTGGACGCCGTCGAGTTCGAGCGGCTCGTTGACGACGCCCGCCGTCACCTCCAGGCCGACGACCTCGAACGCGCCTCGGCGGTGCTGTGCGGCGCCCTGGACCTGTGGCACGGGACGGCGCTCGCGGACGTGGTCGCCGGCCCCCGGCTGGCGATCTACAAGACCCGGCTGGAGGAGCTGCGCGTGCACGCCACCAAGCTCAGGATCGACACCTGGTGGCGCATGGGACGGCACCACGAGACGATCGCCGAGCTCAAGGAGCTCACCGCGGTCCACCCGCTCGACGAGTGGTTCCACCTGAGGCTCATGGAGGGCCTGTCCCGGGAGAGCCGGCGCCACGAGGCGCTGGAGGTCTACCACAACCTCCGCTCGATCCTGCGGGAGGAGCTCGGGCTGGAGCCGGGCTCCGAGATGCGGGAACTGCAGCAGATGGTGCTCGCCGCCGACCACGTACCCGAGGCCGTGCACGCCGGGAGGAACGGCCGCCAGCCGGCCCGCAACCCGGTGCGCGGGCACCCGATCGCCCGGAAGGCGGACTGCGCGCTGTAAGAGCCGCGCCTCTTGGCCAGCGCCCGGTGGTCGCCCGGCTCACGCCCGGCCCGGGCCCTTCGGGGCCCCGGCCGGGCCTCTGCTCGTGACCGGCCCTGACCGGGCGGCGGTCATGAGGTCGCGGCCACCATGAGGTCCGCGAGGGCCGTCGTGTGCCTCGCCTCCCGGAACCGCGCGTCGTCCAGGATGTCCCGCAGGAACCCGATCGTCGTGCAGATCCCGCGCCCCGAGACGTGGAACTCGCTCAGCGCCCGCCGCATCCGGGCGATGGCCTGGTCACGATCGGGTGCCCACACGATGACCTTGGCCAGCAGGGAGTCGTACTCGGCGCCGATCGAGACCCCGTTGGCCCCGTGCGTGTCCACCCGCGTGAACGGCCCTCCGGGCGGCAGGAACTCCTCGACGACCCCTGGCGTCGGCAGGAAGCCGCGCCGCGGGTCCTCGGTGTTCACCCGGCACTCGATCGCCACGCCCCGCAGGGCGACGTCCCGCTGGCGCAGGGTCAGCGGGCGGCCGGCGGCGATCAGCAACTGCTCCCTGACCAGGTCGACCCCCGTGACCATCTCGGTCACGGGGTGCTCCACCTGGATCCGGCAGTTGGCCTCGATGAAGTAGAACGCGCCTTCGGGGTCGACCAGGAACTCGAAGGTCCCGGCGCTCGCGTAGCCCACGGCCCGCGCCAGCGTGACCGCCGCCTGCCGGATCCGCTCGGTCAGCTCGGGGGACAGACCGGGCGCGGGGGACTCCTCGATCAGCTTCTGCCTGCGCCGCTGCACGGTGCAGTCACGCTCACCCAGGCTCACGATGCCGCCGTGGAGGTCGCCCAGCACCTGGACCTCGATGTGGCGGGCGTCCTCGACGTACTTCTCGACGAAGACCCGCCCGTCGCCGAACACCGCCTGGGCGCTCGTCCGGGTCTCGGCGCACGCCTTCATGAAGTCCTGCGGGTCGCGTACGACGGCCATGCCGCGGCCGCCGCCGCCCGCCACGGCCTTGATGATGACCGGGTACCCGATCTCGTCGGCGACCTGCTTGGCCTCCTGCCCGGTACGCAGCGGCGCGGAGCTGCCCGGCAGCACGGGCAGCCCCGAGGCGGCGGCGAGGTTGCGCGCCTGCGTCTTGTCGCCCAGCGCGGCGATCACCGCCGGCGACGGGCCGATGAACGCCAGCCCCTTCGACTCGCACATCTCCGCGAAGTCGGCGTCCTCGGAGAGGAACCCGTAACCGGGATGTACGGCCTCCGCCCCGGCGTTCAGCGCCGCCTCCAGGATCGCGGGCGGGTAGAGATAGCTGCGCTTGGCCGCCGCGGGCCCGATCTGGACCCGCTGATCGGCCAGGCGCAGCGCGGGGGAGTCACGGTCGGCCGTCGAGTGGATCATGATGACGCGTACGCCCAGCTCGTTACAGCTACGGGCGATGCGCAGCGCGATCTCGCCACGGTTGGCGACGAGGACCGACGAGAACATGGAGCCTCCAGGCGCTCGGGCATCGAGGTGAGTCGTTCACGGTGTCGCGGGCGGGGCGACGGCGATCAGCTTCTGGCCGTACTCGACCGGCGTACCGTCCGGGACGAGGACCTCGACGACCCTGCCTGACACGTCGGCCTCGATCGGGTTCATCAGCTTCATGGCCTCCACGATGCCGACCTGCTGGCCCTTCTCCACCGTGTCCCCCACGGCGACGAAGGGCTCGGCGCCCGGCTCGGGAGCCCAGTAGAAGGTGCCCACCATCGGCGCGCACACATGCCGCAGGTCATCGCCCCCGGCGCCGGCGGCCGGCGTCCCGGAAGCGTCCGCCGGCGCGCCGTTAGCCGGTACGGCGCCTGGCCCCGCGTGTGGCGCGGCGCCTGGCCCGGCATGCGGCCCGGCGCCTGGCCCGGCGTGCGATCCGGCGTGCGGCGCGGCGTATGAGGCGGCGTCCGGGAGCGCGGCGGCGCCCGGCCATGCGGCGGTGGCCGGCCATGCGGCGGGGGCGGGCGGAGACCCGGCGGCGGTGACGGGCGGGCCCGCGGTGACGTCCGGCCATTCCAGCTCGACGACCGCGTCACCGGCCTGCAGCCGGACCCGGCGCATCCTGCCGCCGACCGCGATCAGCTCAGCGGCCTGACGGCACAGCTCTCCCATCAGCGCCTGCGAGGAGACATCCCCCACCCGCTCCGCGGTCTCCTGGGCGGCCGCGTTGCCCGCTCGCTCCGCGGTCTCCTGAGCGGCGGCGTCGCCCGCCAGCCCTGCGGCCTCCTGGGCGGCGGCGTCACCGGCCGGCCCCGCGCCTTCGAGGTCGGCCGCCGGCGCCGTGCCTTCGCGGGCGGTGGGGTCGGCCGCCCGGC
This sequence comes from Nonomuraea rubra, assembly GCF_014207985.1. Lineage (NCBI taxonomy): Bacteria > Bacillati > Actinomycetota > Actinomycetes > Streptosporangiales > Streptosporangiaceae > Nonomuraea > Nonomuraea rubra. Next base: position 12,154,516 of record NZ_JACHMI010000001.1, on the reverse strand, counting down.
CGGCGGCTTCGTGGGCGCTCATCGCGACCCCGTACCGAACTGGCGGAACCGCTGGCGCCGGTCCGCGATCAGCTTGCGCGGCTCGTGGATGGAGAGGTCGCCGAACGCCTCCGCCACCGCGGCGGCCAGCAGCCGTGCGGTCAGTGCCGGATCCGTGTGCGCCCCCTCACCCGGCTCCGGGATCACCCCGTCGACGATGCGGTGCCGCAGCAGCTCCCGGGCGTCGAGGCGCAACGCCTCGGCGGCGCGCGGAGCCGCGGACGGGCTCTTCCACAGGATGGACGCGCACCCTTCGGGACTGATCACCGAGTACACGGCGTTGGACAGGGCCAGCACCCGGTTGGCGACGCCCAGCGCCAGCGCGCCCCCGCTGCCGCCCTCACCGGTGACGACCGCGACGACCGGCACCGGCAGCGTGGACATCAGGCGCAGGTTCTCGGCGATGGCCCAGGCCTGACCGTTCTCCTCGGCCTCCAGCCCCGGGTACGCCCCCGGCGTGTCCACCAGAGTGAGAATCGGGCACCCGAGCTTGGCCGCCAGCCGCATCAGCCGGGCCGCCTTGCGGTACCCGGCCGGGGTGGGCATGCCGAAGTTGCGCTCGACGCGCTCCTTGGTGGTGTGCCCCTTCTGGTGACCGATGAGGACGATCGGCCGACCGTCGAGCCTGCCGAGCCCGCCGACGATCGCGGGGCAGTCGCCACCGAGCCGGTCCCCGTGCAGCTCCACGAACTCCTCGAGCATGTAACGGGCGTAGTCGAGCGTCGTCGGCCTGTCGGCGTGCCGGGCGAGCTGCACGGCCGTCCACCCGCTCCTGGCGGGCACCCGTTCCGGCTGGAACAGCAGCCGCGACGGCTCCCCAGCGGGCATCCGCTCCGGCTGGAACAGCAGCCGGGACGGTTCCCCGGCGGGTGACCGTTCCGGCTGGAAGAGCTCACCAGCGGCACCGGCGGCCTGCAGGGAGCAGAGGCGGGCGAGCGTGGAGCGCAGCTCCGCGCGGGGCCGCACGTCGTCGATCAGCCCCCTCGCCCGCAGGAACTCCGCGGTCTGGAACCCCTCGGGAAGCTCCTGCCCGATGGTCTGCTCGATCACGCGCGGCCCCGCGAAGCCGACGTGCGCGCCCGGCTCGGCCAGGAGCACGTCGGGGAGGGTGGCGAAGGAGGCGGCCACCCCGCCGTACGTCGGGTCGGTGATCAGCGCGATGGTCAGGATCCCGGCCTCGTCGAGCTCGGCCAGGGCCTGGCTGGTCGTGGCCATCTGCATGAGCGACAGCGTGCCCTCCTGCATGCGCGCCCCGCCCGACGCCGTCACCAGCAGGAACGGCACCCGCTCCACCAGCGCGGCCTCGGCGGCGGCGACGATGCGCGCGCCCACGGCGGATCCCAGGCTGCCGCCCATGAACCGGAAGTCCATGACGGCGGCGACGATCCCGTGGCCGTCGATCGTGCCGCGCACGCACAGCACGGCCTCGTCCAGCCCGGACTTCTCCCGCGCCTCGCGCAGCCGTTCGGGGTAGGGCTTGCTGTCGGTGAACCCGAGCGGGTCCTCCGGGGTCGGCGGCGCCTCGATGACCACCGTCGATCCGTCGTCGAAGAGCTGCTCGACCCGCTCGCGGGCGGTGATCCTGGTGTGCAGCGCGCACCCCGGGCACACGCCGAGCTCGCGGGCGAAGCGCTTGCCGTACACGATCTCCCCGCACCGCTCGCACCGGATCCACTCGGCCGCCTCGACCTTGGGGGGAAGGGTGATGGTCATCCTCGGTGCTCCTTTTCCTCGCTCAGCCACCCGTCGGCGAAGCCGGTCCGCCCGATTGCCTGCAGTCCGGCCCACAGGTGCCGCCCCACGGCGAGCAGCGCGCGCCGCACGCCGTACGGGGGAGGGGCGGCCCGCCGGAGCCGGCGCCGTCAGAACTGGTCCACGACTTCATAGATCCCGTAGCCCTTGCCGCGCTCGTCGTCGCGGTACGACCGCAGCGCGGACGTCTGCCCCTTGTGCCGCGACCCCTGCTCCCAGGCGTTGAACTCCGACAGGCTCGTCCACTCGCTCAGCACGGCGAACTCGCTCGGGTCCAGGGTCGAGCGCAGCAGCTGGCTGCTCAGCAGCCCGGCGGTGCCGCGCATGCCCATGTTGACGCGCCGGTAGGCGTCGATCACGGAGCCCGCGTCCCCGTTGGCGGCCGAGTAGTAGACGAGCACCCGGACCACTCCGATCATCGCCTGGCCTCCAGGCGTTCGCGGCCGAGGTCGAACACCACGTGCTGGGTGGTCATCGTGCCGTGCGAGCGGTAGGGGTGCAGCTTCTTGCGGTGCTCGACGTGCGCGTCGCTGCGCTCGAACGCGCGGAAGCCGGCCTCGTCGGCCCAGTCGCTCATGATGTAGTAGACGCCTTCCTCCTCGGCGCTCTTCGACAGCCACTGGCCGACGTTCGCCGGGTTCTCGCCGACCACGTCCGCGACCGAGTACCAGACCCGCTCGAACTCCTGCTCCTTCCCGGGCAGGATCTGCATCCTCAGCATCACCCGGAACACCTGCGTGTCAGCCATCTCAGATCCCTCCATCGACGTGCACGGTCTCGCCGGACATGTAGCGGGAGCGGTCGCTCGCCAGGAACAGCACGACGTCGGCGATCTCCTCCGGCTCGCCGAGCCGGCCGAGCGCGGTCATGTTGCGGTAGCGCTGCTCCTGCTCGGGGCTGAGCCCCTCGGCGGCGTGGGTGGAGATGATGCCGGGGGCGATCACGTTGATCCTGATCCCGTTCGGGCCGAGCTCCTTGCAGAGCGACCTGGCCAGGCCGAGCACGCCCGCCTTGGAGGCCGTGTAGTGGGTGCGCAGCGGCACGCCGACCATCGCGGCCTTGGAGCCGATGGCGACCACCGACCCGCCCTCGGACATCAGCGGCAGCGCGCCGTGCAGGACCAGGTACATGCCGGTCAGGTTGGTGTCCAGCACGCGCTGCCACTCGGTCAGTTCGAGCTGGGCGAACGGCACGTGGCTGATGGCGCCGGCGTTGTGCACGACGACGTCCAGCGAGCCGAGCCCGGTCCGGCACTCGTCGATCAGGCGGGCGACCTGGTCGGCCCTGCCCACGTCGGCCTGGACGACGCTGTGCTTGCCGGGCGTGGCGGCCAGGTCCTTCTCCAGCCGCGCGGCCGCCTCGGCGTCGCCGCGGTAGCACGCGACGACGTTGCATCCCTCCTGGGCCAGGCTCAGCACGACCGCCCGGCCTATCCCTCTCGTCCCGCCGGTGACCAGGGCGTTCTTGCCCTCAAGCCGAAAACTCATGATGCGTCTCCTCTCGGTTCGCGAGTGTCAGAGCAGCGCGACGGCGGCGGAGCCGTTCAGGACGAGGGCGAGCACGGCCAGCCACGTCCTGGTCCTGTTCCATCGCGCCCACGTGCGGCGGAAGGCCTCCATGTCCCATCCGGCGGGCAGCGCGTCCGGGTTCTGCGCCTTGACCCAGCGGTTCATCGGGACGTTCCGCGTGAGCGACACGATCACCACCGAGCCGGCCGTCAGTGCCGCCGCCGCGCACAGCACCCGGCCGGCGAGCCGCGGCTCCGTCGCCGCGACGAGCACGTCGGCGACGAACGTGACCAGCAGGCAGGCGGGCTGGAACGGGTCGTACCGCCCGACGGCGAAGGCGTGCGCCCTGACGTAGCTGGGGGCGGTGAGGGTCATGTAGAACGGCACGACGCCGAGCACCGTGGCCACCAGCACTCCCGCGGCCAGCCCGTTGGCCAGCAGCGCCAGCGGCAGCGCGACCCCGGTCACGAGACACCGCCCTGGGCCGTCAGCTCGGCGGCCCGCCCGGCGCGGGCCCTCTGCGCGGGCATCGCGGCCTCACGCCTTCCCGGCCTGTCGCGCCGCCCGCTCCACCTTCTCCTTGATCAGTTTCATCTGCACGGGCGAGTTGCCGTCGATCCGCCTGGTCATCTGCTCCAGGTTCACGGGGGAGTCCGGCTTCATGCGGAAGTCCTGGATCCAGCGCATCTCGACGCCGTCCGGCACCTCCCGGTACTCCCAGCGCAGGTTCATGTACTCGAACCAGCCCGTCTCGACGCGGTGCGCCTGGACGGTGCGGGTCCGCGGGTCGGCGGTCCGCTCCGACACCCACGACCAGGCGTTGCCGTTCTCGTCGGGGTGCATCGTCAGGCGGAAGCGCACCGTGTCGCCCGACCGGTGCAGCACCTCGGTCTTCGCGTACTCGTCGAACAGCTCCGGCCACGACTCGACGTCGTTCGTCATGGACCAGACGAGGTCCATCGGCGCGGAGATGACGATCGTGTTCTCGGTGTGCCCGGCCATCGTCACTTCACCGCCGCCCGCTCGTTGACGTAGTCGAGCACCGCGCGGGGCGTCTCCAGCGTGGCGGCGACCTCGTCGGGCACGACGACGCCCCAGTCGCGTTCGAGGCGGCTGGCCAGCTCCAGCACGGCCAGGGAGTCGTAGCCCAGGTCCCTGAAGCCGGCGTCGATGATGTCGCCGTCGAGGTCGGTCGACTCGTCCTCGCCGGCGCTGATCCGCATCAGGTGCCGCAGGTCGTCGAGCGTGAGTTCCTTCATCGGTCTCCTCCTGTCGAAGTGCTGTGGTCGGGGGCGCGGAGCACGAGCGCGGCGTTGAAGCCGCCGTATCCGCGGGCGATGATCAGCGCCGAGCGCACCTCCGCGTCGCGGGGCTCGTCCCTGACCAGGTCGATCGCGTAGCCGGGGACGAGGTCGGAAACGCCGATCGTCGGCGGCAGCACCGAGTGCCGCATGGCCATCAGCGCGGTGGCGACGTCCAGGGACGGGCCGCCCGCGTAGAGCCGGCCGGTCATCGTCTTGGGCGCCGTCACGGGCACGCCGCGGTCGCCGAAGACGGCCGCGATCGCCTCCGCCTCCGCCCGGTCGAGGTCCGGGCTGCCGGCGGCGTCGGCGAACACGACATCGAGGTCCCCCGGCTCCAGGCCCGCCTGGGCCAGCGCCTGCTCGATGGCGCGGCGCAGCGCGGGCGGGCGTCCCGAGCCGGGGGCCGGATCGAACGTGGCCGCGTGGCCGGCGATCACCCCGTACGTGTTGCGTGCCCCGCGCTCCCTGGCCTTGCCCGCGTCCTCCACGATGAGGATGGCGCCGCCCTCGCCGGGCACGTAGCCGCCGGCGCGGGCGTCGAACGGCCGGTAGGCGAGCTCGGGGTCGGTGTGGGTGCTGAGCCGGCCGTTCGAGATCTGGCAGGTCAGTCCGTACGGGCTGAACGGCGCGTCGGTGCCGCCGCTCACCACCAGCCGCGCGCCGTCCTCCAGCACCCGCCGGGCCTGTGCGAGCGACTCCAGCGCTCCGGCCTGCTCGGCGACCACGACCCCGCAGGGGCCGCGCATGCCGTGCCGGATGGAGATCTGCCCGGTGGTGGCCGCGTAGAACCACGCGATCGACTGGTAGGCGCCGACGTGCCGGGGGCCCTTGCTCCACAGCTCCTGGATCTCGCGCTGGCCGAACTCCACCCCGCCGGACGAGCTGGCCGTGACCACGCCCATCTCGTACTCGGGCAGGGCCGACGGGTCCACGCCCGCGTCGGCGAGCGCCTGGTCGGCGGCCACCAGCGCCATGTGCGTCCAGTGGTCGGTCTGCGGGATCAACCGGCCGGGCACGTTCCCCGGCGCGCTGAAGCCCTTGGCCTCTCCCGCCAGGCGCACCGGGTAGGACTCCGGGTCGAACCGCGTGATCGGGCCGATCGCCCTCGTCCCGCTCAGCGTGGCGGCCCAGTGCTCCGCCACGCCGATCCCGGTGGGGGCGACGACTCCGATCCCGGTGATCACCGGCGCGTCCTGGGCGAGGCTCATGCCGCCTCCCGCCCGGGGGCGGTGAGCACCATCGCGGTCTGGAACCCGCCGAACCCGCTGCCCACGCTGAGCACCACGTCCACCGGCTGCTCGCGCGCCACGCGGGGCACGTAGTCCAGGTCGCACTCCGGGTCCGGCGTCTCCAGGTTGGCGGTCGGCGGCACCGTGCCGTGCTCGATGGCCAGCGCGCTGGCGGCCACCTCGATGGCACCGATCGCGCCCAGCGAGTGCCCGACCATGGACTTGATGGAGCTGACCGGCGTCCGGTAGGCGTGGTCGCCGAGGCTGCGCTTGAACGCGGCCGTCTCGTGCCTGTCGTTCTGCTTGGTGCCGGAGCCGTGGGCGTTGATGTAGGCGACGTCGTCCGGGTTCAGCCTGGCCCGGCCGAGCGCCACCCTGATGGCCTCCGCCATCTCCCGCCCGTCCGGCTTCAGGCCGGTCATGTGGTACGCGTTGCCCCGCGTGGCGTAGCCGGCCACCTCGCAGTAGACGTGCGCCTCCCTGCGCCGGGCACGCTCCAGGTCCTCCAGCACGAACACGGCGGCGCCCTCGCCGAGGACGAAGCCGTTGCGGTCGCGGTCGAACGGGCGCGACGCGTGCGCCGGGTCGTCGTTGCGCGGCGAGGTGGCCTTGATCGCGTCGAAGCACGCCACGGTGATCGGCGAGATCGGCGCGTCCGTGGCGCCGGCCAGGACGACGTCCGCGGAGCCCTCCGCGATCAGCCGCGCCCCGTAGCCGACGGCGTCGAGCCCGGACGTGCAGCCGGTCGAGATGAGCGTGACCTGGCCCTCCGCGCCGCAGGTCCAGGCCACCTCGGCGGCCAGCGAGCTCGGCACCAGGTGCCCGTACAGGTGCGGCACCCCGTAGGAGGAGTCGACGAGCCAGTTGCGGCCGGAGTCGCTGACGACGACGTACTCCTCCTCGAGGCTCATGGTGCAGCCGACCGCGCTGCCCAGCGTCACGCCGGTCCGCGTCGGCTCCAGGTCGGAGGCGTCGAGCCCGCTGTCGGCGAGCGCCTCGCGCGCCGAGACGACGGCGAACTGCGCGGCGCGGTCCATCCGGCGGATCTCGCGGGCGCTGAGCCCCTCCGCGGCCGGGTCGAAGTCGCACTCCGCGGCGATCCGCGACCTGAACGCGCCCGCGTCGAACATCGAGATCGTCCGCGTGGCGGTGCGGCCCGAGGTCAGCAGCTCCCAGAACGCCTTGCGCCCGGTGCCTCCGGGGGCCACGACGCCGATGCCGGTGAGCGCCACCCGCCTGCCGGTCATCTCTGCTCCCCCACGTCGAGCGAGGGCTCCCCGGCGTTCGGGAGGGGCTCGGTGTCCACGTGGCCGAGCGACGGCTTCGGCGCGAGCGGGCCGAGGTGGAAGACGGCGACGGCCTGCGCCTCGCCGGGGTTCTCCACCCGGTGCCGGACGCCGATGGGGATGTGCAACGCCTCGCCGGGGGAGAGCCGCACCGGCGTCCCGTCCACCCGCACGACCAATTCCCCCCGGACGAGGCACAGGAACTCCTCGGAATATGGGTGGTAATGCTCGGACACGAACTCGGCGGGTTCCAGCGTGAGCATTCCCATGAATCCGGAGGTGGCGCCGACCGTCGCAGGACCGAGCAGGACGCGAATATCACCACCACGCCGCCGATTGGGCGCGATGTCGTCGGCATTCACCTTCGACGCCCGAGTAATCGTCATGTAGAGGCCTCCCTGCCAGCCGGACTGCTTTTGCTGAGCAGCATCATGGCCGGGGCAGCTAGAGCAGACCTCGAAGCGTACTCAAGCCTTCGGCGGGCTAGTCATTAGCGGGATATTCCCCAGTCATATTCGAGTCCGCCTCAAGGTGCCGTCCGGATACTTCGGGGTGGTGGCAGAGGGAGGAGCGTGATGGTCCAGATTCTCACCGCCGCGGTGCTGGTCACCAGCGGGATCGCCGCGGGTGTGCTGTTCACCCACGCCGTCGGCGTATGGCCGGCGATGCAGGCCATGACCCCCGAACGCTATGTCGCGGCGCACAAGCTGCTGGGCCGCGCCTACGACCCGATGATGCCGATCATCGTCGGCTCGTCGGCGGTGCTCGACATCATTCTGGCCATTCTCTCCGAGCCTGGCCTGGCGCGCACCCTGTTCATCGCGTCGGCCGTGTGCCTGGCCGGTGTCGGCGCGGTCTCGCAGACCCGTAATGTGCCGATAAACCGGCGCGTCAAATCGCTCGACCCGCAGGCCATTCCGGCCGACTGGGAGGATCCGCGGGGCCTGTGGGGGAAATGGAACCTGGTACGCACGACGTTCGCCGTGCTCGCGCTCATCGGAAACGCCGCGGCGGCCGTATCGGCATTCTGACATTTTCGAAAAGACCTCTGGCGAAGGGATTCACCATGACTGCGCCCAGTGCCGGCCTCGCCCCTCCCCGCGATCTCGCCCAGCGCAAGGCGGACGTGCTCGGCAAGCTCGCCAGCGAACGGTTCGCCTGGCTGGCGACGAGCGGGGAGTCCGGCGCCCACCTCGTCCCCCTCGGGTGCGTCTGGGACGGCGCCCGGCTGGTGATGGCCACGCAGGAACGGCACGTCACGGTCCGCAACCTGCGCGAGGACGGGCACTGCCGCGTTGCGCTCGGCGACCCCGCGGACGTCGTCCTCGTCGACGGCACCGTGGAGCTCGTGGCGTACGAGGACCTGCCCGCCGACGCCCCGCCCGTCCTCGCGGACCTGCCCGTGAACCCGAGCCGGGTGCCGGGCTGCGTCTACCTCTTCCTCACCCCCCGGCGCGTCCTCACCTGGCGGCACCGCGGCGAGATCCCCGACCGGACGGTGATGGCGGACGGCCGCTGGCTCGCCTGAACTTCGTTGACCGTTCCCTGAGACCTCTTGAGGAGCCCAGATGCCAGAGGCGGCGACAGCCCCGATCGGCAGCATCCCGCATGCGGCCCTGACGGACCCGTATCCCTACTACGAGAACCTGCGGGCGAGCGGGCGGGTGCACCGCCTCAACACCCCCATCGGGCTGGAGGCGTGGTTCGTCCCGCACTACGAGGACGCCCGCCCCCTGCTCATCGACCCGCGCTTCAGCAAGGCCGCGCACCATTCCGACGTCGTGCACGAGGACGGGCAGAAGGCCGAGAGCTCGTTCGCCGACAACATGGTCAGCACCGACCCGCCCGAGCACACCCGCCTGCGCAAGCTGGTGCAGAAGGCGTTCACCCGCCGGCGGATCGAGCTGCTGCGGCCGCGCGTGGAGCAGTTCACCGACGACCTGCTCGACAGGATGGAGCGGGCGGGCGAGGCGGAGCTCATGGAGGACTTCTCCTACCCGCTGCCGATGATGGTGATCGGCGAGCTGCTGGGCATCCCGGTGGAGGACCTCGCTGACCTGCGCCACAAGAGCGTCTTCTGGTTCCTGGAGGAGGACTACGCCGGCAACCCGGTGGACCACTTCCGGGCGCGGCAGGCAGCCATCGGCGAGTACGTGCGCGGGCTGATCGAGCACCGGCGCAGCCATCCCGGCGACGACCTCGTCCAGGGCCTGATCGAGGCCCGCGACGGAGAGAACCGGCTCTCGGAGAAGGAGCTCGTCGCGACGGTGATGCTGCTCATCTTCGCCGGCTTCCTCACCACCGTGAACCTGATCACCAACGGCATGTACGCCCTGGTCCGCAACCCCGACCAGCAGGCCAAGCTGGTCGTCCAGCCCGACCTCATCGGCAGCGCCGTCGAGGAGTTCCTCCGCTACGACAGCTCCCTCTCCCTGATCGAGGGCCATGCGAAGGAGGACATCGAGGTCGGGGGCACCGTGATCCCCGCGGACTCGCTGATCATCGTCCCCGTGCACTCGGTCAACCGCGACCCCCAGGCGTTCCCTGACCCGCACCGGCTGGACATCACCCGCAACCCCAACCCGCACCTGGCCTTCAGCCACGGCGTGCACCACTGCCTGGGCGCGCCGCTGGCCCGGCTCGAAGCTCAGGTGGCCATCACCGCGCTGCTGCGCCGCTTCCCGGACATGACGCTGGCCTGCGACCCCGGTGAGGTGCGCTGGCACCGCGACTTCTTCCAGCGTTCCCTGCACGCGCTCCCGCTGCGGCTCAAGCCCTGACCCGCTGCTCTTGACCGTTCGAGAAAGGAAGCCCGATGTCTCTTCCCGAGACCGCAACACCCCTTGTCAGGACGGCAACGGGATTCTTCCAGGCGCAGGCCCTGTTCGCCGGGATCGAGCTGGGCCTGTTCGCCCGCATCTGCACCGCGCCGGCCACCGCCGAGGAGATCCAGCGCGAGTTCGGCCTGCATCCGAAGCTGACGCGCGACTACCTGGACTCGCTGGTCGCCATGGAACTGCTCGGCCGCGACGGCTCCTCCTACCGGGCCTCCCCCCTCACCGCCACCTACCTCGACCCGCGCAAGCCCGAGTACATGGGCGGCTTCCTCGCCCACAACCAGCGCCGCCTGTACCCCGCCTGGGGCAACCTGCCCGGCTTCCTGCGCTCCGGCGAGAGCCTGGTCAAGCAGCTCTCCGAGGGCGACTTCACCGACGGCCTGTACGCCGACCCCAAGCGCACCCGCCACTTCGCCGACGCCATGGACGGCTACGCGGTGCTGCTCGGCCGCCCGCTCGCGGAGAAGTACCCGTGGGAGAGCGTCAAGTCCTTCACCGACCTCGGCGGCTGCCGCGGTCTGCTCACGATGCGGCTCGCCGCGGCCCACGGCCACCTGCGCGGGGTGACCTTCGACCTGCCCCCGCTGGAGCCGCTCTTCGACGAGCTCGTCGAGAAGGAGGCCGGCGACAGCGACCTGCGCGATCGCGTTTCCTACCACGCGGGCAGCTTCTTCACCGACGACCTGCCCGACACCCAGGTGTACATCCTCGGCCACGTGCTGCACGACTGGGTGGACGAGCGCCGCCGCGCGCTGGTGAACCGGGCGTTCGAGCAGCTTCCCCCCGGCGGCACCCTGCTCGTCTACGACAGCATGATCGACGACGAGCGCCGCGACGCCGCGTTCGGCCTGCTGATGAGCCTCAACATGGCCATGATCAGCGGATCCTCGGAGTACACGGTGTCCGAGGGGATCGGGTGGATGAAGGAGGCGGGGTTCGAGGTCGAGCAGCCGGTCGCGCTGAACGAGCTCAGCACCCTGCTCATCGGCAACAAGCCGGTCTGAGATCCGGAGAGGTCAGGCGGCGCCGGCGCCGAAGGCCCGTTCCTTCAGTGCCGGGATCCGCTGGGCAGTGCGCAGGAAGGCGCGGAAGCCGCGCCGCGCCAGCGGGCTCCTGGTGACGAACCGCCTGGCCGTCCTCAGCGAGTCGCGCACGGCGGCGAAGCCGTACTCGCTCATCTGCCGCTCGTAGGCGCCGATCGCCGCCACGACGTCCGTGTCGCCGGCCGCGGCGGCGCTCAGCTCCCGGCAGAGCAGCCCGGCGTCGCGCAGCGCGGTGTTGGCGCCGAGGCCCAGGTGCGGGGCCATGGTGTGGATGGCGTCACCGAGCAGCGTGATGTTCGTGGCCGGCCACGGCTCCGCCGGCACGGCGCTGCGGATGGGGAGCAGGGACACCGTGTCCGGATCTGTCATGGTGATCATCCGCAGCAGGTCCGGATGCCAGTCCGCGACCATCCGCAGCACGAGCTCGCGGATCTCCGCCCCCGGGAGCGTGGCCGCGTTCTCGGGGAAGTGCCGGGTCTCGGCGCCGAAGGCCCACAACACGTAGCTGCTCGTGTTGTCGTGCATGGCGCCGTCACGCTCGCTGGCCCCGATGCCGCCGGGCAGCACGACGGGGTCGCCACCGAAGTCGTGCGGCGCGCAGAACATGGAGTATCCCCTGGCCGGGACGATGTTCGTGAGCCCCTCGTAGAGCTGCGCCGGGACCTGCCGCTTCGTCTCCTCGTCGAGCGGGAACTTGCCGGCCACGCGGGTGATGCCCGTGTCGATCCGCTCCGCCCGGGGCAGGTACTGCTGCCGCACCCTCGATCCGCTGCCGTCGGCGGCCACCAGGACGTCGGCCGTGGCGGTGGACCCGTCCGCGAAGTGGATCGTGATCCGGCCGTCCGCCGTGCGCTCGTACCGCTCGAACGTCCTGCCGAAGCGCACCACCTCGCCCAGGCCGGTGAGCAGGATCTGGCGCAGGGTGATCCGGCTGACCGAGTGGTGGTCGCGCCAGTTGGCGTCCCGCCGGTCGGCCTCCAGCTTGATCAGCGGCTTGAGCTGCTCGGTCATGAAGACGAAGTCGAGCCCGCCCCTGCCGGTGGTGGCCAGGAACGCCTGCCACAACTCGGGGCTCAGGCACTCGCGCAGCGCCTGCGCGCCGAGCGGGTTGATGTGCAGGCGATAGCCCTGCAGGCGGTTGGCCGGGGTGAGGTCCCGCTCGTAGACGGTGACGCGTACGCCGGCCCGGTGCAGCCCCTGGGCCAGGCAGAGCCCGCCCACCCCTGCACCGATGACTGCTACCTCGAAGGTGCCTCTCATCCCGTCGAACGTAACCCGGGACACCGCCCACGGCAACGGGGTTACGCGTCCCAGGTGACCGGGAGGCTCCATCGAGCTGGTTGCGTTCAGGAGATCTTGCGGCGGTAGGTGGTCATGGCGAAGGCGTAGGCGACGGCGAGGATGCCGGCGCACCAGCCGAGGGCGATCCAGATGTCGGTGCCGACGGGCTGTTCGGCGAACAGGGCGCGGATGGCGTTGACGATGGAGGTGACCGGCTGGTTGTCGGCGAAGATGCGCAGGATGGTGGGCATGGTGTCGGTGGGCACGAAGGCGGAGCTGAGGAAGGGCAGGAAGATCAGCGGGTAGGAGAAGGCGCTGGCGCCTTCCATGGTCTTGGCCGTCAGGCCGGGGATGACGGCGATCCAGGTGAGTGCCAGGGTGAACAGGGTGAGGATGCCGGCCACCGACAGCCAGGCCAGGATGCCGGCGCTGGAGCGGAAGCCCATGAGCAGGGCGACGAGCATGACGACGGCGAGGGAGACGAGGTTGGCGACCAGGGAGGTCAGCACGTGGGCCCACAGCACCGAGGAGCGGGCGGTCGGCATGGATTGGAAGCGTTCGAAGATGCCGCCCTGCAGGTCCATGAACAGCCGGTAGGCGGTGTAGGCGATGCCGGAGGCGACGGTGATGAGCAGGATGCCGGGCAGCATGTAGTTGACGTAGGAGGTGTTCGATCCGGTGTTGATGGCGCCGCCGAACACGTAGACGAACATGAGCATCATGGCGATCGGCATGATCGCGGTGGTGATGATGGTGTCGGGGCTGCGGGTGATGTGGCGCAGGGAGCGTCCGAGCAGGACGGTGGTGTCGCCGAAGAAGTGCTTGCTCATCGCGGCTGTCCTTGGGCTGTGGTGCCGACGAGGGAGAGGAAGACGTCCTCCAGGGTCGGCTGCTTTTCGATGTATTCGACCTTGGCGGGTGGCAGGAGTTGTTTGAGCTCGGCCAGGGTGCCGTTGACCAGGATGCGGCCCTGGTGCAGGATCGCGATCCGGTCGGCGAGATGTTCGGCTTCGTCCAGGTATTGGGTGGTGAGCAGGACGGTGGTGCCGCCGGCGGCGAGGTCCTGGACGGCTTGCCAGACCTCGAGGCGGGCTTGGGGGTCCAGGCCGGTGGTGGGCTCGTCGAGGAAGATGACCGGCGGGTGGCCGATCAGGCTCATCGCGATGTCCAGGCGGCGGCGCATGCCGCCGGAGTAGGTGGCGACCTTGCGGCCGCCGGCGTCGGTGAGGGAGAAACGGGCGAGCAGGTCGTCGGCGATCTGGCCGGGGTTGTTCAGGTGGCGTAGCCGGGCGACCAGGATCAGGTTCTCGCGGCCGGTGAGGATGTCGTCCACGGCGGCGAACTGGCCGGTCAGGCTGATCGACTCGCGCACGTTCGAGGAGTGGGTGCTCACGTCGAAGCCGTTGACGCGGGCGGTGCCGGCGTCCGGTTTGAGCAGCGTGGCGAGGATCTTCACGGCGGTGGTCTTGCCGGCGCCGTTGGAGCCGAGCAGGGCGAAGATGCTGCCGGGCGCCACCTCGAAGGTCACGCCGCGTAGCACGTGCAGGTTCTGGTAGGACTTCTCCAGGCCGTGCACCTGGATGGCCATCTGGGGTGGGGTCATTGCTGTGTCCTGTCGTGTTGCGCGGCGCGGGTGATGGCGCTGGTGAAGCGCTCGCGCTCGCGTCTGCGGTAGTGGCCGAGCGGGTAGTTGGCCATGAACGCCTCGACGAACTCGATCGGGTCGTCGCCGAACAGGTCGCGGATCGGGGTCCGGTCGGCCGCGCTCTGCTCGAACAGGTCGGCCAGGTCCTCGTACATGCTCATCGCGCCGGTGCCGTCGGCCGGCCCGAAGTGCATCAGGTAGCGCTCCAGCGCCTCGACCGCGATCCGGTAGTTCTCCGGCAGCGCCTTGACCCGGGCCTTGTAGGTGCGCCAGCGTTTCTTGTCCTCCAGGGATCCGGTGACGAGTTCCAGTGCCTGCTGCAGGCGGCTGCGCGGCTCGTTCGACTCCGTGGTCATTTCTGGTTGCCCCCTTCGCGGAGCTGTTCGAGGCGTTCTGCGAGGAAGCTCCAGGTCCTCCAGAACTCGTCGAGGTAGGCCCGTCCCTGCGCGTTCAGGGAGTACACCTTGCGTGGCGGCCCCTTCTCCGACGGCACCTTGTCCACGTCGACCAGGCCGCGTTGCTCGATGCGGACCAGCAGGGCGTAGATGGTGCCCTCGGCGATGTCGGCGAAGCCCCGCTCGCGCAGCCAGGCGGTGATCTCGTAGCCGTAGGCGGGCCGGCCGGCGAGGATCGCCAGGACGATGCCCTCCAGTGTTCCCTTGAGCATTTCGGTCATCTGCTTGCCCATGGAGCGCCCTCCTTCCAGCTACTTGGTGCTGCTGACTACCGGTACAAAGTAACACCGACTACCGGTACTTAGCAACACCAAATAGCGCCGATCGCATCGGCCATGGTCAGGGGGTGAGAGGCACCTACACCCGCGCGGTCAGTCGATCAACTCCTCCGCCGGCATCGGCTCCCGCGTCCAGCCCACCCGGCTCGTCCTCGAACACGACACCCGGTCACGAACGTCGTTCACTCGGGCCAGGGCGACTGAAGGATGGTGTCGACGAAGTTGCCGCGCCGGAAGCCGGGCACGTAGCGTTCGAGCACGTCGGCCTTGACGTTGCCGAAGGTGGTCTCCGGCTTGGGCGCGATGCCGTCGGCGAACGCCTGCAGGATCTGGTGCTTGAAATCCGGCCGCGGATGCAGCGCCGTGACCTGGGCCCGCTGCTCCTCGCTGAGATCGTGGTAGCCGATGCCCAGCACGTCGTACTCCACCCCGGCCGTGACCAGCGCCACCTCGGGCTCCATGAACTCGGGGATGCCCGGCGTCGTGTGCAGGGCGATCGCCGTCCACACCCGGCGGACGCTGTCCTCCGGCACCTGATGCTCCTGGAGGAACCGGCGGGCCGCGTCGGCACTGTCCACCTCGAACCGGCGGCCACTGCCGCGATGCTCCTCGTTCAACCCGAGATCGTGGAACATCGCGCCGATGTAGAGCAGCTCGGGGTCGAAACTCAACCCGCGGTTGTGGCCCTGCATCACGCCCCAGAAGTAGACCCGCCGGGAGTGGTGGAAGATCAGGTCGCTGGTCGACTCCCGCACCAGCTCGGTCGCCTCGGCGGCGAGCTTGGTGCCGGGAATGGTGATCTCGCTGGTGGGCATCAGACTCTCCTCGCACTGGTGCCGTCGCGCACACGTGAGCTCTTATCTGCCCGGCCGGACGACGGTGGAAGACCAGGCGAACGTCAAGCGCGGCTTTGACCGGCGCTGGACGGAGCGCTCTTCTGTGCGGCGACAGGAGTGAACGAGGCGTGCCGCAGTCTGGGCAGCCCTCAGCAGTCCCTCTCAAGCCAGCCGACGATGCTACGCACGTACCCCTCGACGTTCGTCAGCGGCCGCCCATCGAGAACCCCAACAAGATGCCCGACACCGAAGGGAGCATCGTAAATCCGAGCACGACGGTAGGTCTCGGGCTCCACGGCCATTTCGACGTTGTCCCAGCCATGCCAGGCCATCAGAGCAGCGTCGATGGCGGGGTCGAACAGATGGGCCTGATCCCAATCCAGCACGCCGACCAACTGCCCGCCCCTGCTCCAATGGACGTTGGAGCCGCCCAGATCGCCGTGAACGAGCACATCCGGCACGGGCTCCAGATCGCGCGCCACTTCGAGACGCCTGCGGCACGTGTCGCGCCACCTGTCCGGCAGCCCCGGAACGACCTGCTCGGCAAGGATCTCGGCCCAGCCCTTGTCCCCCGGGGCGTACAGCAGCTCCCTCAGCCGCGGCGTGACGGCGACTTCCCGTACGGCGCGCAGCAGCTTCCCGATCTGGCCGGGGTCGCCCTGCCCCTCGGGTAGTTCCTCGCCTTCGACCCAGGAGACGGCCACCGCCGTACGCTCGCCGAACCACGTCACGGGCGTGAGCGGCTCCGGCACCTTGAACGGCAGCCCAGCCCGCGAGATCTCGCGCAGCACCTCCATGCGGCGCGGCATCTCCTGGGCCGACGACGGCCGCTTGCTCACCCGTACGGCCGCCGTGCCCGGAAGGAGCACGACGTGGTGCAGGTTTCCGGCCGTGATCCGAGCGTCGTCGAGGGAGTGGCCGGGGAGCAGGGCGTCGGCGATCTCCAGCAGATCCTCGGCGGTCGGTTCGGGGGGCTGGGGGATCATGTCTGCACGAACATCCATGTCGATGCGAGGGTTCCGGGAGGCTTGAACGTCGCCACCGAGGCGACCCAGACGAGACGAGAGGCCACTTCTGAGCTTCGGGACCCTCTGGCCGCAGGTAGACCGGGCATTAGCGTACCAATCGCCGGCCATCGGTTCCCATGGGTGACGACCGCTCGGAGCCTGATGGCATCCGGTGGGCGCCGGCCTCATGTGCCGGCATCGGCCGATGCCGAGTGCACCGCCTCTCTCACGTGGGCCGGTGAGGTGCGCCAGGGGGCGCCGTGGCCGGGAAGCACCCAGGATGCCGGCAGGTCGGCGATCCGGTCGAGCGAGGAGAGTGCTTCGGCCGGGTCGTCGGTGAAGGGTGCCGGCTGGGGGCCCTCGCGGCCGGTGAGGACGTGCCGAGTGGTCAGCGCGTCCCCGACGAAGACCGCGTCGGCGAGCGGCACGTGCACCGCCACACTTCCCGGAGAGTGTCCTGGCATGCCCACGATCGCCGGGCTTCCGGGCAGATCCAGGACGTCGCCGTCACCGATCTCGGTAACGTCGCCGACGTAGCGGGTGCGCAGGCCGTTCTTGCGGATGGAGTATCCGAAGAACCCGAGCGTCGGCCCGAGACGCATGGGGCCGAAGGCGACCTTGGGCTTTTCTCCCGTCCGGGTGCGGACGGCGTCGGCGGCATGCACGAACACCGGTACGCCGTGGGCGCTTCGCAGGCGTTCGGCGAAACCGATGTGGTCGGAGTCGCCGTGGGTCAGGACGAGCCCGCGGATGTCGTCGACGGACTTGCCCAGAGAGTGGAGTTCGCGCTGCAGATCCCGCCAGTGGCCGGGCAGCCCGGCGTCGATGAGCGTGATGCCCTCGGCGGTGTCGACGAGGTAGCACGCCACGAGGTCGTTACCGAGGCGATGCAGACGGGGTGCGAGTTTCATGTGTTCTCTTTCGGAGGCCTGGACGGTTGAACGACAAGCTGAGGGAAGGTCCGCGGTCGTGATCGCCAGCCCATCAGGTCGTGCAGTGCGGTGATGGCGATGCGGCCGGTGGGGCTGGTGAAGTCGCGGACCATGCTCGTGACGAAGCTCGCCACCGACGTCACCGTGCCGCCCGCTGCCTCGATCTGGCGGAAGGCCGCGTTCTCCGTACGCTCCGACACGCCGCCGCTCGCGTCGGCCAGGACGATCACGTCATAGCCGTCGGCCAGGGCGTCGAGCGCGGTGTGCAGGACCACGATCTCCGAGGTCACGCCGCACATGGCCAGTGTTCTGCGGGCCCGCGCGACCCTGCCGAGCACCCCGGCCGAGCGCCTGATGGTCTCGGGGCTGCTCGTCCTGCTCAGGGCAACGACGCTGTCCTGCAGGTCGGCAAGGAGGACCTGTACGGTGCGATGGTCGACCATCGTTCTCATTTCTAATCGTTCACAACGTGAATGATATGGGGACGCTATCATGCTGATCGTGAACGATGTCAAATGGACCGATACCCTCAGCTTCCGGCTCGGCGCCGTGGGTGCGCTGGTCGCAGATCAGTACGCGGAGGCCCTGGCCGTCCACGATCTGAAACCCAAGCACGTCGGATTGCTGGGAGTCCTCGACTCGGGGCTGGCCGCCTCGCAACTTGAGATCGCCAAGCTGATGCGGGTGGCGCCCAGCCTCGTGGTGTCCCTTGCCGACCGCCTGGAGTCCATGGGCGCCATCGAACGGCTCCGTGACCCGGCCGACCGGCGCCGCCAGATCCTGAGCCTCACCGGCAAGGGGCGCGACCTCCTCGCGGAATGCACTGCCAAGGCGCTCGCTCTCGACGCGAACCTCGCCGCCGACCTCACCTCGTCCCAGCACGCCGAGCTCAGCGAGGCGCTCGGCCGCCTGGCGGCGTCCTTGGGTCTGCCCGTGCGCGGGTGATCAAGCGCGAGTACGGCACGCCCTGAGGCGGCAGTACCGGCCAGGAGAGGGTTCCCGCCCATAGGAGTGCCTGCTCAGTGGCTCCCTGGGCAGCATCGGCACGGCATGGCCACCGAGGCGTAGGCGCTTGGCCACGTCCAGCCGTACCTCGCCGTAGGGCTCCACCTTGTCGAGTCCCTCCGGGATCTTCCGCTGCCCCACACCGCACGATCGTCTGGACCTCCGGATCGCTGCCGGACAGCACTCACGACCTGACCGCCGCCCGCATCTGGGGCATCCCGCACGCACTGGCGAAGGCCGCCAACCGATCCCACGCCCGGCTACGCGGGCCTGGCGAACGCGAACATGCCCAGCTCAAGAGCCGGCGCATCGTCCGGGGTTTCGCTGAGAACTACGAGCTCACCACGGATGAAAAGGCCTCAGTGAATCACCTCGACACCATACGCATCGACATCGGCGTACTCGTGACAGACTGCCACCGAGGTATCGTTCTCGACGTAGGCATAATGCCCACGCGTCCAGTAGAGATTTCCGTCGTTCTCCAAACAAGTCGCCCATGCGTAGTAGTAGTCGCCCTTAGTCAGCAGCGGCAAGCCCCAACTGCACGTAGTTGGACCTAGACCTCTTCTCTCAACCACTTGGAAAATGGCTCGAGTCTAGCTATAAGCGACGATAGGCGGTGAAGGGCGTGAGCGAAGTTCGTTGCCAATCGTTTGAGCATCACCTCGAGCTCCACATAGTCGCAGTATTCGATCGGCGGATTGGGCGTCCAATCTGTTCTGGAAATACAGGCGATGGCTACAGTGTCTTGAACACGAGAGAACTTAAGAACACGCTCAACTCCTTGAGCGTACAGATCAATTTCGCCCGCTCCCTTCGTTCGAAGGTCGGCGAGGAGATCTGGCAGGCCCTCAATAAAGGACGACATGTCATACTCGACGTCTAGATTCCAATCATCGGAGCCAAATCCTCCGAGAGTGAACCGATAGTCGGCCGCAGCCAGCAAGCGACTGCCCACCATCACCAGATATTCGTAGTCTCCGTCATCCCCAAAGGGCTCTTGGCTGTCTACAGTCGACTTCATCTGCTTCGGGCAGATCAGGGCAAACTTAAACACTCCGCCTCATTCTATGTTGACGCGGTTACGCAAGTGCCTGGGAAACCTACGATGGTGAGGCGTAGGCATCCCAGGTGATTCTAGCTCCCGAGCGCAGCGGCGGGTTCGCCGCGCCCATTAGTCAAGGAACGGAAAGGCTGTTCTGTACATGCGATTCTTGCTGGGGATGAGTCGTGATCGGTCCACCTACCTTTAGGCTTTCCCTTCTTCAGCACCCGGTCCGCGAGCTGCGCCACGCTCTTGCCGTGATCGCTAAATGTATGGCCGAACGTCTTTACGCTATTCCACTTCCAGTTGATGACAGCCAGGTTGGTGAAATCTTCCGCCGCCTCTTCGATCGCCTTGCCGGGCTCCTTCGCCGCTTTGTCGGCACCGGCTGCCGCCATGTTCAGCAGCGCAGCTTCTGCCAGGCCCTGACAGGTGTCGTCATTACTCTTCCGCGCATTCGACGTAATCGTCGATCGTCAGGTTCGGTGGCGTAGTCGTAGCCGACGAAGCCTTCCACCGCGGTCTGCGCGCCGACGATATTGGAGGAACTGCTGCTTCCGGCGAGGGTCCAGGTGCCGGTGGTGACGGTCTGGCCGGTGTCGGAGTTGTCGGACAGGACGACATCGAGGCCGAGGGGGACGCCGTCGTCGGAGTGGGGTTTTGAGTTTGCCGTCGGGGTAGTGCGACCAGTCCAAAGCGCGCTGGCTGGAGCCGCCCGCGCTGGTGACGGTGCGGCTGGTCTGCAGGCCGAGCTCGTTGTACTGGTAGGTGCTCTTGATGTCGCACGGGTCGGTGGTGGTCTTGAACCAGCCGTTGTCCCAGTAGGTCATCTTCGAGACGTTGCGGACGGTCTGCCCGTGGGAGGGCGGGTGGGAGATCTCCTTCAGGCGGGAGGCCGCGTCGTAGGCGTAGATGGAGACTACGCGAAAAGCTCAAGAGTTATGAGTTCGATAAGTATTAGCAAGCCATTTTGTTGCTTGTTTTGCAGCATAAGACCTGCTAGCCCCGGATTCCAGTTGATGTGTACCTAGAAGCTGATCGCGGCATTCTAGTTCGTACTCGCCGTCGTCCATAATGGAGATGCAGACATACCAAGGCGGATCGACTCCCGGCTGTTCTATCACCACGAAACCGTTATCCGGTTGCCGCAACGTCATTAGCAGGTCAAAGATCGCGTCTTCCGAGGGGTCATTGATAAACGTACCGTTCTCGCACTCGGCCCGATAATACTGCCAATGTTGCACCATGCCGTCCAGTGTAGCCGTATCCAGCCGATTTGCAAGATGTACCATCGGCCTCCGAGTAGGAACTCGGAGGCCGATGGTCAAGCCTTGACTGAATCGCCTAGTGTAGGTTTAGCGCTCTTTGGAGTTCATCTTCCCAACTTCCTTGAGGGGTGATGCTATTGGCCCATGGCTCATCATTTTCCGGACCCCCGAACCGGGATGTCATATAACGCTCGGCCGCGAGCGCGTCTTCCTCTGAGTCGAAGTTCTTAAGGATCTGCATCCGGTAACTGCCGCCGTACTCTCTACTCCAGTCTTCGAAGTCCTTCGCGGTATATCTGCCGACCGGGTTATTACTTTTCCCGTATTTCCAGATGTTGCCGGTCGCAGGATTAACGATGATGTACACGGATGACTGGCCACCATCCGGCCGAGGCCCAAATATAGGCTTTTTCGTATTACAGAATGGGTTGAATGGTGAGTTGTGGACAAGTATCGCAGTCTTGCCTGCTAGCACATAGTACGTGTGGAGGTCTGCGACCGTGAGGTTGTGGACACGTTGTTGTGCGGTCCATTGCTTGATCGCCTTAACCTGAACCAGGGTGCCAGCGGAGGTGCGAAGCCACATGCCGGGCCCAAGCTTTTCGGCGTCGACCCACGTATGTAGTTCAGGGACCCAGAAGGGATGCCCATCGGTGGCTATGATGACGCCGGTGTCTCGGCCTTGTTCTCCATCGATGTCGATGGTGACATGGACGAGCTGCTTGTCACCTTCGCCCACGATGAGATCGATGACCTGCCTGGCCTCTGTCTTGCCAGTTTCTGGATCGGTGGCGAGAACTTCGTCGCCAACCTTGATGTCCTCGATTGGTTTCCGCGTGCCGTCGGCCATGAGCACTTCGGTGGAAGGTACGAAGCTATTGCATTCGGCGTCGAAATTCTTGCTGGTAATTCTTCTCAGGCTGGCCGGAGTTCCGCGCTTGCCGGTTCGGCCTCGGCTGGCACCGTTCGGATTGGCTCCGTTGGCTACAGCAACATCGGCATGCGCTAAAACTAGGCCGATGTACCATTTTCCACACTTGTGTTCCCCGATGATACGGCAGGCGTTTATGGCCGCATTCAGTTCGTCTTCGACGAGAGTCCAGCCGCTGGGGCTCCTGTCGCCGACGACTTCGCTGAATTTCTTCGTGAACGTTTCCCTGAACTTTTTGATGTCCACGTCGCCAGGCACTTTGATGGCACCCGTTTTCCCGATGTGTCGGCTCGTCCGCCCCTCGATGTTCACATTGTTCGTCTGTTTTGAGAGCGGGCCGTTCTTGGCGACTTCTTCAGAACAGACGCCGTAGAGACAGTTATCCGGAGAATGTCCATCGATCTCGGCGTTCGTTATGGGGTTTCCGCCGCCGAAGGCGTAGCGGTTGGCGGTCCAGGGGTCGAGACTGAGGGCGAGATCGTCCAGGGCGCCGTTGTAGCTGTCTAGGTTGAGGAAGCGGTTGAGGCCGGGGTTGTAGTCGCGGAACCCCATGTCGTACATGCCGGTGGAGTTGTCCCAGCGTTTGGCGTTGAAGCGGTAGGGGTTGTACTCCTCCTTGGTAGTGGGATCGACGGGGTCGGGTTTGTCTACGCCGGTGAAGAGTTCGTCGTCGTTCTTGCCGTAAGCGGTGTAGCCGTAAGTGGCGCGGGTATCGCCGGCGTCCCCGACGAGATGTTCAATGCACTCTTCGCCGCCCTCCGCCACAACAGGGACCGCGCTTTGCTGGCTTTCTGGGTTTCCAACGCTGCCCGCGCCGAAGAGCTCCTTACCAGTCGGCAGCGTGATGCCCTTCCCGGTCAGCAGTTGGTCGGCGTGATTCGGAAGGGAACCCGGGCCTACCAGCAGCTTCCCTGCTCAACCGACGCCTTCGTCTGGCTACGGCTCTACCAGGAGGAGGCCCGGCGAGACGGCGTCCCGCACGGCAAGAACCTGCCGTTGTGGTGGACGCTGAGGCGGCCGTGGCGTCCGCTGAACTACGACGCGGCGCGGGCGATGTTCAACCGGACCAACGATCTTCTTGGAGCGAACTGGACGCTCCACGATCTACGCCACACCGCGTCCTACCGACTCGCCCGCGACCCCAACATGCCTCTGACCGACGTCCAATGGGTCCTCGGTCACGCACATCTGACGACCACACAGCTCTACCTTCCGGCCAGTCAGGACGAGGTAATCGAACGCGTCCGCGCCCATCATGCACGCCGGGCCGAGCAGCGCGACCGGCCACCGGCGCCGCCGGCTCCTGGCTACAACTCCGACTCGATGAAGACTCTCTTCGGGAACTCGTGGTGACGAGCACTGAGACCTTGGTCGCTTCGACCGCCATCCGAGCCGCTCAGCCGCTCGCCGGCGAGGCCCTCCGGGCCGCCAAGAAACGTTTCCCGCCGCGGCCTTACGAGGACGACTGGACTGCCACCAGCCATTCCTATGACGAGGTTGTCGCCCGGCTGAACCGACCTCCGCTACGGGCCGCGAGCGAGAGCACCCACTTCTACCGGCGCCGGGGCGCAACACTCATTCTGCACTGGCTCCTGAAGCAGCCGGGCGACACCTGGCAGCAACGCTGGAACGCATCTCCCGCGGCGAGTGGCACCGGGGCACAGTGGAACGAGCTCAACGCGACCTGGGTCGGCTACAACGCGGAGAATGCGAACGGCATCCTCAACACCGGCCTGTTCGCCCTGGTCTGCGCCGACGTGCTCCGGCCATCGCTCCGCTGGCAGCTCACCCGGACCTCGACCAATCTGCGTGCCATCATCACCCGGCACCGTGACCCTGATGGCTTCGCCCGCCTTCAGGAGTTGGTGGGCCCAGAGGCATGGTCCTCCCATCTCGGCATTCTCGCCAAGAACGTGCTGGTCAAGCTAGTCATCGCCAAGGGAGGTGGCTTGGCCGACATCAATGTCGGAGACGCCATTGAGTACATGGAGGAGCATCGAGCTCAACGGGCCACGTCGGGCGGACAAAGCCTGTTCTACTCCTGGGTGAAGAGCCTGGGTCACCTGCCGCCCGACGCACCCGTGTCACTGAGGCTCCTGCACCGAACGTCCGGCCAAGTCTCGGTCGAGCAGCTCGTCGACCGCTACCAGCCGCAGTCCAAGCCGATCCGGGACCTGCTGGTCGAGTACCTCAAGGAACGCCAGCCCACCATGGACTACACGTCCTTGGAGGACGCGTCACGGACGCTCGTGAGGAACTTCTGGCTGCAGATTGAGCGCATTCAGCCCGGCATCGACACACTCCGGCTGCCGTCCGAGGTCGTCAGCGCATGGAAGCAGGCCAGCCGGACGAAAGTCACGCGCCGCCGGCTGCCCGATGGCACAGTCCACGAGGCAATATCGGAGCGCGCCAACTACGGCAGCCTCATGCTCGGAGTGCGAGCCCTCTACCTCGACCTGGCCCACTGGGCCGTCGAGGAACCAGAACGCTGGGGCCCGTGGGTTGCTCCTTGCCCGGTCAGCGCCGCCGATGCCAGTACCTCCAAGCACGAGAAGCGCCGCAAGGCGAAGATGGACCAGCGCACCCGCGAACGACTGCCCGCGCTGTCCACCGTTGTCCGTGCCGCCAGGGCGAATTGGACGGAGGCCCAGGAGGGGATGGACGCCCTCCGAGTCGCCCCACTCGGCGGCCAGTTCATGTTCAGAGGCAGGACCTACACGCGCCAGAAGAAGGACTCGTCGACTCCGTTCCGGGCCTACGACGAGTCCGGCCGACGCATTCATCTGGGACTGCTCGAGGAGCGGGCATTCTGGGCCTGGGCCACGATCGAATCCCTGCAGCACACCGGTGTCCGGATCGAGGAGATGCTGGAGGCCAGCCATCACGCCTTGATCCAATACAAGCTGCCCACCAGCGGTGACATAGTGCCTCTGCTTCAGGTCGCTCCCTCGAAAACAGACGAGGAACGGCTTCTCCTTGTCAGCCCAGAGCTGGCCGACGTCCTGAGCACGGTCATCGCCCGCGTCCGTGACCCTCGAACAGGCGCGATCCCGATGCTGCCCATCTACGACGTTGCGGAGAAGATCTGGAACCCGCCGATGCCGCTGCTGTTCCAGTGGACATACGGAGCCCAGCGCACGCCGGTGTCCCGCCAAATGATCCGCGATGGTCTTAACGAGGTCCTGAAACGAACCGGGCTCACCGACTCCGCGGGCGAGCCCCTCGACTTCGCTCCTCACGACTTCCGAAGAATCTTCATCACCGACGCAATCCGCAGCGGCCTGCCGCCCCATATCGCACAGGTCCTGGCCGGTCACTCCGACATCAACACCACGATGGGCTACAACGCCATCTACCCGGCAGACGCCATCGAAGCGCACCGCGCATTCATCGCCCGTCGACGATCGCTTCGTCCCAGCGAGGAATATCGGACCCCGACGAACGAGGAGTGGGACGCCTTCCTCGCCCACTTCGAGAAGCGCAAGCTCTCTCTGGGAACCTGCGCTCGGGCCTTCGGAACGTCGTGCATCCACGAGCACGCTTGTGTCAGATGCCGCTCCTCCGACCTGACCCGGCCCAACGGGCACGGCTTGCCGAGATCCGCGACAACTTGATCGCCCGAATCACCGAAGCTGAACAGGAGGGATGGCTCGGTGAGATCGAAGGACTCCAAGTCAGCCTCGCCAGCGCAGAGGAGAAGCTCGCCCAGCTCGATGCAGAGCAAGTCCGTCAACGCCAAGTGGTTGACGGACTTGCTCGGCATGCCCCGCTTCAGCCAGATCGCGACACGAATCAGTACGGCAAGAGGACCTTCAAGTTAGCCGAGCTCATCCACACGGATGATCTACACCACCCCGACCCAGGCCACGGGCCACGCTCTACGGGCGGCGGGCCAGCAAATGGGTGTCGAGGAAGCCCCGCTCGGACGCTGGGTCGTGGAGCAACCGAGCAACCGTGACGAGTCCGGCCCCGGTCAGCAACTCGGCAAACTGCTCCGCCGGCCAGCTATAGGCGGGCGCCACCTTGTGGTCGAAGCGGACCGGCTCCGGTCCCTCGGTCCCGAAGAAGGACACCAGGAGCAGGCCCCCTGGCGTCAGGACACGCACCTGTTCGGCGAGCAGCGCGGGCAATTCTCCAGGTGGGGTATGGATCATCGAGTAGTGGGCCAGCACTCCGCCGAGCGCGCCGTCCTCGATCGGCAGGGCCTCCATTCGCGCTTCGTCGAACCGCAGCGTCGGATGGGCCCGCCGGGCGTGGGCGACCATAGCCGGGGAGAGGTCGAGCCCGAAGGAGTCCAGCCCCAAGTCGTGCAGCATGGCTGTCAGATGCCCGGGTCCGCACCCGACGTCGGCTGCACGCAGGTTCCCCGTGCCACGCACGAGCTCGGCGAAGGTGCCGATCATGTTCCGCGCGAACGGCTGCGTCTCCAACCGATTAGCAAACATCGACGCGTACAGCTCGACGACCCCGTCGTAGGCCGCCCTGGTCTCGTCCTGGTGTTTTAACACGGGAAGGAAACTAACACCCGCGCCATTCGCACCCGTTCTCCGGCCCCACACCGGACCTCCCCTTCAGGACTGATCGTCCCGTCACCTGATCACAGGGCACACTCTCGTTGGTTCAGAGAAGCTTGCGTCCGATGTTCGCTCCTCCGGCCTGAACCGTCCCAGCGTGACCGCCTGATCGAGATCCGCTACAACCTGTTTGATCGGATCGCCGAAGCTCAGCGTGAAGGCTGGCTCGGCGAGGTCGAGGGCTTGGAGATCAGCCTGGCGGGCGCCGAGGAGAAGCTGACTCAGCTCATGCCGCACTCAAGCCTTCTGTGATCCACCTGGGCCTGCCCACCTTCAACCAGATCGCCGGGCGGTCCAGCACCCTCTGACCGCCCCTCTCTCAGAACCCGGCAGACGGACGACCCCGGTGCATCTCGACCTCAACGAGGAAGATCGCACTGGTAGTTCGGAGAAGGGATCTTGTGCCAGCAGTGCAACAGGGCGCTGGGGCTCTTGTACGAGAACGTGGAGACCATGCAGCGCATGATCGATTACGTTCTGAAGCACCAGTCTGAGACGCAAGCCACGGACGCCGTAGAAGCGTAGTCACGCACTTAGTCACTCAGAAGACAAGAGAGGCCGCTTCCGATCTTCGGAAGCGGCCTTCTACCTGCGGCGATACTGTCGGGGTGGCGGGATTTGAACCCACGACCTCTTCGTCCCGAACGAAGCGCGCTGCCAAGCTGCGCTACACCCCGGCGCACACACCCGTCGTGTGCGTGCTTGGAAAGTCTAGCGGACTTCCAAGGTGCTTGTGACCGCCTTTATCTCCGCGGCACCAGCGTCAGCAGAGTCGCCTCCGGGAAGCAGGCGAAGCGGACCGGCGCGTACGGGGAGGTGCCGAGCCCGGCGGAGACGTGCAGCCAGGCCGAGTCGTGGCGGTTGAGGCCCTTGACGCGGGCGCGGTCGATACCGCAGTTGGTGACCAGGGCGCCGTAGAAGGGGATGCAGAGCTGGCCGCCGTGGGTGTGGCCGGCCAGCAGGAGCTGGTAGCCGTCGGCGGCGAAGCGGGTCATGTTGCGGGGCTCGGGCGAGTGCATGACGCCCAGGCGGAGGTCGGCGTCCGCGGGGGCGGGGCCGGCGACCAGGTCGTAGCGGTCGCGGGCGATGTGGGAGTCGTGGATGCCGGCCACGGCCACGTCGAGGTCGCCGACCTTGATGCGGGCCGTGGTGTTGTTCATGTCGAGCCAGCCCTCGGCCGCCATGCCGGCGCCCAGCTCCTCCCAGGGGAGGGAGGGGACGTGCTGGCGGTGGTCGTTCTTGGACGTACGCCACAGGTAGCGGGCCGGGTTCTTCGGCACGGGGGCGTAGAGGTCGTTGGAGCCGTAGACGAACAGGCCGGGGCGCGACAGCAGGGGCTCCAGGGCGTGCAGGAGCGCGGGGACGGCCTCGGGGTGGGCGATCGAGTCGCCGGTGTTGACGACGAGATCGGGCTCCAGGGCGCCGAGCGAGCGGACCCAGTTGATCAGCATCGTCCGGCGCGGCGTCAGGTGCAGGTCCGACAGGTGGAGGACGCGCACGGGACGCTGGCCGCGCTCCAGCACGGGCACGTCGAAGCGGCGCAGGCGGAACCAGTTGCGCTCCACCACGGAGGCGTAACCCAGCCCGGCAAGGCCGAGACCGAGCATGGACAGGGGTACTGCGACGGCTTTCCTCACCTCTTCATGATGCCCGAGATCCGGCGTGACATCGGCCGGACGGAGCCGGGACGGCGACGGACGGGTCCCCGCAGGCGGCAAGATGGAGCGCATGAGCGCATTGAAGGACAAGCTGAAGGCCGACTTGACGGCCTCGATGAAGAGCAAGGACGAGGTACGCCTCAGGACCGTCCGCATGGCACTGGCCGCGATCAACGTCGAGGAGGTCGCCGGCAAGGAGGCCAGGCAGCTGTCCGACGACGAGGTCATCAAGGTCCTCACCAAGGAGGCCAAGAAGCGGCGCGAGGCGGCCGAGGCGTTCGCCAACGCGGGCCGCAAGGAGCAGTCGGAGGCGGAGCTGGCCGAGCAGGCGGTGCTGGAGGAGTACCTTCCCGCGCAGCTCTCCGACGAGGAGCTGGCCGAGCTGGTGGAGGCCGCCGTCGCCGAGACGGGCGCCGCGGGGCCGCAGGCCATGGGTCAGGTCATGAAGGCGGTCAACCCGAAGGTCGCGGGCCGGGCCGAGGGCGGCCGGGTGGCCGCGGCGGTCAAGGCCCGCCTGGCCAAGTAGCCCCCGGATCCGCGCCCCGAGCGCGGCCCGAACGCCTCTCCGCGCCCTTGAGACCCCTCAGGAGCCCCCGGGAGACGAGGCCTCCCCCACGAATGGTGGGCGGAGGCCTCAGCGCCTCAGGCGGCGGTCTCAGCGCCTCTCAGCCGTCCGGCTCAGCCGTTCAGCCAGTCGTCCGGCCCGGTCGTCCGGCCCGGTCGTCCGGCGTGATGATCGGCTCAGTCGTCCGGCGTGATGATCGGCCCGGCGTCGCCGCGGCCGTCACGGCCGCCGCCCGGCCCGTCGCCGCGGCCGTCGCGCCCGTCCGGCGGCCCGTCGCCGTTGTTGCCCGGGTCGAAGATGTCGAACGGATCGTCCGGCCCGTCCTCGTCCTTCTTGTCCTTCTTCGGCTTGGGCGCGCAGTTGTCGGTGCAGCCGCCGAACCGCGAGGTGTCGACCGGGTGGAACTCGACCGGCTCGACCCCCTTGAGCGCCTGGATCATGGAGTCCTTCCAGATCCGCCCCGAGATCGACGCGCCGTACACGTACGGGTAGTAGCGCCCGCCGATCGTGATCCCGATCAGCTTGTGCGCCGAGGTGCCGCGCGGGTCGCCCAGGCTGACGGCGGAGGACATGTTCGGCGTGTAGCCGGCGAACCAGGCCGACATGTAGTTGTCGGTCGTGCCCGTCTTGCCGGCCGCGTCGCGCCCGATGCCGCCGACCTCCGTCATCGTGCCCTTGGTGAACACCCCGGACAGGATGCCGCTGACCGCGTCGGCGACCTCCTCCTCCAGCACCTGGGAGCACTTCGGCTTGTACTGCTTGGCCTTGCCGAAGCGGTCCTTGATCTCGGTGATGGCCAGCGGCTTGCAGTACTGGCCGCGCGAGGCGAAGACGGCGTAGGAGCTGGCGATCGTGACGGGGTCGACCTCGTTGACGCCCAGCGTGAACGTCTCGACCTCCGACAGCTTCTGCCCGTCGGCCCGCTTGACGCCGAGCTTCTTGGCCATCTTGACGGTGTCGCAGAGCCCGACCTTCTCCTGCAGCTTGATGAAGAACGTGTTCACCGAGCCCCAGGTGCCGCTCTCCAGGGTCTTGAACCCGCCGCCGCCCTCGCTGGAGTTGCGTACGGTGTGGCTGGGGTCGCCGACGTTCTGGTTCTTGCAGTTCTTGAACGAGCTGTAGCCGCTGGCCTTGTAGCCGGCGGGGGCGGGGAAGCCGTCGCCGTACTTGAGGCCCTCCTCCAGCGCTGCGGCCAGCGTGTACACCTTGGCGGTCGAGCCCTGCTGGAACCCGCGACCGCCGCCGTGTGCGGCGTCGGCCACGATGTTGTAGCTCATCTCGTTCTTCTTCTTGCTGCCGCCGAACTTGCGCGAGCTGGCCATCGCCTTGATCTCGCCGGTGCCGGGCACCACCATGGCCTGCGAGGCCACGGGCTTGTCCTTGGTGCTGACGTACTTCTTGATCGCCTTCTCGGCGGCCTCCTGCATCTTCGGGTCGATCGTGGTCTTGATCCGCAGGCCGCCGCGCTGGAGCAGCTTCCTGCGCTCGTCCTGGTTCTTCCCGAAGTCCTCGTTGTTGAGGATCTCGTACTGGACGTAGAGGCAGAAGTACGGATACTTGCTGGCCTCGCAGCCGCCGGGCACCTTGACGTCCTTGAAGCCCAGCTTCTTCTCCTTGGCGGCCGCGGCCTCCTCGGCGGTGATCTTCTTCAGCTCGGCCATCCGGTCGAGCACGATGTTGCGCCGCTCCAGCAGCCGCTGGCGGGACTCGGGGCCGACGTTGGGGTCGGTCCTGGCCGGGTTCTGCACGGCGCCGGCGAGCGTGGCGGCCTCGACGAGGTTGAGCTCGGAGGCCGACTTGTCGAAGAAGCGCCTGGCCGCCGCCTGGACGCCGTGGGCGCCCGCGCCGAAGTAGGCGATGTTGAGATATTTCTCGAGAATCTCGTTCTTCGAGTACTTCTCCTCGATCGCCATCGCGTAGCGCAGCTCGGACAGCTTGCGCGAGACCGTCGGCGCGATGGCCGCCGCCTGCTCCTCCGGCGTCTCGGCCTTGTTGACCAGCACCTGCTTGACGTACTGCTGGGTGATCGACGAGCCGCCCTGCATGACGCCGCCGCTGCTGACATTCTTCAGCAGCGCTCTGACCGTTCCCTCCACATCGATCGGCCCGTGCTGGTAGAAACGGAAGTCCTCGATCGCGATCAGCGCCGTCTGCATGATCGGGGCGACCTTGTCGAGGGTCACGGACTGCCGGTTCTCGAAGTAGAACTGGGCGATCTTCTTGCCGTCGGCATCAAAGATCTCGGTGCGTTCGGACAGAGGAGGTTCGTCGAGGTTCTCGGGCTTGAGGTCGAGTGCTTCCACCGCGCTCCTGGTGGACATGCCCGCGCCGCCGACCGCCGGCAAGGCCACGGCAGCCGCGAGCACCCCCGCGGCCGCGCCTGCGATGACGAGCCGCAGGACGTTGAGCACGGGATTGGAGCGATCTTTGCGCTGGGCTTGCACGCTACCAAGAGTACGCGGAAACACTGACCGAATCGGTAGCACGACACCATTTCGCCTTGACTGACGGGGGTGACTAGTCATTCCCGGTCAAGACGGCGGCGAGAAATTGGTCCTCTGGGGTCTGTCGGCCCGAACGGGTAGTTGCGTACGTTCTCCTCTGCGGCAACTGAATACGGAGGCTCGGCGCCCGCGCCCGTCGGCCCCAAATGACGACTGACCACCTAAGGGGAGTGGGGTCGAACAATGTGGATCACGGATTGGACCTCCCGTGCCGCCTGTAAGGGTGCGGATCCGGATGCCCTGTTCGTGCAGGGCGCCGCGCAGAACAGGGCCAAGCTCATCTGCCGTGGCTGCCCGGTCCGTACTGAATGCCTCGCCGATGCGCTGGACAACCGCATCGAGTTCGGGGTGTGGGGCGGCATGACCGAACGGGAACGACGTGCGCTGCTTCGACGGCGACCCGACGTGGACTCGTGGCGAGAGCTGCTCGAGTCGGCGAAGGAAGAGTACGAACGAACCAACGAGCTGATCGCGGGCTGACCCCAGCCCGGCGACCGCGTACGGCCGGCGCCGCCGCCGGCCGTACTTCTATGCGGTGGCCAGCAGGTTTCCGATCTCCCGCAACCCGGTGAGATCGTGAACGTCCTCGGACATGGCGCGAACCTGCACCACGGGCACCGTGGGGTGGGCCGAGATGAAATGCTCCTGCTCGCGGCTTTCGCGGGCGGCGAGCTGCATTCGCCCGGCGTGCAGCCGCAGCACGGCCGCGGTGAGCTCGTGCTCGCCCCTCGACTCCAGGTCCTCCGCGGCGGCGGCGCTGCGGGCGGCGGAGAGCCCCGAGGCGGGCGCCTCGTGCACCCGGTTCACGACGAGGCCGGCCAGGGGCATGCGCTCCTCGGCCAGGCGCTCGACGAAGTAGGACGCCTCGCGCATCGCGTCGCGCTCCGGCGCGGCCACCACCAGGAAGGCCGTGCCCGGCGCCTGCAGCAGCCGGTACGTCATCTCGGCCCGCTGCCTGAACCCGCCGAACACCGCGTCCAGCGCCGACACGAACGTCTGCAGATCCTTGATCACCTGGGCGCCGAGCAGCTTGGTCATCGCCCCTGCCATCAGCCCGAATCCGGCGTTGAGCAGCCGGAACGCGCTGCGCCCTCCCGCCTTGGCCGGCGCCGTGAGCAGCTTGATGAACCGGCCGTCGAGGAAGCGCCCGAGCCGCTCCGGCGCGTCGAGGAAGTCGAGCGCCGAGCGTGACGGCGGCGTGTCCACGATGATCAGATCCCACTCGTCGGAGCGGCGGAGCTGGCCCAGCTTCTCCATGGCCATGTACTCCTGCGTGCCGGAGAAGCTGGACGACAGGGACTGGTAGAAGGGGTTCGACAGGATCTGGCGGGCCCGTACGGGATCGGCGTGCGCCTCGATGATCTCGTCGAACGTGCGCTTCATGTCGAGCATCATCGCGTAGAGCTGGCCACCGCCCTCCGGCGAGCTGACCAGGCGCGGGGTGTTGTCCAGCTCGGTCAGGCCCATCGACTGGGCCAGCCGCCTGGCCGGGTCGACGGTCAGCACGACCGCGCACCTGCCGCGTTCGGCGGCCCGCAGGCCGAGCGCCGCCGCGGTCGTGGTCTTGCCCACGCCGCCGGCGCCGCAGCAGACGATGATCCTGGTGCCCTTGTCGTCGAGGATGGCGTCGATGTCGAGGACGGCGGGCTTCTTCACGCTGCTCCCTGGGTGCGCATGCTCTCTGCCAGCTCGTACAGGCCGGCCAGGTCCACGCCGTCGGCCAGCAGCGGCAGCTCGTACCTCGTCAGCCCGGCTCCGGCGAGCGTCTCCCGCTCGGCGCGCTCCAGCTCGGTGCGGTGGGCGTGCTCCACGACCTCCTCGGCGAGCGCCTCCGCCAGCGCGGTGGCCTGGGCGCCGTCGGTCACGCCGGCCGCCTTGAGGCCCAGCGCCAGCTCCCCGGCGTCGAAGCGGCCCTTGACAGCCGTGTCAAGAGCGGCCTGTGGCAGGAGGGACTGGCGCACCATGTTGATGAAAACGCCACCGGCGGGAAGGCCGGCCGCGCGCAATTCCGCGATCCCGTCGAGGGTCTCCTGCACCGGCATCTCCTCCAGCAGCGTGACGAAGTGCACAGCCGTCTCGGGGGACTTCACGACGCCGCTGACCAGGTCGGAGTGGTTCTTGATGGGGCCGACCCTGGCCAGGCCGGCCACCTCCTTGGTGACGTTCAGGAAGCGCGTGATGCGGCCGGTCGGCGGCGCGTCGAGCACGACGGCGTCGTAGATGCGGCGGCCGTTCTTGCCGCGCCTGCGTACGGCCTCGGTGGTCTTGCCGGTGACGAGCACGTCGCGGAAGCCGGGGGCCACGGTGGTGGCGAAGTCGACGATGCCCATCTTGGTCAGCGCCCGGCCCGCCCTGCGCATCCCGTAGAACATCTCCATGTACTCGAGCATGGCCTCTTCGGGGTCGATGGCCAGCGCGTACACGTCGCCGCCCGACGGCGCGACCGCGATCCTGCGCTCCTCGTACGGCAGCGGCGGCAGGTCGAAGATCTGCGCGATGCCCTGCCTGCCCTCCACCTCCACCAGCAGCACCTTGCGGCCGCCCGAGGCGAGGGCGAGAGCCAGAG
Organism: Nonomuraea rubra; assembly: GCF_014207985.1. Classification (NCBI taxonomy): domain Bacteria; kingdom Bacillati; phylum Actinomycetota; class Actinomycetes; order Streptosporangiales; family Streptosporangiaceae; genus Nonomuraea; species Nonomuraea rubra. The sequence goes on along the minus strand of NZ_JACHMI010000001.1, from coordinate 12,120,968 downwards.
CGGCGGCGACGGTCGTCTTGCCGGTGCCGCCCTTGCCGGTGACGACGTGCAGTCGTACGTCGGCCCAATCCGTGTCCGGGGAGTCCACGCCTCCACGCTACCGAACGGTCACTTGTCGTCTGCCTGCGACCAACCTTTGAGATTGCTCACACTACGCTGATCCCCATGAAGAAATGGGAGTACCTCACGGCACCCGTGCTGATCCACAACACGAAGATGATCCTCGACAACTTCGGCGCCGACGGCTGGGAGCTGGTCCAGATCGTCCAGGGCGCCACGCCCGAGCAGCTGGTCGCCTACTTCAAGCGGGAGAAGCAGTGACGTCGCCCGAGCAGCGGGTCGAGGAGCTGGGGTTCACCCTGCCGTCGCCCGCCAAGCCCGCGGGCTCCTACCTGCCCGCCGTCCGCACCGGCGACCTGCTCTACACCTCCGGCCAGGTGCCGGTGGTCGAGGGCAAGCTGCACCAGACCGGCAAGCTCGGCGTCGACCTGGGCGTCGACGAGGGCAAGGCGCAGGCCCGCATCTGCGTGCTCAACGCGCTGGCAGCGCTGAAGGCCGAGCTGGGCGAGCTGTCCAGGGTGCGGCGGATCGTCAAGCTCACGGTCTTCGTGGCCAGTGCTCCCGACTTCACCGAGCAGCCGCAGGTGGCCAACGGCGCCAGTGACCTGCTCGCCGAGGTGTTCGGGGACCAGGGCAGGCACGCGCGCAGCGCCGTGGGGGTGGCCTCCCTGCCGCTGGACGCGCCCGTCGAGGTGGAGCTGATCGCCGAAGTCGGCTGAAGCGGGCATATGTCACCATGACCGAGTGATGTTCTAGGAGGAGGTCATGTGACCGGATTGCCACTTCCTGCCGAGCTCGCCGACCGGGCGCGGGACGTCCTGGCCGGCCGGGTCCAGCCGGTGCCGGCGCGGGACGCCGCCACGGTGGTGCTCCTGCGCCCGGGGCCGGAGGTCTATCTGCTGCGGCGCAAGGCGACGATGGCCTTCGCCGCGGGCGCGTACGTCTTTCCCGGCGGCTCCGTGGACGTGCGCGACACCGACCAGGCCGTCGCGTGGGCGGGGCCGTCCCCGGCGGAGTGGGGCGAGGTCTTCAAGGCCGGCGAACGGCTGGCGCGCGGGCTGGTGTGCGCGGCCGTGCGCGAGACGTTCGAGGAGTCGGGTGTGCTGCTGGCGGGCCCCGGGCCCGACTCGGTGGTGGCCGACACGACGGGGGACGACTGGGAGTCCGACAGGCTGGCGCTGATCGACCACAGCCTCGGCTTCGCCGACTTCCTCGCCAGGCGCGGCCTGGTGCTCCGCACCGACCTGCTCAAGCCCTGGGCCCACTGGATCACGCCGGAGATCGAGCACCGGCGCTTCGACACCCGGTTCTTCGTGGCCGTGCTGCCCGAGGGTCAGCGCACGCGCGACGTGGGCGGGGAGGCCGACCGGGTGGTGTGGCGACGTCCCGCCGAGGCGCTGAACGGCGAGTTCTTCCTGATGCCGCCCACCCACCACACGCTCACCGAGCTGACCGCCTACGACAGCGTGGCCGACGTGCTCGCGGCGCCCAGGGAGATCGAGACGATCATGCCCAGAGCCGTGGAGATCGAGGGTGAGATGCGGCTGGTGACGCGATGAGCGGCCTGCACATCCCGATCGGCACGCCCGACGGGTCCCGTACCGAACACGCCGAGAACCTGCTCGCCCCCAACCCCTCCGCGATGACCCTCGACGGCACCAACACGTGGATGATCGGTGCCGGGGAGGAGGTGCTCGTCGTCGATCCGGGCCCGGACGACCAGGCGCACCTGAGCCGCGTACGCGACCACCTCGGCGAGCGCCGCGTCACCGGGATCCTGCTCACCCACGGCCACTTCGACCACAGCGGCGGCGCGCGCGCCTTCGCCCGCATGGTGGACGCGCCCGTGCGCGCCCTGGACCCGCGCCACCGGCTGGGCGACGAGGGGCTCGGCGACGGCGACGTGGTGACCGTGGGCGGCCTGGAGCTGCACGTGTACGGCACGCCCGGCCACTCGTTCGACTCGCTGTGCTTCTGGCTGCCGGCCGACCGGGCGATGCTGACCGGCGACACCGTGCTCGGCAGGGGCACCACGATCATCGCCCGCGACGGCGGCCTGGCCGACTACCTGCGCAGCCTCGACCGGCTCAGGGCGGCGGCCGAGGGCCTGGAGGCGCGGGCCCTGCTGCCCGGTCACGGGCCGGTCCTGCCCGACCCGATCGGCGCGCTCGACGGCTACATCGCCCACCGGCGGCAGCGGCTCGACCAGATCAGGGCGGCGCGCGCGCAGGGCGCCCGCACGCCACGCCAGATCGTCAAGATCGTGTACGCCGACGTCGACCGCTCGCTCTGGCCCGCCGCCGAGATGTCGGTGGCGGCCCAGCTCGACTACCTCGACCGGTTGTAGAGCCGGTCCATGTCGAGGATGACCACGGCCTTGGCCTCGATCCGCAGCCAGCCACGCTGTGCGAAGTCGGCCAGCGCCTTGTTGACCGTCTCACGGGAGGCGCCGACGAGCTGCGCCAGCTCCTCCTGGGTCAGGTCGTGGTGCACCCGCAGGCCGTCGTCGGTCTTGGTGCCGAACCGCTCGGCCAGGTCGAGCAGCTGCTTGGCCACCCGCCCGGGCACGTCGGTGAAGACCAGGTCGGCCAGCACGTCGTTGGTACGGCGCAGCCGCTGCGCCAGCGCGCGCAGCAGGTGCAGCGCGACCTCGGGCCGGCCGGTCAGCCAGGGCCGCAGGTCGTCGTGCCCGAGCCCGGCCAGCCGCACCTCGGTCAGCGCCGTCGCCGTGGCCGTACGCGGCCGCGGGTCGAACAGCGACAGCTCGCCGAACATCTCGCTCGGCCCCAGGACGCTCAGCAGGTTCTCGCGCCCGTCCGGGGAGGTGCGGGAAAGCTTGATCTTGCCTTCCAGCACGACGTAGAGCCGGTCGCCCGTCTCGTTCTCGTGGAAGAGCGTCTGCCCCTTCGACAGCTGGACCTCGGTGATGCTCGTGCGCAGCGCCGCGGCGCTCTCGCGGTCCAGCGCGGCGAACAGGGGGGCCTTGCCCAGCACATCTTCGGTGTTCACTCTGCCTCCTCTGCTGCCATTGTGACTCACCCCACTCCGGGCAGCACACACAGGTTATGGGAATGCCGGAGTGTTCTGGGCTTGCCCAGGTGCGTGGAAGCCCGGGGGAAAGGTACCGGACCGTCGTTTCCGTACTGTGACCGGACTACCCGCAACCCCCGCTCACGACGTCATCCGGCCTGGCGGGCCAGCAGGTCGTCCACCGAGGCGACCGCCGCCGCCATGGAGCGGCTGAGCAGGACGCGCAGCACGTCCACGGACTTCGGGCGCACCGCCGGGTCGGGCAGGCGGCACTGCTGGACCGCGATGCGCAGCGCCGGCGTCAGCACGCGCAGGTCGCCGTCCTCGGCGCCCGTCGCCGCGAACACGACCAGGTCGGCCCAGGCCCGCACGTCCTCCGCCTCCGGCAGGTCGCCGGGGGCCGGGGAGGTCTCCCAGCCGATGAGCACCTGCCCGTGCGCGCCGAGCGCCACGCTCTCCTTGCCGGGCCGGATCCCGGCGGTGCCGCGCGCGTGCAGCTTGGCCATGGCCGCCACGCAGCTCACGGCCAGCCGGTGCAGTGCCTGGCCGCGCAGCGGCCCCGCCTGCTTGACGAACTCCGCCAGCGTCGCACCCTGATCACCCATGTCACGACCCCCTTCCGAGGCGCCAGGTTGTACGCGGCCGGGCCCGTCCTGGGTTCAACCGTTCGCGGGAGCTTCTACTCTTGCGGCATGGCGACGAACGCGGCGGGGCGCAAGCCGGAGACCCAGCTCGCACTGGTCCGGCGGGCGCGCAAGATGAACCGCATCCTCGCGGAGACCTACCCGGACGCCCACTGCGAGCTCGATTTCCGCAACCCGCTGGAGCTGCTGGTCGCGACCATCCTCTCCGCGCAGTGCACGGACAAGCGGGTCAACATGGTCACCCCCATCCTCTTCGCGAAATATCCGACGGTGGAGGACTATGCCGCCGCGGACCGGGAGGAGATGGAGGAGATCATCCGCTCCACCGGCTTCTTCCGCGCGAAGACCAACAGCATCATCGGCATGGCCCAGACGGTCTGCGACCGGTACGGCGGCGAGGTGCCCGCCAAGCTGAAAGACCTGGTCACGCTGCCGGGCGTGGGCCGCAAGACGGCCAACGTGGTGCTGGGCAACGCGTTCGGCGTGCCGGGCCTGACCGTGGACACCCACTTCCAGCGCCTCGTACGGCGCTTCGGCTGGACCGGGGAGACCGACCCGGTCAAGATCGAGCACGTGGTGGCCGAGCTGCTGCCCAAGCGCGAGTGGACGATCTTCTCCCACCGGGTGATCTGGCACGGCCGCCGCATCTGCCACGCCCGCCGGCCCGCGTGCGGCGTGTGCCCGCTGGCGGCGCTCTGCCCCTCGTACGGCACCGGCCCCACCGGCCAGGCAGAAGCACAGAAGCTCGTCAGATCCGGCCCCTTCTCCTGATGCGGGGAAGTCATTCGCACCGCGGCGTGTTGGAGGATGCGTGACCCAAGTGCCCGACTGGCTGGAGAGACTGGCGGCGCAAGCGCAGCGGACCCGAGTTCCCGTACCCCTCCGGCCACCCGACGGGCGCGGGCGGAAGGCGGCGGTGCTGCTGCTGTTCGGCGAGGGGCAGCACGGCCCCGACGTGCTGCTCATCCAGCGCAGCACCCGCGGGCGCAGGCACGCGGGCCAGCCGGCCTTCCCCGGCGGCGGCGTGGACCCCGAGGACGCCGGGCCCATCGAGGCGGCGCTGCGGGAGGCCGAGGAGGAGACCGGGGCCGACCCGCGCGGGGTGCACGTGTTGTGCACGATGCCCGAGCTCTACCTGACCTACAGCGACAACCGCGTCACCCCGGTGATCGCCTGGTGGCGCGAGCCGTCCGCGGTGCACGCGGCCTCGCCCGACGAGGTCGACTCGGTCGAGCGGGTGCCGATCGCCGAGCTGGTCGATCCGGGCAACCGGGTGATGTTGCGGCATCCGCGCGGCACGGCGGGGCCGGCGTTCCGGGTGCGCGGGATGCTGGTGTGGGGGTTCACCGCGATCATCCTGGACACCGTGCTCCGCGAGGGCGGCCTCGAACAGCCGTGGGACCCCACGCGCATGGAGGACCTGCCGCCCGACGTGGTGCGGCTCGCCGCGCGTACCGGCTGACCGGGTCAGTGGGCGGATCGCGGCGCGTACCGGCTGACGGGGTCAGTGGGCGGATCGCAACGCGACCCCGAGCGAGGCCCAGCCGGCCACGTCGGCGTCGCTGTCGGCCGCCAGCGTGCGCAGCGTCTCCAGGCCCGCCCGGTCGGGCGGATCCCCGAGTACGTGCTGCAGCGCGTACGCGGCCCCGTACCTGACCCGCGGGTCGAGGTGACCGGCCAGGTCGATCACGGACGGCAGCGACCGCGGGTCCGCCAGATGACCGAACGCGATCAGCACCGAGTACAGCACCATGGCGTCGTCCTCGCTGGCCGCCAGGTAACGCAGCACCGGCAGCGTACGGTCCACGAACGGCCGCAACATCCCCATGATGTCCACGCCGAGCAGCCGCTCGGCCACGGTGTCGGCGGCGCACAACCGCCTGGCCTCGATGAACGACTCCAGGTCACCCCGCTGGCGCAGCAACGAGATCACGTGCCAGCGCAGAGGCCCGTCAGGATCGGTGTCGCGCAGCGCAGCCTGGATGAGATCGCGCACTGTTCCCTCGTCCGGCGGCATACCGCTCAAGATAGCCAGGTGAGTGACGCCGTCCTGATCGAAGACGTGCACACTTGACCGTATCGCTGGTTACCTTTGAAGCGTGCGCGGTGATCTGCTTGACCTCATCTTGATCGGCCTCGTGATCGCCTTCGGCGTCTCGGGTTACCGGCAGGGTTTCATCATCGGGGCGATGAGCTTCGTGGGGTTCGTGGGCGGTGCCGTGCTGGGCGTCTTCATCGCGCCCCCCATCTCCAAGGCGGTCGTCGACGGTGACACGCCGCAGGCGCTGCTGGCCATCGTGATCGTGTTCCTGTCGGCCACCATCGGGCAGTTCGCCTCCTCGACGCTCGGCGCCGTCGTGCGCAGCCACGTCACGTGGGAGCCGGCCAAGATGGCCGACGCGATCGGCGGCACGTTCGCCAGCGCGCTGTCGGTGCTGGTCATCGCCTGGCTGATCGGCTCGCTGATCGTCTCCACCGCGTTCACCCCGCTCGTCGACCAGGTGAAGAACTCCGCGCTGCTCACCACGGTCGACGACGCGATCCCGCAGGCGGCGCGCAACTGGCAGCAGCCGTTCAAGAAGTTCATCGACCGCTCGGAGTTCCCGCCCGTCTTCGACGCGATAGGCGCGGGCACGCTGATCGACGTGCAGCCGCCCGACCAGAGCGTGCTGCAGGGCGCCAAGCTGGGCCGGGCCCGCCAGGCGATCGTGAAGGTCCAGGGCAACGCCGAGAGCTGCAACAAGCACATCGAGGGCACCGGCTTCGTCTACTCGCGCGGCCGGATCATGACCAACGCGCACGTGGTCGCCGGCGTCACCCGCGACCTCCAGGTGATCGACTACAACGGCGACCGGCACGCGGCCACGGTCGTGCGCTACAACCCGCGCCGCGACATCGCGGTGCTCTACGTGCCGGGGCTCGACCTGCCGCAGCTCGCCTTCGACGGCGACGGCGGCCGCGGCGACAACGCGATCATCGCCGGCTTCCCGAAGGGCAAGGGCTTCACCGCCGAGCCGGCCAGGATCGGCGGCCAGCTCGAGGCCGAGGGCCCCGACATCTACCGCGAGAACACGGTCAGGCGGAAGGTGTACGCGATCCGGGGCCAGGTGCTGCCGGGCAACTCCGGCGGGCCGCTGCTCACGGTCGACGGCCAGGTCTACGGCGTGATCTTCGCCGCCGCGATCAACGAGGAGCAGACCGGTTACGTGCTGACGGCCGAGGAGGTCGAGCCGGACGCCTCCGCGGGCCGCAACGACACCACGCCGGCCAGCACTCAGGAGTGCGACTGACGTCCTGAGCCGAGAGGGCTCCTTCTCTCGCACGCCTGAATGTGATAGCTTCTCACAATGTGAAAGCACATCACATGCTCAGAACGCTCGGGAAGACCGGCATCGAGATCACCCCCATCGGCCTGGGTTGCATGCAGTTCGCCGGCACCGCGAACGTGACACGCTGGATGGTCAGGCCCATTGGCCAGGACACGGCCACCTCCGTCGTACGGGCGGCGCTCGACGGCGGCGTCAACTGGTTCGACACGGCCGAGATGTACGGCAACGGCCACTCGGAGCGGATGCTGGCCACGGCGCTGAAGTCGTGCGGCATCACGCCCGGCGAGGTGACGGTGGCCACGAAGTGGGCGCCGCTGGGCCGTACGGCGGCCAGCATCACCAGGACGATCGGCGACCGCCTGCGCCACCTCGGCGGCTTCCCCGTGGACCTGCACCAGATCCACATGCCCACCGGCTCGCTGTCGAGCATCCCGGCCCAGCTCAAGGCCATGGCGGGGCTGCTGAAGGCGGGCCGGATCCGCTCGGTCGGGGTGAGCAACTTCTCCGCCCGCCAGCTGGAGCTCGCCCACCGCGTGCTCGCCGCCGAGGGCATCACGCTGGCCTCGAACCAGGTGCGGATCAACCTGGTGCACAGGAACGTCGAGCGCGACGGCGTCCTGGACACCGCCCGCCGGCTGGGCGTCACGCTGATCGCGTACTCGCCGCTGGAGGGCGGGCTGCTCACCGGCCGCTTCCACGACGATCCCGCGCTGGCCAGGTCGGCGCCGGTGATGCGCAGGTTCTTCGGCCGCCGCGAGCTGAGCGCCCAGGGGCTCGCCCGTACCAGGCCGCTCATCGACGAGCTGCGCGCGATCGGCCAGGCGTACGGCGTCACGATCTCGCAGGTGGCCATCAACTGGGTCATCAACCGGTACGGCGACACGGTCGTGGCCATCCCCGGCGCCTCCAAGCCGCGCCAGGCGGCCGAGGCGGCGGCCGCCATGGACTTCCGGCTCACCGAGAGCGAGATCGGCAGGCTGAACGAGCTGTCGCTAACCTGATGCGGTGCCCACGACCAGACGAGACCGCTACCACCACGGCGACCTGCGTGCCGCGCTCATCGACACAGCGATGGAGCTGATCGCCGAGCAGGGGGTGCAGGGGTTCTCGATGGCGGAGGCGAGCAGGCGGCTCGGCGTCGCGGTCAGCGCTCCCTACCGGCACTTCACCGACCGCGACGAGCTGCTGGCCGAGGTGGGGGTGCGCACGGGGGAGCTGCTGGTCGCGGCCGTGACGGCCGAACGCGGCGGCGACTCCGCCGAGGAGCGGCTGGTGGCGGTCGTGCGCGGGTACGTGCGCTTCGCCGCCGGGCACCGCGCCCTGTTCGAGGCGCTGCTGGCCACGCTCACCCCGGCCGCGGAGCCGGTGCTGGACCGGGCCATGCGACCGGTGAAGGCGGCCTTCCACGACGCCGCGACGGCCCTGTCGGGTGGTGACCCGGCGGCGGCCGAGGCGCTCGGGATGGCCGTCATCGCCACCGCGCAGGGGCACGCGGGGCTGCTGTACCTGGGGACGTTCGGCACGGGGGAGCAGGCTCTGGAGGCGGCGGTCGGGCGGGCGGCGGCGGCCACCCGGGCGCTGATCGCCGGTCGCGCCGCGCTCGGCTAGCCCGGCAGCTTGGCCAGGACTCGCGGCTAGCTTGGCAGCTTGGCCAGGATCAGGGCGATGGCCTCGTCCGGGTCGCTCTCCTGCGTCAGCGACGAGGCCGCCTTGCCGACGGGGTCGTACGCGCCGCCGTACGACTGCGCCTTGGCCGCCCCCCTGCTGAACAGCGTCACCGCCCCGCGCCCGTTGCCCCGCTGCAGGTGCGTCAGCCCGACGCAGATCTGCGCCAGCCCCTGCCACAGCTCCCGCTCCTCCTCGGGAGCGCACTTCCACCGCCCCTCGAATACCTCGTGCGCGTTGAACGGCAGCCCCTCCTCCAGGAACCGCCGTCCGTCGGCCAGCGCCTGCTCGGTGGAGGGCGCGTAGTCGTCGGGCACCCTGGGCATCCCGGTGGACCCGTAGGGCAGCGGCCGGCCGTAGGCGTCGCGCGGCCGGGCGTTGCGCGGCCTGCCCTCGGGATCGCGGTCTCTCATCGGTCGGGCTCCGGATCGTTCAGCCAGCCGAGCAGCTCGGTGTCGAACACGTCGGGAATCTCCTCATGGGGGAAGTGGCCGGCTCCCTCGAACAGCCGCCACCGATAGGGTGCCGCCACGTAGCGGCTCGAACCCTGTGCCGTACGCGGCAGGACGCTCGGGTCGAGCGCCCCGTGCAGGTGCAGCGTGGGTGCCTCGACCTCGGTCCGCATGGCGCGGGCGTACCGCCGTCCGTCGGGCCGCAGCTGGGAGCGGCCGAACCAGCGGTGGTACTCCAGCGCGCAGTGCGCCACGGTCGGGATCCGGAACGCCTCCCGGTACGTACGCGACTCCGCCGGCTCCGGCCACCCCGGCCGCGCCCGCTCCTCCAGCAGCCGCCCCACCATCGCCGCGTCGTGCCGGGTGAGCCTGCGCTCGGGCAGCAGCGGGAGCTGGAACCCGAACGTCCTGCGGCTGGCCTTGAGCTGCCCGAAGGGGTCGGTCAGCAGGGCGTTGCGCAGCCGCAGCGGGTGGGGGGCGGACACGGCCACGAGCCGGCGCACGCACTTGGGGTCGAGCACGGCCATCGTCCAGGCCAGCAGCCCGCCCCAGTCGTGGCCCACCACGATCGCCCCGGTCTCGCCCAGCGCCCTGATCAGCCCGGTCGCGTCGGCGGCCAGCGTGGGCAGGTCGTAGCCGCGCGGCGGCTTGTCGCTGCCGCCGTAGCCGCGCAGGTCGGCCGCCACGGCCCGGTAACCGGCCCCGGCCAGCGACACGAGCTGGTGCCGCCAGGTCCACCAGAACTGCGGGAACCCGTGCAGCAGCAGGACCAGCGGCCCCTCGCCCGCCTCGACGACGTGGAAGCGGGTGCCGCCCGCGTGCACCGCGCGGTGCGTCCAGGGCCCCTCGATGTGGACGACCGACTCGTCAGGCGCCATCTCGGGTCACCGGCTCGCGATCCCGATCGAGCGCCGGCAGCGTCTGCTCCTCAGGCGTGGCGATCTCCTTGAGATCCTTGATCGAACGCGCCGTCCGCTTCATCCCCGCCAGCCCCTTGAGCCGGCGGATCCCGATGAACACCAGCAGACCCGCGGCCAGCAGGTAGACCACGGTCACGATGAGGAAGGCGAGCCAGTTGGGCATCACCTGGGCCAGCGCGTACGCGATGGCGAACGAGGCGAGGATCAGGCACAGGTGCGCCATGAAGGCGGCGGCGGCGAACAACCCGGCCGCCATGCCGACCCGCTTGGCGTCGAACCTGAACTCGGCCTTGGCCAGCTCGATCTCCGAGCGGATCAGGGACGAGATGTGACTGCTCGCCTGGGCGACCAGCGAGCCCAGGGATTCTTCCTCGGGAGTCTGCGGCATGAACGTCTCCTATCGAGGCCTGGTGGCCGTGTCAAACATCATCCAGCGCAACGCGACGCTTGCGCACCCGTATGTTGAGCAGCACCGCCGCCAGGACCGACGCGACGACGCTGGCCGCGAGGATCCCGGTGGTGACGGCCTCGGCGCGCTGCGGGTCGCCGCCGTACGCCAGGTCGCCGATCAGCAGTGACACCGTGAACCCGATCCCGGCCAGCAACGACACCGCCGCCATGTCCCGCCAGTGGAGCTCCTCGGACAGTCTCGCCAGGCCGAGCCGCACTGACAGCCAGGCACCGCCGAACACGCCGAGGAACTTACCGAGCACGAGTCCCGCCATCACTCCCAGAACTACCCGATCGGACAACATAGCGCCGAGGCTTGATCCATCGAGTTTCACCCCCGCCGACACGAACGCGAACGCGGGCACGGCCAGACCCGCGGAAATCGGGCGAACGTAGTGATCGGCGGCCTCGGCGGGGGAGCGTCGCTCGTGCTCCGCCGTGGTGACCCTGGTCATCAGGCCGAGGGCGACGCCCGCGACGGTGGCGTGCACGCCGCTGGTCTCGACCGCGTACCAGGCGGCCAGGGCGATCGGGACGAGCACCCACGGGCTGGTGACCAGGCGGCGCTGGAGCAGCCCGTACGCGGCCACGAGGGCGGCGCCGAGCAGCAGCATGGGGACGTTCACGTTCTCGGTGTAGAAGACGGCGATGACCGCGATGGCGCCCAGGTCGTCCACGACGGCGCAGGTCAGCAGGAAGGCGCGCAGCGCCGCGGGCATCGCGCTCGCCGTGACGGCCAGCACGGCCAGGGCGAAGGCGATGTCGGTGGCGGTCGGGATCGCCCACCCCCTGGCGGCGTCCTCCGCCCCCCAGCTCACCAGCAGGAACACGATCGCAGGCATGACCATGCCCGCCAGGGACGCGATGATCGGGAGGGCGGCCTTGCGCGGGTTCGCCAGCTCGCCGTGGACGAACTCCTCCTTCACCTCCAGCCCCGCCACGAAGAAGAAGATGGTCAGCAGGCCGTGTTGGACCCACTGGTACAGCTCCATGGGACCGATGTGGGCGTGGCGCATGGCCTCGTAGCCGTCGATGGAGACGTTCGCCCAGAGCAGGGCGGCGACGGCGGCGGCCAGCATGATGATGCCGCCGATCGTCTCCGTGCGCAGGGCCTCGGCGAGGGCACGGGCATAGCGGGCACCGGTGGGGAAGGGCCACTTCTCGGTAGGCAAGGCACTCCTAGGTCGGGTCGGCATGCTCGTCGCACGCACGTGTCGCTCTGACTCGCCGACCAGACTTCCCGGCACACCTTGCGATACAGCGTACCGATATGAGGCCGCATGTCCCTATTTGTCCGGGACATGCGGCCTCATGGGGGTGCTGCTAGTCCTCCGACTTGGCGGAGGGGAGCTTCTCCGAGATCAGGTTCATCACCGTGCTGTCGGCCAGCGTGGTGACGTCACCGATGCTGCGGTTCTCGGCCACGTCGCGCAGGAGGCGGCGCATGATCTTGCCCGAGCGGGTCTTGGGCAGCTCGGGCACCACCAGGATCTGGCGCGGCTTGGCGATCGGGCCGAGCGTCTTGGCCACGTGGTTGCGCAGCTCGGCCGCGATGTCCTCGCCCTCCTCCGCCGTGCCGCGCAGGATCACGAACGACACGATGGCCTGGCCGGTCACCGGGTCGGTCGCGCCGACCACGGCCGCCTCGGCCACCTTCGGGTGGCTGACCAGGGCGCTCTCCACCTCGGTGGTGGAGATGTTGTGGCCGGAGACCAGCATGACGTCGTCCACGCGGCCGAGCAGCCACAGGTCGCCGTCCTCGTCCTTCTTGGCGCCGTCGCCAGGGAAGTACATGCCCTCGAACCGGCTCCAGTAGGTGTCGATGTAGCGCTGGTCGTCGCCCCAGATCGTGCGCAGCATGGACGGCCACGGCTCGCGCACCGCGAGGAAGCCGCCCCCGCCGTTCTGGACGCCGTTGCCCTGGTCGTCCACCACGTCGGCGACGATGCCGGGCAGCGGGCGCATGGCGGCGCCCGGCTTGGCCGCGGTCACGCCGGGCAGTGGGCTGATCATGATGGCGCCGGTCTCGGTCTGCCACCAGGTGTCCACGACCGGGCAGCGCTCGCCGCCGATGTGCTCGCGGTACCAGACGTACGCCTCGGGGTTGATCGGCTCGCCGACCGAGCCGAGGATGCGCAGGCTGGACATGTCGTACTTGGCGGGGATGTCGTCGCCCCACTTCATGAACGTCCGGATCGCCGTCGGGGCGGTGTAGAGGATCGTGATCTTGTACTTCTGCACGATCTCCCAGAACCGGCCGCGGTGCGGGGTGTCCGGGGTGCCCTCGTAGATGACGCTGGTGGCGCCGTTGGCCAGGGGGCCGTACACGATGTAGGAGTGGCCCGTCACCCAGCCGATGTCGGCCGTGCACCAGTAGATGTCGGTCTCGGGCTTGAGGTCGAAGACCGCGTGGTGGGTCCAGGCCGTCTGCGTCAGGTAGCCGCCGGTGGTGTGCAGGATGCCCTTGGGCTTACCGGTGGTGCCGCTGGTGTAGAGGATGTACAGCGGGTCCTCGGCGCCGTGCGGCTCGGCGGTGTGCTGGTCGCTCTGGCGCTCCACCAGGTCGTGCCACCAGACGTCCTTGCCGTTCGTGTCGACGTCCTGTCCGGTACGGCGTACGACGAGGACGTGCTCCACCTGCGGGCACTCGGCGACGGCCTCGTCCACCGTCGGCTTGAGCGCCGAGGGCTTGCCCCTGCGGTAGCCGCCGTCGGCCGTGATGACCAGCTTGGCGTCGGCGTCGTCGATCCGGCTCTTCAGCGCGGTGGCCGAGAACCCGCCGAACACCACCGAGTGGATCGCCCCGATGCGGGCGCAGGCCAGCATCGCGATCGGCAGCTCGGGGATCATCGGCATGTAGATCGCGACCCGGTCGCCCTTGCCCACGCCCAGCTCCTGGAGGGCGTTCGCGGCCTTGCCGACCTCGCGCTTCAGGTCGTTGTAGGTGAGGGTACGGGTGTCGCCCTCGGGCTCGCCCTCCCAGTGGTAGGCGACCTTGTCGCCGCGCCCCTCCTCGACGTGGCGGTCGACGCAGTTGTAGGCGACGTTGAGCTCGCCGCCCACGAACCACTTGGCGAACGGCGCCTTCCACTCGAGCGTCGTGTCCCACCGCTTGGCCCAGGTCAGCCGCTCGGCGGCCCGCTCCCAGAAGGCCAGGCGGTCCGCCGCGGCCTCCTCGTACGCGGCTTCGGTCACGTTCGCGGCCGCCGCAAGGTCAGCCGGCGGTTCGAACCGGCGGTTCTCCTTCAGCAGGTTGGACAGCGCCTGGGTCTCGTTACCAGCGGTCTCCGGGGCCACCTCGTGCTCCTTCTATGGCCAGATTGGATAGGTTCGTGTCCCACTTCACCAGCTCATGACCGTCGTACACAAGAGGTCTAGACAGGTCTGTACCGAGTCCTGGGAAGTGGGGGCGGGTTATCGGTGCGCATTACAAACGCTATTGAAATGTTGTCATCCTGAAATCGGGAAAATACGCGGGCGGGGGAAGGGGGCGGGTTTATGGGTCCCCCTCGCGTTCGGATTTATCGGCGTGGTCGGCCGTGAGCGGGGCTGCGCGCGGCTGTGCCTCGGGGGCGTCGGGTTGGATGCCTGACGCTCGTGCTCACTGTGCGCTACCTCTAACCCACCAAGCGTCAGCTCGGTAGCCGCGGGCTGGGGCTCGTGAACGCACAGGTAAGGTCGGGTCCTGTGAGTGACCCAGACCCGTTGGCCGTCATCGCCCAGCTCCCCGGCGTCCCCGAGGCGGTGGACGAGGCCCGGCAGGCCGTCGACAGGCTCTACCGGCACCGAGTCCTGCGCCGGGCCAGCCCCGCGGTGTCCACCGAGTCGTCCCTGCGCGGAGCGCGGGCGTCGGCCGCCATCGAGGGTGTGGACGTACCTCTGGACGCCCTGCGCCGGGACGCGGTGCACGACCCGCTCGTCCAGGGCGCGCTGCGTGCCTCGGCGGAGCTGGGCAGGCTGGGCTCGACCTGGCGGAAGGCGCCCAGGCAGGTGCTCGCCCGGCTGCACGCCGTCGCCGCCGCCGGCCTCACCTCACCTGAGGCCCTGGGCCGCCCCCGGACCGCGGGCGAGGCTCCTGACCCGCTCGCCCTGGGCCCCGCTCCCGGCGCCGCCGACACCGCGGCCCGTATGGAGGCCCTGTTCGAGCTGCTGGAGCGGCCCACGAAGGCGCCCGCGATCGTGCTGGCCGCCGTGGTGCACGCGGAGCTGGCGGTGTTGCGGCCGTTCGGTTCGGCCGACGGGGTCGTGGCGCGTTCGGCCGGGCGGCTGACGCTCGTGGAGTACGGGCTGGACCCGAAGTCGCTGGTGGTGGTCGAGGCCGGGCACCTGGAGCTGCCGTACGGGGAGGCGTTGCGGGCGTACCTGGAGGGGTCGCCGGAGGGCGTCGCCACCTGGGTACAACACTGTGCCTCTGCGGTAACCCTCGGCGTACGCGAGACGACTGCGATCTGTGAGGCCATGCAGCGGGGCTGACCCGACGGAAGGACTGACATAGCTGACGGCGTCTCAGTCAAGAGACGCCGTCCGCCGGTGCATCACACCGGGTTACCAAGCGTGCACCTCAATCCGTCGGAGCGGGTCAAGCCCGTCACGACGCGCCTCCCGCGGCTGGTCGCGCGTGGGTACCCGGCTGATGCACCCGGACAAGAGGTCCGTGACACCTTTCTACGACGGATCCGCCCTGATGGGAACCCCTCGGACCAAGACCTTTACTCGACCATGGGGTGGCGCTTCCGTCATATGGGGGCAGGCGGGTTCGTCCAGGCGGTTACCAACCTGTGATGATTACTCTCTGTGATCGGCTTTATGTGATCGTTATCGGGTGGCGAAAAAACTTGGCGAAAATGCGAGATTGCTGCTCGACGAAACTCGAGTCGATCGGGCAGCATACGGTGGTATCGCCCGAAACTGGAGCGCCCTTGCACGGGATTGCTTTGCAAGTCCCTTGCCAGGCTCCGGTCCAGTGATGAAAGCTTTCTTCTGAAACGGGACCGGCTCTACCCCCCCGGAGCCGGACCGATCAGGCGACCCCCGCTCTCCCCCCCGGCGGGGGTCGCCCCTTTTCCGGGCCACCCACACCTTCCCCAGCAGGCCATCCAGCCCATGCCGGCCCTGGCTTGTCACTGGCACTGGTGGTCCCTTAGGTCTTGCTCGTCTCGCGGCCGTGGCTCGTCCAGGCCCTGAGCCCGATCACACCCTGCCGCCTGTCACCCTCTGCGCCCGCAGGCCGGCCACTCACCACCCCCACACCCCGGCGGCCCGGCACCCCGCTCCTGCCTTGACGCACCACGCTCCTGGCGCCATCGCGCACCCCAAGCACCACAGCAAGCCTTCCCCGGCACCTCGCTGTGCGCCCAGCGCCCCACCTTGCCGCCTACGCCGCGCCCCGAGCCTTCCACCCCATCAACAAGAGGCGTCATCCACAGGTCCGCCCGCCCGAGCGCACCCTCATCCCCAGAACCCCATTCGGCTCAACCCCTCACCACCACCTCCAGCAAACTCGGCCTCCCACCCCCCGCCTCGCACAAGCCACATCCCACAGGGAGGCCGAACATGCACCGCCCCTTGGCCATCACCGAGGACCCAGCCCTCCTCGACGACCTCGTCCGCATAGCAGCCGCAGCCGGCGCCCAACTGGACGTGGCCCAGACCCCCACCCACGCCCGCCCGTTCTGGAACCTCGCCCCACTCATCGCCATAGGCGCCGACCAAGCAGACCCCGTCGCAGCCACCTCACCCCCACCCCGAGACCAGGTCCTCCTCGTAACCCGCGACCCCGAAGACCCCGACACCTGGCGAAAATGCGTTGCGGCAGGCGCCCGATCCGTCATGACCCTCCCCAACGACGAACGCGACCTGGTGGACAGATTCGCCGACGCCATGGACCCCGATCCCCGCTCAGGCGCCGTGATCTGCCTGATAGGCGGCCGAGGCGGCGCCGGCGCGAGCGTCCTCGCCGCCTGCCTGGCCCTCCGAGCCTCGACCGACCACCTCCGCACCCTCCTCGTAGACGCCGACCCCCTGGGCGGAGGCATAGACGCCTTGCTGGGCCACGAGGAGGCGACAGGCGCCCGCTGGGCAGATCTGGTGGCCAGAGAAGGCCGGATCAACTCCAGCGCGTTGCAGGCGGCCCTCCCGGCGTTCGGAGACCTGGCAGTCCTGTCCTTCCACAGAGGCGAGGTCGACGCGATCCCGCCCCAGGCCATGCGCTCGGTACTCGAAGCCGGCACCCGCGGCTTCGACCTGGTGGTCGTGGACCTCCCCAGACACCTCGACCCCTCAGCCATAGAGGCCCTGACCAGAGCCGGCTCCACCCTGTTGGTGGCCACGGCCGACGTGCGCGGCATCCTCTCCGCCGTCCAGGTCCTCTCCCAGCTGCGCGACCACACGGCCGACATCCGCGCGATCCTCCGCCCCGGCATCCTGGACGCCGACACGGCCATGACAGCCCTGGGCATCCCCTCCGCCGGCACCCTCCCCGACCAGCCCAGACTCACCGCCACCCTCAACCGTGGCGAGCTCCCGAGACTCGGCCCCCGCACCGTCCTAGGCGCCCTGTGCACCTCCCTGCTCCGAGACCTCCTCCCAGCCACATGATCCCGAACCCCACCACCCCACCCCGCCCCCAGAACCCACACCCCAACGAGCCACCCCGAACCCGGCTGGCCCAAGACCCACCATCCCCTCGCACCCACCCAAGCCCTAAACCCGCTCACCAGCCTCAACCACGGAGGACACCGGCCCCCGAACCGCCAACCGCCCTCTCCCCGGACCCGCCGCCGGCGCCGGTCTCCCCAGAGCTGGTGGAGGCGGTACGCGTCCGCCTGGCCAGAACAGGCGTCGAGCCCACCGCCGCCCAAGTAGCACTGGCCCTGAGAGCCGAGAAGTCCGTCTACGGCGACGCGGAGATCCTCGCCATAGCCCGGGCCCTCTGCGCCGACCTCATCGGCGCAGGCCCTCTCGAACCACTCCTGGCCCGCCCGGACGTAACGGATGTCCTGGTCAACGGCCCACGCGAGGTCTGGATCGACGACGGCACCGGCCTACGCCGCACCTCGATCACCTTCACCGACGACGGATCCGTCCGCAGACTGGCCCAACGCCTCGCGACCGCCGCAGGCCGACGCCTCGACGACGCCTCCCCGTACGTGGACGCCCGCCTCCCCGGCGGAGTCCGCCTCCACGCCGTACTTCCCCCGATCGCGTCCGGCGGCACCTGCGTCTCCCTGCGCCTCCCACCCCGCCGCGCCTTCACCCTGCAGGACCTCGTCACGGCAGGCATGATCGCCCCGCCCGCGATCCCCGTGCTCACCGCCATGGTCACCGCCAGACTCGCCTTCCTCGTCACAGGCGGCACAGGCACGGGCAAGACCACCCTCCTGTCAGCCCTCCTCTCCCTGGCCGACCCGGGCGACCGCCTCCTACTGGTGGAGGACTCAGCCGAGCTCCGCCCCCTCCACCCTCACGTGGTCCGCCTGGAAACCCGCCCGGCCAACCTGGAGGGCGCCGGCGGAGTGGGCCTGCGCGACCTGGTACGCCAGGCACTCAGAATGCGCCCCGATCGCCTGGTAGTCGGAGAAGTACGCGGAGCCGAAGTAGTCGACCTCCTGGCCGCCCTGAACACGGGCCACGAGGGCGGCTGCGGCACCCTGCACGCGAACACGGCGGCCGACGTCCCCCCACGCCTGGAAGCACTCGGCTGCGCGGCGGGCCTGACGAGAGAGGCCGTACACAGTCAGCTGGCAGCGGCCCTCGACGCGGTCATCCACCTGACGCGAGGCCGCCCGGACGGCCGAAGACGCGTCGCCGAAGTCTGCCTCCTCTCCAGAACACCGTCCGGCTTCGTCGAGTCGATCCCCGCTCTGACCTTCGACCCCCAAGGTCGCACCCACCCCGGCCCCGGCTACGAAGCCCTAGCCCAACGAGCCCGCCCCTAGCAAACCCACCCTCACCACCGCCCAACCACCGCCCCCAAAAAAACCACAGGCCAGCTGGGCCATCACAAGCAGGCCATCACAAGCCCGGACGAAACCAGACCATGACCAGCATCCTCATAGCCGCGTTGTCCACAGCCTGCGCCGTCTGGCTGTGGACAGGCCCCAACACGGCCACAACCCGCCTGAACAACCTGCTGACCTCACCCGCCCCCACCCCTCGATGGAAATCCCTGCTCAAACTCCTCACTCACCCCAGAGCCACGCCGACCCCAGCCCGCCGCGCCGAGGCCTGGCGACGCGCGTCGATCGAGCTGTGCCAGTCCCTCGCAGCAGAGCTCTCCGCCGGCCGCACCCCGAGCGACGCCCTGACCAGAGCCATCACAGCAGTCGACCTCCCAGACCCAGCCCTCCTGCGCCCGGTCATCGCGGCCGCACGGGACGGCGGTGACGTCTCAGCGGCCCTGACCTCATCAGCCCCCCAAGAAGGAGGCGAGGGCCTGCGCCACCTGGCAGCCTGCTGGGAGGTCAGCACCACAGCAGGCGCAGGCCTGGCCTCCTTGATCGACCGGGTCGCGCACACGTTACGAGCCGCCCACGCCCATCGCCAAGACGTAGCGGCCCAACTAGCGGGCCCCCGCACCACTGCCCGCATGCTCGCCGCACTCCCGGCCCTCGGCCTCCTCATGGCCGCAGCCCTGAACATGCACCCCCTGTCCTTCCTCTTCGGCACCATCCCCGGCCTCATGTGCCTACTGGCCGGCGTCACCCTGGACGTCTGCGGCCTGTGGTGGACCACCCGCATGGCCACCCGAGCCCAATCCTGACCCGATCGGACCCACCGATGCTCCAACTCCTCTCCGCCCTCTGCGCCGCAACATCGGCTTGGCTGTGGCTCTCCCCCCGAACCCCCACAGAACGCCTAACCCGCCTACGTCCAGACCTGACATCCCCCCAAGCCCCTCATCCCCCCACTCACCCAAACCGCGTCACCCGCAGAACAACACTCACCGCCACCGCCGCAGGCCTGCTCTCTTTCCTCCTGATCGGCGGCATCCCAGGAGCCATGGCAGGCATCCTCATCACCCCCGCAACAGCCCTGTTCCTCCACAAAAGAGCACTCCAGCAACCCCATCTCGACCACCGCCGCATAGCCGCCGACCTCCCCTTCGCCGCCGATCTGATGACCGCCTGCCTACACGCGGGCAGACCGGTGAGCGCCGCCACCGAAATCGCCGCCCACGCGATAGGAGGCCCCGTAGGCGAGCGCCTGGCATGGGTGAGCACCCAACTACGCCTGGGCGCCGACCCCGACCCAACCTGGGCATCCCTCGCCAAAGACCCCGCCATGGGCCAGCTCTCCAGAGCCATGAGCCGAGCAGCCCAGAGCGGCGCCCCCGTAGCCGACGTCCTGAAACGCTTGGCCGACGACGCCCGAGAATCATCCGGAGCCGCATCAGTCGCCGCAGCAAGAAGCGTCGGCGTAAAGGCAGTCGCCCCCCTGGGCCTGTGCTTCCTCCCCGCCTTCGTCCTCCTCGGCATCATCCCGGTGATAGCAGGCCTAGCCTCAACCTTCGCCATGCCCTGAGCCCCCCACCGGCACAAACCACGCTCTCCGAATCCCCACCCCGCCCACGCCCGGTGATCACGAAACCTACGCACCACCATCCCCGAGCACACCACCGCGCCACCCTGACTCCCGGCCGCCCTCGTCCCCGCCGCGCCCCGGGCCCACCGCCGTACCGACCTGTGCTTGATCCCGCCCGCTGCGCCCGAGCCCCCACCGCACCGGGCTGTGCCTGACCGTCCCCGCCGCGCCCAAGTACACCGCCGTACCAGCCTGTGCTTGATCGCGTGGCGGGGGCAGGGCGTGCGCGCGTGCTCCTGGCCCCAGGCGTGCGACCGGCCTCATGGCCGCGCCCGGATTCCGCCTGCGCGTGCCCCTATCCCGTGCGCCTTGCCCTCTGCGAGCACCGTGTTCCCACGCCCGCGCCGCCCCGTGCGTCAACACGTTTCCATCCCTGCAGGTCCGCTCTGCGTTCTCGTGAGACTGAGCTCAACCTCATGCTCCATCCACAAGGCAGCGACCAGGCCGTCACCCTTATCCACAGAACGCCGTTCGGCCCGCATCTCCCCACCCCGCCTCCGCCACCCTTTGAACTCCCGCCGGTCAAAACCCCGGCTCCAACCCCTGGAGGCAAGATGCACAGTCCCGCCACGACGCCAGACGACATCGCAGCCGCCACATCGCCTGCCGGCACCACCACACCACCCGCTCAAACACGCACCCTGATCACCGGAAGCCCGACAGCCCCTGTGGTCACCTTCTCCACACCCCGGCAGCACCCCCGCCGCACAGTCGCAACCGCCACCCCCGTAACCGCCACCCCCGCAACCGCCACCCCCGCAATCACCACCCCCGTAACCACCGGCCCCGTAACCACCGGCCCTGCCACGACCACCCCAGTGACCACCACTCCACGCCACAGCACCGCCGCGGATCGGCGCACTCACGAGCCCTCCACAAGCGCCCTCGCCATCCGCCAAAGGGACTCCAGCGCCCCGACCACTTCTACCTCCGACCAGTCACCCCCCTCTTCCTCGATCGGCAAGCGACACCGCATCAGCAACAGTTCCCGGCCGCGAATGAACAAGTGGCTC
Organism: Nonomuraea rubra; assembly: GCF_014207985.1. Taxonomy (NCBI): domain Bacteria; kingdom Bacillati; phylum Actinomycetota; class Actinomycetes; order Streptosporangiales; family Streptosporangiaceae; genus Nonomuraea; species Nonomuraea rubra. The sequence goes on along the minus strand of NZ_JACHMI010000001.1, from coordinate 12,099,823 downwards.
CACTACGCGGCCACCCACCGAGAGCACGGCATGTCCACCGCTGAATACGCGGTCGGAACCATCGCGGCCTGTGCCTTCGCTGCTCTCCTCTTCAAGGTCGTGAGCAGCCCAGAAGTCCAGGAAATGCTGACCTCACTCATCGACCGAGCACTCAAAACCGGGCAGGAATGACGCCGCGCCGCGCGCGGACCTCCAAGAGCAGCAAGCGGTCGGCATCGCGGGGCTCGGTGACGGCCGAGACCGCCGCGATGCTGCCCGCCCTCATGGTCGTCCTGGCTGCAGCCCTGTGGGCCATCCAAGCAGTCGGAGTCCAACTCGAATGCGTGGACGCCGCCCGGATGGCGGCTCGCGCCGCAGCCAGAGGCGAACCCCTGGATCAGGTTCGCGCCTTCACCCAAACAGCCACCCGCCCGAACGCCCAAGTAGCCATTACTCGCGGCGCTGAGCTCACCAAAGTGGAGATCACCGTAGAAGTACGCCCTTCCTGGGGCGAATCCCTGCCTGCAGTACGCGTCTCAGCCACAGCCACCGCAGCCACCGAACAGTGACAACACACCGCCCCCGCCCCAGGCGCCGAAACTTCCCTCGCCCAACCCCAGGAGTAAACGATCAATCCCAAGGACCGCGGCTCGGCCACCCTGTGGGGTGTGGCGCTCATGGGCCTCCTGATGGCGACGGCTACCGCACTCGCCACGGTGGGTTCCGTACGCGTCGCCCACCACCGAGCCAGCAGCGCCGCCGACCTCAGCGCCCTCGCAGCAGCCAAACTGGCGCTGATCGACCCAGAAGGAGCCTGCCGCAGGGCCTCCGAACTGGCCGCGGAGAACGACGTCGAGCTAACGAAGTGCGAGATAACCGACGACATCGCCGACGTCTGGACTGCCTTGCCCATCTCGCTGCCGTTATTAGGCCCCCGCACCGTACAAGGCAGGTCCCGTGCCGGCTCCACGGTATGGACACCCGACTGATGAAGCGATGGGTTCCTGCTGCCGGGCATGAGCATCTGCAGCGAGCCGGATCTACTCGTGCGCATGGATGCGGGCCGCCGAGGTGTCCGAGTGCATCCAGAGAGCGCGAACTGAAGGCCCGTCCATGGATGGGTGACAGCCCTCAGATGGGGCGGCGGCTGTGCGCTGAATGACAGGAAGAGGGGGAGGTTCGAGGAGGTGGGCGTTATGGGGTGGTTGAGGTCTGAGGGGCAAGGTCGCAATCAAGTCACGACTTCTTAGACGTGGTGTCCAAGAGCTGGATATCTACCGTAAGGTTCCGCTTACCCTCGGTCCATGCCGTATGCGTCAAGGAGCCTGGGAGAGCAGGAACACAGTCGCTAGGGTGCGGGTCCTGGGACGGTCGGTGACCGTATCGGCCGGGCGCACAGCACTTCCGGTCGTCGCGTGAATGCCCCGAGGGTGCTCAGGCGGCGCGAGGCTCTCGATGGAGGGAAGCGTCGTGTCGGTAGTCGGCAGAGTTGTAGCCGCAGGGATGATCGTGGCCGGATCCATCGCGCTCGGCGGTAGTGCCCAGGCGTCGGCGATGACGGCACAGGTCGGCTTCGCCGGACAGGCCGGCTTCTCCGGGCAGGCCGGGATTTCCGAACGGGTCGGGCTTTCTGAACAGGTCGGGCTCTCCGGACGGGTTGGCTCCTCTGGGCAGATCACGTCACCCTCCGATGGGGAGGTGATCTCGAGTTCGTCGGTGGTGGTCTCCGCGCGTACGGGGCTCATGCAGTTGAGGATGGGGCTGTACGTGGACGGACCTTCCACGCCCAGCCAGAAGGTCGCCTCAGGTGGGGCCAACCAGACGCTGTCCGGCACCTTCGACGCGGGCGATGCCCCCAACGGGACCTTCACTGTGACCCTCAAGGGGGAGATCACCGGAAGCAGGTACGCGAGCACCACGTTCAAGTTGCGGCGGCCGGCCGAAGCGCCAGGAGGCGTGAACGCGAGCAGGCAGGGCACCGACAAGGTTCTCGTCACCTGGAACAAGGGATCAGAGCCCGACCTGCAGTCGTACGAGGTCTCCAACACGCAGTCCGGTGTCGTGGGGCGGCTGTCCGCCGACAGTGCCTGCGCGGGTTCCTCGTGCAAGGCGGTGCTTGCCGTGCCGTCCAAGGCGGCGGGCCAGAAGGTGGGGTTCTCCGTCAAGGCGTTCAGAGGGGACGGCGACGGCGGTTCGATCGGGTCGGGCGATTCGGCGGCCGCGTACGTCACCTTCCCCGCCCCACCGGCGGCCCAGCCGACCAGGAAGGCCACCGACAGCGCGCAGGCGCCGAAGAACAGAGACGCCCGGGGCGTCGATGCGTTGCCGACGCTGCCCGCCAAGAAGCAGGCGATTCCCTCGCGCAAGCCGACCACACCCACCCGTAAGCCGACGACCACGAAGCTGCCCGACATTCCGGACGCCGACCCGAGCGGCAACCTTCCCATCCCCTCCGCTGTCGACCAGGGCGAGAACGACGGTCTGGTCCCGGCCGATACGAAAGACGGCGCCGACGAGGCTCCCGTGCAGAGCGATGGCGTGAAGGCCCAGTCGAGCGAGTCGCCGATCGGGAACATCGGCCAGTACGGCCTCTACGTGGCGGGAGGGATCCTCCTGCTGCTGCTCGGCGCGCACGCGGGCGCCTGGGCCAGGCGGCGCGCGCTCGCGACCGGCTCCAGCGGTTCCGCGCGCCTCACACCGGCACCTGACACGGACGCGCCCACGGGAGCGGCGCAGGCACACAACACGAATCCCGGGTTACATGTCAGGCAGCCGGAGACCGGCACTCCGCACACCACGGCCGCACCCCGTCGGCCCGCCGTCATCCTGGCCGTCGCCAAGACCCGGCTTCCCGAACAGCCCTCCCGGCCTCAGCAGGTTCCCGGAATGGACGCTGAGCGCTCACTCGACACTCCGAGTAAGCAGTCGGATGGCGAGGGGCGGTCGCTGTCCGAAGCACGGGGGCGGCGGTCGGAGGCGGGGATGGACGCTGGTGGTGCTGAGCCGCTGTTGCCGGCTTCCGCCGTCGAGTCGTCGCCGACCAGTCCTCTCGCATCCTCTGCTCCGCGCGCCTCCGCCTTGTCTGTGGAGCTTCCACTGCGTGCTGCTACTGCCAAGCCGCCCTACGGTGCTGCTCCTCGGCGGCGGGAGG